>JBASIS010000125.1:0-24805 GCA_049654905.1 Chromatiaceae bacterium
GCCTGGCCATTCGGACAGCGAAGACACCTGCCTTTTCCAGGGGATGGTCAATCATCGCGGCGCAATCACCTGCTGCGAAAATGACTGGATCCGTTTCGCTCTGCAAGGTATCCCGCACGCGGACAAAGCCCTTTTCGTCCAGAGCCAGGCCGGTATCACGCAGCCAGGCGGCCCCGCCGGCCTGCGTCACCCAGATGATTTCATCGGCCGCCAGCACCTCGCCCGAGTCGGTTTGCAAGCGCCCGGCCGAGACCTGGGTCACCTTGGCACCGCGATGCACCTCCACTCCCCGTTCCGCCAGTACGCGATCGAAGGCGTCACGGACCCGCGCATTGTGGGTGCTCAGAATCCGGGGATCAGCCGAAAAGAGATGAAAATGCAGTGCATCCGGATCACGGCCGAGCGCCACCCATTCACGACGCAAGCGGTACTGCATCGCCAGGGTGAGTTCGACACCGCCGGCTCCCGCCCCCACCAGGGCAATGGTCATCGCCCCCGGCTGTTGGCAAACACGCTCGAGCAGGGCCAGCCAGCGTTCATTGAAGCGCCGGATCGGCTTAACCGGCACGGCATATTCGCCGGCCCCGGCCACCTGAGCCAACTGCGGCGTCGAACCGATATTGATCGAGAGGGCATCGTAAGGGACCGGCGGGCGATGGCGGCACAGCACCCGGCGTGATGCGCGATCGATGCCGATCACCTCATCCAGGTAGTAGCGCGCGCCGGCAAACGCCGCCAGCCGGCGCAGGTCGATATGCACCTCGTCAAAAGAGTAATGGCCGGCGATGTAACCTGGCAGCATGCCCGAATAAGGAGTATCGGTATCCGTGCAGATCACCGTCAGGCGCACGCCCGGCAAGGGCTTCATAGCAAACATCCGGAGCACGCCGACGTGACTGTGCCCCCCGCCAATCAGGACAATATCCCTCGCTACCGGCTCGGTGACTGCTTGCATCTAGGCCTTTTCCAGAAGTTCATGAACCAGCCGCCGGAGCGCGGCGCGCTCGGTGGCTGGGTCGAAAAGCGGCGCCCGGGCGCGACACTGGGCCGCCAATGTCGGCATCGGCTCACCCGAACGGCAGCGCAGGATCAGTTCCGCCAGTGCGGGTGCGTCGCCCCGGGGAAAGTAGCCCGCGTAATCCGTCCCCAGCATCCCGACATTGCCGGCAACCGCCGAGGCCAGCACGGGCGTACCGCTGGTCACCGCCTCCATGATGACATGAGCACCCCCCTCGATACGGCTGGTATGCACCAGCAGACTCGCCCGCTGGATACGCCGGCGGACGGCCTCATGGGCCAAGCCGCCCAGCCAGCGGTAGTTGGGCACGGCCAGCATGGTGGCCCTGGCCGCCGCGGCGAGCGCCAGATCAAGCCCCTCGCCGATATGATCAATCGCCACATCGGGCTGGTTAGACAGCAGGCGCGCCGCGGCGAACAAGGTCTCCGGGGACTTTTCCTCGCGCAGATGACCGACCATCAGCAGGCGCAGGCGGCGGGATGACTTGGCCAGGATCTGGCGCGAGGTGGTCGACTGGAAAATGACGCGGGTTTTGGTGCGACATTCGACCGGCAAGGCTTCCGGGGCACACTCCTGAAGGACCACAAGCTGCCCCGCCATCGCCAGCGAACGCCGGGCCGAGTCATCGGTCTGGATATCCCGGTAAAGATCTGTCCCGGTCAGCACGACGGCCAGGCCGTCCGGCGACCGCCCCGCATGCCAGGCGGCGACGGCTTCGGCCGAACGCCGCGCGTGCAGGGCGATCATCACCCGGTCATCCGCAGCCGCTGCATCGGGCCACTGATTGAGGATACGCGCCCGGAACTCCCCCGCCAGATGCGCTTGCCAGCGGCGCGCTGTCCGCCAGTTACCGTTGTTTGCATCGCGCAAGGCCGGGCTGACAATGACGACTTGCGGCATACTTCCCCTATTAGGCACCTACCGAAGCCTCATCATGAACACAGCCGAAGCCATAGCGGCCCGCACCAGCGGCCGCGCTCTGCTTGCCGAAGCCCTGCGCGACAGTCATCGGCGCACCCTCGACCTGCTGGCCGCCTACGCCGACCACCTGGGAGAAGACCTGGTGGTCCCCTATGCAACCCAGATCAATCCCCCCCGCTGGGAAGTCGGACATATCGCCTGGTTCCAGGACTATTGGATCAGCCGCAACCCGCAGCGCGCCCGGGGGGTTCAGGCCGACCCCGATCATCACCGGCCCGCCGGCCGCCTGCCAGAGGCCGATGCCTGGTACAACTCCAGCCAGGTCGCCCACCCCAGCCGCTGGACGCTGCCCCTGCCGGACCTGGGGACAACCCGCGCCTACCTTGAAGCGGTGCTGGACGACACCCTGGCCTTGCTGGCCAACACCCCCGAAACCGACGACGACCTCTACTTCTTCCGTCTTGCGCTGTTCCATGAGGACATGCACGGCGAAGCGGCCATCTACATGGCCCAGGCCTTGAGCATTCCGCTGCCGGAAACCCTCGTTGCTCCGCCCGCCGCCCTGCCGCCGCGGAGTACCCTGAAGATCCCCGGGAATGTTGGGAAGCTGGGGTACCCGGACAGCGGCTTTGCGTTTGACAATGAATTGAGCCCCCACGACGTCGAGCTGGCCGCCTATGAAATCGACAGTTGCGTGGTCAGTTGGGAACGCTATCTCCCCTTCCTGGAAGCGACGGGCACGGCGCCACCCCGCTACCTGCGCAAGCAGGGTTCCGCATGGCAAAGGCGGGTTGCGGGCCACTGGCAGGCTTTGCCCCTCGACACCCCGGCGACCCATTTGACCTGGTTCGAAGCCGAGGCCTGGTGCCGCTGGGCTGGCCGGCGATTGCCAACGGAAGCCGAGTGGGAATGTGCCGCGACCCGTCAGCCGGATTTTGCCTGGGGCGAGGTCTGGGAGTGGACGTCCAGTCCCTTTCTGCCCTATCCCGGCTTTGTTGCCCACCCCTACCGGGACTATTCCGCCCCCTGGTTCGGTGACCGTCGGGTATTGCGGGGCGCCAGCCGCGCCACCTCGCCGCGCATGGCGCATCCACGCTACCGCAACTTCTTCACGCCGGAGCGCAACGATATTTACAGCGGGTTTCGGAGCTGCGCGACCTAGAGCCATGGTCAGGCAAAGGCCCGGAAAACGGCGAACCAGCCGTTTTCATCCGTCCAGGACGCCACGCGACGGAAACCGGCGGCCTGGAGCAGGTCGGCGAATTCTTCCGAACGCCACTTGTAGGAATTTTCGGTATGCAGGCGCTCACCGGCGACAAAGGGTCGCTCGCCGTCGGCCCAATGCACGACCGTGGCCGTTACCGCCTCCAGGTGCATTTCGATACGCGACGCTTGCGCATTGAAAAAGGCGACATGACGCCAGTCGTCTATCGCGAAATCGGTGCCAACCAGGGCATTGAGATGGCGCAGCAGGTTGCGATTGAAGGCGGCGGTCACCCCTAGCGGATCGTCATAGGCCCGTTCGAGAATAGCGGTGGGCTTGACCAGATCGACACCGATCAGCAAGGCACCGCCGGCGCTGGCCGTGTGAACCTGTCGCAGCAGGGCCAGTGCTTCAGCCGGCGTGAAATTGCCGATACTCGACCCGGGATAAAACATCGTCCTCGGCCCCTCGCCAACCTCGGCCGGCAATGTCAGAGTCCGCGAGAAATCGAGGCCGATCCCCAGCATCTCCATCGTCGGGTGCTTGCGCTGCAGGCTCTCCAGCGAATCCCGCAGGTAACTGGCCGAAATATCGACAGCCACATAGCGTTGCACCTGCAATGCCGCAAAGAGGCTGGCCGCCTTCTCGCAATTTCCTGCCCCAAGGTCAACCAGCGTCGTGACCGGCACCAGTTCGGCGGCCATCTCACCGATGTAGCGGGAAAAAATGCTCGCCTCGGTGCGGGTCGGGTAGTACTCCGGCAATTCGGTAATGGCCGAAAAGAGACGCGAACCCAGGGCATCGTAAAAATACTTGGGCGAGACTGCCGCGGGCGACGCCGAAATACCGACAACAATCGCGGCCCGGGTGGCGGCGGAATCTTCCCGTGCGAATTGCAGCAGGTGGGGCGCTTTCACTTGGCTAGGCTCGAAGCGGCCTTAGCCTTGGCAACGTCGGGCAAAAATAAAGGTGAGCGAGAAATCATTGGGGAGTTTCCATGGAAAAGCCGGGTGTTAGATAGCCGGCCGGCGCATGGGTTTTCGCTGGGTGCCAGGCATAAGGTGCCGGCCAACCGAGCAGCTCACTGGCTGCCAGGCACCGCTCCCGCAAATCGCGGGCATCCTGGCCCCCAAGATGTAGGATGCCGTAACGATAACTGCCCAGCCATTTGAAATCGCGAGCAATCTGCCCGTGCGACTTGGCGAAACGGAACAGCAGCGCATCCGGAAAACATTCGGCCAGAGCTGCCCGCTGGGCGGCGCCCGGCATGGCGGGGCGTTCCGCCGGATCAAAACAGCGATAGACAAAGCTGGCCGCGGCACCGGCCGCAGGCTCGGCCCGAGGCAGCAGGGCCGGGTCGCGACCGAAGGCCAGCTCCAGACCGAGACGGTGCAGATCGACCCCGTCAACTCGCAAATACAGGTCGGAAAATTGGGCCGCCATGCGTGGGTTGAATTCGATCACCGTCAACTTTTCCGTCACCGGATCATGAAAGAACTCCATGTTGAACAGACCATGCGTAAAACCCACGGCGGATAAAAAGCGTCGCGCCACATCCAGCGCCTGAGCGCGCCCCGGCTCGTTCAACTGGCAGGGATAATCGAAGCGCATGAAGGCCTGCGTCCCGGGATACATCACCGATTCAACAAAACCCAATGGCCGCGGCTCCCCCGCAAAAACATAACCATCCAGGTTGTACTGCGAGGCATTGACGGGCTGTTCCAGCAACATCCGGTGCGCGCTCCCCGCTTCCGGCAAGCGCGCCTTGACCACCCGTTCGAAAGGCTCGACCAGATGGCGGATCACCCAGAGTTCCCAGAAGCCAAAGCGGGTCAGTGCCGTCAACTCCTCACGGTCGTGCACGACTCGGGCAAGCACCGAAAACGCGGCCTTGATCGGTTTGACGAAGCGGGGATAACCCAGATGGTCCGGCACCGGATCGCCATACCCCGATTCAAGGAGGGCAAAAGGGGTATTGGCCTCCGGGGCCACCTGTTCGAGAACCCGCCGGGCGTGCAACTTGTGCTGACAGGCGAGCACCGCCGCGACCGGCGTACCCGACCAGCCCATCCGTTCCGCCAGCAGGGCGGCGGCCAGCGCGCCAAACTGCTCGTGATTCGAGGTTACCGCGCACCATCCCCGGTGCGCCGCGCGAGCAGCCAGGCGATCAACAAAGCACTGCAAGTCGAAGGTAACGAGATTGGCATTGCTGGGAAAACTGAAGAGGTCGAAACCTTCGGAATCCAAAGAAAATTCCGACGACCAGCGGCCATAGCCGACTTGATCCCAATCGTAGTTGAAGAGCACCAAACCGCGCGCAGCAGTCATACGGAGCATCCGGCCGCCGGCAAAAGGGGGGGTGGGAGGAAGTCCAACCGCACGGCGGCTGGGCTCGGGGAATCTAGCATCGAAGGAAGGTGCTCTGCAAGGACACAATGCGAGCCGACGGAGGCGAGCCGACGGAGTCCGGCGGGAGCAAACCAGCCTTTTGGGAGGGCGCCAGGGAGTGGCCGTTTGGCGCCACGGCAGCGTCTGGCGCCAGTGCCGAGGCTTGCCGGAACTGGACCGCGGCTCGCTTGGTCTAACGAGTAAACATATTTTGACGGTTGTAAGGAATCTCGGGGCTGGCCAGACCAAGCACCACCCGCCATAACCACGGGGATACCGTCGCCGGCTCCGCCGGAGAAACAATAGGAGAGCAACATGAACCGTCGCAACTGGATTTCACGGGTTTCGGGGCTGTTGGTCTTGTCCTGGCTGCCCATTCTGCCGTTTGGCTCGGCCAGCGCCGCCCGCACCTTCCCCTTGAGCAAGAGCAAACAGGAGTGGAAGGGATTGCTGCCGGCCGACGCCTACCAGGTGCTGTTTGAAGAGGGTACTGAACCTGCCGGCAGCAGTGCGTTGAACGCGGAAAAGCGCACCGGCACCTTCGTCTGCGCCGCCTGCAATCTGCCGCTGTTCGACAGCGCCCACAAGTACGAAAGCGGCACCGGCTGGCCGAGCTTCTGGCAACCGCTGGCAGACGCGGTCGGCACCTCGACGGACTTCAAACTGGTATTCCCACGCACCGAATATCACTGTTCGCGCTGCGGCGGGCATCAGGGCCACGTGTTCAACGACGGCCCGCAACCCACCGGAAAGCGTTACTGCAACAACGGGGTCGCCTTGAAGTTCATCCTAAAGGGTGAACAGCTTCCGGCGCTGCGGACATGAAGGCGCTGGTAAAGGTGGCGGCGCTCGCCACAGCCCTGATGACCGCCGCGTTTGCCGAGACACCCGCCACGCCCACCATCGTGCCTGCCGGCGGCGCCACGGCGATTTTCGCCGGCGGCTGCTTCTGGTGCATCGAAAAGGACTTTGAAAAACTCCCCGGCGTGATCGAGGTGGAGTCGGGCTACACCGCAGGCCGCACGAGTAATCCGAGTTACGAGCAGGTCAGCGCGGGCGGCACCGGGCATACCGAGGCGGTGCGGGTGATTTACGACCCGCAAAAAGTCAGCTACCCGCAACTGGTGGATTACTTCTGGCGGCACATCGACCCTACGGCCAAGGATCGCCAGTTCTGCGACGTCGGCACCCAGTATCGCAGTGGCATCTACTGGCAGAACGACGCCGAGCGCAAGGCCGCCGAGGCCAGCCGCGACGCCCTGCTGAAGAGCGGTAAATTCAAGACCATCCACACCGAGCTGGCAGCGGCCACGACGTTCTGGCTGGCCGAAACCTACCATCAGGACTACTCCAAGAAGAATCCGATCCGCTACAACTACTACCGCAAATCCTGCGGCCGGGACGCGCGAGTGGAAGAAGTCTGGGGCGGCAAGTGATCCGCACATGACCCGCCAGCGCCTGATTCTGCTTCTGCTAGCGCAACCTGATCGTCATCGGCGGCGCCCGCGCGGGGCTGGTCACCGCCTACATCGCCGCCGCGGTGAAAGCCAAGGTCACGCTGATCGAGAAGCACAAGCTTGGCGGCGATTGAGTCACCTACCAGTTCACCCACACCGCCTAGCGCCCCGAACGTTCCCTATGGGTATGCACAGCCATGATGAGCCCGAAGCCGGCCAGGATGGTCACCATGGAGGTGCCGCCGTAACTCACCAGCGGCAGGGGTACGCCCACGACGGGCAGCAGGCCGGACACCATGCCGGTGTTAACGAAGAGATAGACAAAAAAGACCAGGGTCAGCCCCCCCGCCAGCAGGCGGCCGAAGGCATCCTGGGACTGGCTGGCGATGTAGAGCCCCCGGAAGATGATAAAGAGATAGATACCCAGCAGCGCCAGGACGCCAAAGAGGCCCAGTTCCTCGCCCAGGACGGCGAAGATGAAGTCGGTGGAGCGTTCGGGCAGGAATTCCAGATGGGACTGGGTGCCCAGGCCCCAGCCCTTGCCATAGACCCCGCCGGAGCCGATGGCGATTTTGGACTGGATGATGTGGTAGCCCGTGCCCAGGGGATCGCTTTCCGGGTCGAAAAGGGTCAGCACCCGATTTTTCTGATAGTCCAGCATCTGGCTCCAGAGCAGGGGGGCCAGGGCGGCGGCGATGGCCACCAGTAGGGCGATGAGCCGCCAGGACAAGCCCGCCAGAAAGAGGACGAAGGCCCCGGCGCTGCCCACCAGCAGGGCCGTGCCCAGGTCCGGCTGGCGGGCGATAAGCACCGCCGGCACCGCGGTCAGGATGGCCGCCACCAGGGTACGCCAGCCCCCAGGCGGCAGGGGCCGAAGCGCCAGAAACCAGGCCAGCATCAGCGGCACCCCCAGCTTGAGCAGTTCCGAAGGCTGAAAGCGCAGCAGTCCCAGGTCCAGCCAACGCTGGGCGCCCTTGCCGATCTCGCCGACCGCCAGCACCGCCACCAGCATGAGCACGCCGGCCACATAGAGGGGGACCGCCAGGCGCCGCCAGAGCCGGGGGGGGATCTGGGCGACGAAGATCATGACCCCGAAGGCGAGCCCCAGGCGCAGCAGTTGGGCCTCCAGCCGTTTGGGGTCCTGGTCGATGGCGCTGAAGAGCACCAGCAGGCCATAGCTCGCCGCCAGCAGCAGGGCAAAGACCAGGGGCAGGTCTAGGTGTAGCCGCTGGGAGAGAGTCCCTTGCCCGGCCAGGGGCACTCGGTCCAGACCCGCGTTGACAGGCTCAATCGCCATCCTCGGCCTCCTCCTCGGACTCGGCGCCCAGATCCGCCGGGGGGTCCTTGCCCAGCAGATAGCTATCCATCACGGCCCGGGCGATGGGCGCGGCCACCGAGCCCCCATGACCGCCATTCTCCACCAGGACCGCCACGGCGATGCGCGGGTCATCCACCGGGGCAAAGGCCACGAAGAGGGCATGGTCACGCTTGCGCGCGGCGACCTGCTTTTCCTTATAGGTCTCCTTCTGGCCGACGGTAAAGACTTGGGCCGTGCCGGTCTTGCCGGCAATCCGATAGGCGGGGCTCCGGATGCGCCGGGCCGTACCCCGGGGACTCTCCACGACCTGGGTCATGGCCTGGATAATGTCCTCCACATGATCGGGGTCCAGCCCGAGATCGCGCCGGGGGGCCTGAATCGGTGCGAGCTGCCCTTGACCCGCGTCCAGCGCCTTCGCCACGCGCGGTTCGAGATAACGGCCGCCATTGGCGATGGCGGCGGTGGCCGCCGCCAACTGCAAAGGCGTGGCCAGAAAGGCCCCCTGACCGATGCCGACGATCAGGGTCTCCCCCGGATACCAGGCCTGATGGCGCACCCGACGCTTCCACTCCTTCGAGGGCAGCAGGCCACCCAACTCCCCCGCCAGATCGACGCCCGTCTTGCGGCCGAAATGGAATTTGCCCAAGAAGTCATCCAGCCGGTCGATGCCCAGGTGATGGGCCAGGTCGTAGAAATAGACATCGCAGGACTCCACGATGGCCCGGCGCATGTCCACCGAGCCATGACCGCCCTTGCGCCAATCGCGATAGCGGTGTGATTGACCGGGCAACTGAAAGGCCCCGCTACAATGCTTGACCTTGCCGGTGGTGATAACGCCCGTCTCCAGCCCGCCGAGGGCGATGAAGGGCTTGATGGTGGAACCCGGCGGGTACTGGCCACGCAGGGCACGGTCGAAGAGGGGCACATCGATGTCGTCGCGCAGGGCCGCATACTCCTTGGCGCCGATCCCTTCGACAAAGGGATTGGGATCGAAACCGGGGTTGCTGACCATCGCCAGAACCCCGCCCGTCCGGGGATCGATGGCCACCACGGCACCGCGCTTGCCGGCCAGGGCCGCCGCCGCGTTGCGTTGCAGGCGAATATCCAGATGCAGCCGCAGATCCTTGCCCGGTGTCGGCGGCTCGCTCTCCAGGGTGCGCAGGACCCGGCCCTTGGCGTTGACCTCCACCTGGCGATAGCCGACGCGCCCGTGCAGCACCTCCTCGTAGGACTTCTCCAGGCCGTTCTTGCCGATGAAGTCCGTGCCCCGGTAATTGGCGGCGTCGATGCGCTTGACCTCTTCCTCGTCGATGCGCGCCACGTAGCCCAGGACGTGGGCCGTATAGATCCCCATGGGGTAGGTCCGCAACAGATCGGTGCGGATATCGACCGCCGGGAAACGATAGCCCTCCAGGGAGACGCGGGCAATCTCCTCCTCTGTCAGGTGTAGGCGCAAGGGCACCGCCGTATAAGGCGAGCCCTGGCGACGCAGCCGTTCAAAGCGCCGGATGTCCGCCTCGTCGAGGCGGATCAGCTTGGACAACTCCGCCAGGAGCCCGTCCATATCCTTGGCCTTGTCCGGCGTGACGGTGAGGGTAAAGGAGGGCTCGTTGGCCGCCAACAGGACGCCCTGGGTGTCGTAGATGAGGCCCCGTACCGGCGGCAGGGGCTCCAGCCGCACCCGGTTGTCCTGGGACAGGGTCGAAAAATGCTGGTGGCTGTCAATTTGCAAGTGCGCCACCCGCGCCACCACCAGGGACATGAGCAGGGTCGCCAGGATAGCCGCCACCCAGGCACGGCGCGCGAACAGCCGCCGCTCGCCATCCGCCGCGTGGAACCAGGAGCCGGCCACGGCGTGCTCAGCCCATCCCGTAACCGCGCCGACCGCCGCGGGTCAGGAGCGGGATCCAGGGCCAGATGAGGAGCCCCGTCAGGGTGGATAGCCAGTAAGGCAGGCCAGGGGTCGGCTGACCCAGGGCGCCCATGACCCAGAGCGAAACCAACCGCTCCGCCAGCAGGAGCAGCCAGACCGCCAGGGCCTGTTGAAACGGCGGATAGAGGCGCAGGCGTTGCTGCAGGCTCACCATGATCCAGGCCATCACCGCCAGACTCAGGGCATGCTGGCCCAGGACGGTACCAATACTGACATCCAGTAGCAGCCCCATAACCCAGCCCCAGAAGACCCCAACCCGCTCGGGGGTGGCCAGGATCCAATAAAGCAGGGTCAGGGCGACCCAGGGCGGCCTCAGCTCGCTGGCCCATTCCGGCAGCGGCAGGAGGGTCAGCAGCAGGGCTACCCCCATGGTCGGGATGAGGAGCCAGCGGCGGGGAGAGAAGTCGATCATGGCGCCTTCCCCTGGGAAACGGCGGCGGGAATTGCCTGTTTGGCCCCCTCTTCCTGGCCCTCCCCCGCGCGGGGGGCGGGAGCAATCTCGCCGTTGCCAGCCTCGGGCAGGGTCCAGACCAGCAGCACCTCATGGCCACTATCGAGATGGGCATTGGGGGTGGCCGTCACCCGAGCGAAGGGCTGGCCCGACTCCCGCTTGATCTCGCTCACCCGCGCCACGGGATAACCGGCAGGAAAACGACCGCCGAGGCCAGAGGTGACCAGCAGGTCCCCCTCCTCCACATCGGCGTCGTGAGGGACATAGGACAGATCGAGCTGGTTGACCAGGCCGGTGCCCGTCGCCACGGCGCGCAGGCCGTTACGATTGACCCGCACTGGCAAGCCATGGGCCGCGTCGGTGATGAGGAGGACGGTGGCCGTGGTGGGCCCCACCCAGATGACCTGCCCCATGACGGCGTTGGCGTCTAGCACCGGCTGGCCAACGAAGACCCCCGAGGCGCTGCCCTTGTTGATGAGCACCTGCTGGCGATAGGGATCCAGGTCCACGGAGAGCATCTCGGCGATCAGGACCCGCTCTCCGACGCGGAAAGAGGAGCCCAGCAGATCGTGCAGACGGCGGTTCTCCGCCTCCAGGGACTCCAGGCGTTGCAGCCGGCCCTTGAGGCTCAGATTCTCCGCCTTCAGAACCTCGTTATCCTGGCGCAGGGAGGGCCCGCTGGCGAACAGCCCCTTGAGGGTCGCCACCACCCCGACGGGCATACTGGCGAGATAGTGCAGGGGCGAGACCAGCAGGGACAGGGTGGAACGCAGCGGTTCCAGCAGATGCTGGCGCTGGTCGGCCACCATGAGGCCAATGGACAGCAGGACCGCGATCACCACCCGGTAGGTGGGCGAGGGCCCGCGCAGGAAGAGGGGTTTGATGGGCGACAACCTCGTTCAGGGACCCCAGGGGCGACGGCCGCCAAGCCAACGCGCCCCGAGGCTGGTCCAGTGGGGGTGCCACGGCCAACCCCGGCGCCCCGGCTAACGGGGCCCGGGTCGCCGGGATCGAGGCCCGCACCCCCGCCACCGGGACTACTCGGTCACGAAGAGATCCGTGCCGTGCTCGTCGATCATCTCCAGGGCACGGCCACCCCCCCGGGCAACGCAGGTCAGGGGGTCGTCCGCCACCAGCACCGGCAGCCCGGTCTCGTCCGCCAGCAGGCGGTCGATATCGCGCAGCAAGGCGCCGCCGCCGGTGAGGACGATGCCACGGTCGGCCACGTCCGCGCCCAGTTCCGGCGGGGTCTGCTCCAGGGCGATCTTGACCGCCCGGGTGATGCCCGCCAGGGGCTCTTCCAGGGCCTCTAGGATCTCGTTGCTGTTGAGCTTGAAGGCCCGGGGAATGCCTTCCGACACGTTGCGGCCCTTGACCTCGATTTCCCGTACCTCGCTGCCGGGGTAGGCGGAACCGATGGCATGCTTGATGCGCTCCGCCGTGGCCTCGCCGATCAGGGTGCCGTAATTGCGGCGCACATAGTTGATGATGGCCTCGTCGAAGCGGTCGCCCCCAATGCGCACGGAGTTGGAGTAAACCACCCCGTTCAGGGACAGCACCGCCACCTCCGAGGTGCCACCGCCGATATCGACGACCATTGAGCCCCGCGCCTCCTCCACGGGCAGCCCGGCGCCAATGGCCGCCGCCATGGGCTCCTCGATCAGGAAGACCTCCCGCGCCCCGGCCCCGGCCGCCGATTCCCTGATGGCACGGCGCTCCACCTGGGTCGAGCCGCAGGGGACGCAGACCAGCACCCGCGGGCTGGGCCGCATGAAACGCGACTCATGCACCTTATGGATGAAGTACTGGAGCATCTTCTCGGTGACGGTGAAGTCGGCTATGACACCGTCCTTCATGGGCCGGATGGCGGTGATGTTCTGGGGCGTGCGCCCGACCATCCGCTTGGCCTCCTCCCCCACCGCTACCACGGTTTTGGGTCCACCGGCCTGGTCCTGACGGATGGCTACCACCGAGGGCTCGTTAAGGACGATGCCCTGGCCCCGGACATAGATGAGCGTGTTGGCCGTCCCGAGGTCGATCGAAAGATCGTTCGAGAACATCCCTCGAAAACGTCGAAAAAACATCGAGCTTTTTACCTTGGGAATAAAAGGGGAGGAAAGACGCGATCCCGCTAAGCCAGCATCCGGCGGGGACCAAACCGCTCCGTGGCAGCGCCCGAGCTTGGCTAATCTAACAATGCCATCGCCTCCGGGCAAGGCGGATCGCGCGGAAGAGGACGGCCGAGGCCCGGCTATGGTATTTTTCTCGCATAACTCACGCAAGCTGGAGCCCGCCCATGACCCTTAACCGATCCGATGTGGAGAAGATCGCCCATCTGGCGCGCATTCAGATCTCCAAGGCTGAAAAGGACAAATATGTTCATGATCTCAATGGGATTCTCGCCCTTGCGGAGGAAATGAACGCCGTGGATACCCAGGGCATCAGCCCCATGGCCCACCCCTTGCACATGGTCCAGCGGCTGCGCCCCGACCAGGCCACGGAGCCGGACCGGCGCGAGCTCTGTCAGGGCATAGCGCCCGCCGTCGATAACGGTCTCTATCTGGTGCCCAAGGTCATTGAATAATGGGGTCCGCCACCCCCCTTGCTTACCCCGTTTCACTCTCTCCGCCCCAGGACAAGCCCTCATGCATAAGATGACCATCGCCGAACTGGATCGCGGGCTGCGCCAGGGCGCCTTCACCAGCGTGGAACTGACCCGCCACTTTCTGGCGCGCATCGAGCGACTCAATCCACGCCTGAACGCCTACATCACGGTCGCCGCCGACCGGGCCCTGGAGGCGGCGGAGCGGGCCGATTCCCAGCGGCGCAGCGGCGAAGTCGGGCCCCTGGCCGGCATTCCCATTGCCCACAAGGACATCTTCTGCACCTATGGCCTCAAGACCAGTTGCGGCTCGCGGATGCTGGACAGCTTCGTGGCGCCCTACAGCGCCACAGTGGTGGAACGGCTGGAACAGGCCGGGGTGGTGATGCTGGGCAAGACCAACATGGACGAATTCGCCATGGGTTCGTCCAACGAGACGAGTTGGTACGGCCCGGTCAAAAACCCCTGGGATGAGACGCGGGTACCGGGCGGTTCCTCGGGCGGATCGGCGGCGGCGGTGGCGGCCTATCTGTGCGCCGCGGCGACGGGCACGGACACCGGCGGCTCCATCCGCCAGCCGGCGGCCCTCTGCGGCCTGACCGGGCTCAAGCCGACCTACGGGCGCGTCTCGCGCTGGGGCATGATCGCCTTCGCCTCCAGCCTGGACCAGGCCGGCCCCATGACCCGCACCGCCGAGGATGCGGCCCTGCTGCTCCAGGCCATGGCGGGCTTCGATCCCCGTGACTCCACCAGTTCCCAGGAACCGGTGCCGGACTATCGCGCCGGGCTGGGCCAGGATCTGGCGGGCCTGCGCATCGGCCTGCCCAAGGAATACTTCGGCGCTGGGCTGGCCGCGGGGGTGGCCGCCAGCGTGGAGGCCGCCATCGCCGAGTACCGCCGCCTGGGCGCCCAGATCCGCGAGATCAGCTTGCCCAACAGCCCCTTATCGGTGCCGACCTACTATGTGGTGGCGCCGGCGGAATGCTCCTCCAATCTGGCTCGCTTTGATGGGGTGCGCTACGGTCATCGCTGTCAGGAGCCCCGGGACCTGCTCGACCTCTACCAGCGCAGCCGCGCCGAGGGCTTTGGGGCCGAGGTCAAGCGGCGCATCATGATTGGCACCTATGTCCTGTCCGCTGGCTACTACGACGCCTATTACCTCAAGGCGCAAAAGCTGCGGCACCTCATCAGCGACGATTTCCGCCGCGCCTTCGAGGAGGTGGATGTCATCCTGGGCCCCACCAGCCCCACCACCGCCTTCCCGCTGGGTGACAAGGCGGACGATCCGGTAGCCATGTACCTTAACGACATCTACACCATCGCCACCAACCTGGCGGGCCTGCCGGGCCTGTCCCTGCCGGTGGCCCAGTCCGGCGGCCTACCGGTGGGCCTGCAGCTCATCGGCGACTATTTCCAGGAGGGTCGGCTGCTCAATGTCGCCCACAAACTGCAAGAGGTCACGGACTGGCACCGGGCTTCGCCGCCTAGCTTCGAATAGACCGGGCGGGCCAAGCGTCAGGGCCAAGACGGCACCCGAGGGAGGACAAGGTACATGCGCGGTCTCTGGCTGGAGGATCGGCAATTGCGCCTACGCGAGGACCTGCCGGTACCGGTGCCAGGTCCGGGGGAGGCCCTGGTGCGGGTGCGCCTGGCCGGCATTTGCGCGACAGACCTGGAACTGAGGCAGGGCTATTACCCCTTCGCCGGCATCCCCGGCCACGAGTTCGTCGGTGAAATCGCCGCCGCGCCGGACCAGCCCGGACGCCGGGGGGAACGGGTCGTTGGCGAGATCAACCTGCCCTGCGGCCACTGCGACCCCTGCCGGGCCGGGCGGGGTCATCACTGCGCCCGGCGCCAGGTGCTGGGCATCAAGGACCATGATGGCGCCTTTGCCGAATACCTGGTCTTGCCCCTCACCAACCTGCACGCCGTCCCCGACACCCTCCCGGACGAGGCCGCCGTCTTCTGCGAACCACTGGCGGCGGCCCTGCGCATCCCGGAGCAAAGGCCCATCCTCGCCGGTGAAGGTGTCCTGGTCGTGGGCGCCGGCCGTCTGGGGCAACTCATCGCCCTGAGCCTGGCGGGTCGGCCGGGCGACCTCCAGGTGGTGGCACGCCACCCCCGGCAGCGGGCCCTGCTGGAGGCCGCTGGCATCGCCTGGATCGGCGAAGACCGGGTGGACGAGAGCTACTGGGATCTGGTCATCGAGGCCAGCGGCACGCCGGCCGGCTTTGAGCTGGCCCGCCACGCCCTGCGCGCCGCGGGCACCCTCATCCTCAAGAGCACCTACGCCCACCGGGCGGAGATCGATCTGTCCCGGCTAGTGGTGGACGAGATCACCCTCATCGGCTCCCGCTGCGGGCCCTTCACCACCGCCCTGGAGCGGCTGCGGCAAGGCCTGGACCCGCGCCCCCTGATCGAGGGACGCTACCCTCTCGCCACGGCCGTCGCGGCCTTCGCGCAGGCCGCACAGCCGGGGGCCCTGAAAATCCTCCTCGACTGTAGCCCAGGGTGCCGTCCGCCTCATCCTCTGCACAACCCGACCCCGGAGAAGCAAAATGGAACTGCATGAAACCCACCAGGGCCCCGTGCTCATCATCGCCCCGCAAGGGCGCCTGGACAGCGGTAGCGCCCCCCTTTTCGAGAAACAGCTCATGGAGCGACTGGCTGGCTGCACCCATCTGGTGTTGGATTTCAGCGCCCTGGATTTCCTCTCCAGCGCCGGGCTGCGCGTGCTGGTCAAGGCCGTCAAGCAGATTGACAGGGACGAGGGCCGCCTGATCCTCTGCCAGGTCAGCCCGCCCATCCACGAGGTCCTGGAGATCAGCGGCTTCCTTGGCCTGCTGGAGGTCGTCGACACCCGCGCTCAAGCCCTGGAGGCCATGCCGTCATGAATGCCCGAAACGCCCTTCTCTATGTCTCGGCCCCGGTGAATGCCCTGGTCGAGGGCCTCTACCGCCAGGACACCACCATCGCCGACATCCTGGCCCGCGGCGACTTCGGCCTCGGCACCTTCAACGACCTGGATGGCGAGATGGTGGTCATCGACAGCGTGGTCTATCAGCTACGTTCCGACGGCAACGCCTACGCCGTGCCGGACGAAACCCGCACCCCCTTCGCCTGCGTCACCTTCTTCCGCCCCTACAGCGAGGAGGACATCGAGCAGCCGCTGGACTACCCGGGCCTGCTCGCCCTCTTCGACCGCCTGCTGCCGTCGAAGAACATGCTCTACGCCCTTCGCCTGGACGGGCTCTTCGATTATGTGCGCACCCGCTCCGTGCCGCGCCAGGACGCCTACCGGCCCCTGGTGGAGGTGGCGCGGGAACAGCCCGAATTCGAATTCGAGCATATCGAGGGCACCCTGGTCGGCTACTGGACACCCAGCTTCATGCAGTCCGTCGCCGTCCCCGGCTATCACCTGCACTTCCTGACCGCGGACAAGCGACATGGCGGCCATCTGCTGGAATGCCGGCCACGCCACATCCGCATCAGCCTGCAACACATCGCCCGCCTGGAACTGGGCTTGCCCCTGACCCTGGACTACCTCACGGCGGACCTGGGACGGGATACTTCCCAGGATCTGCGCGAAGCCGAGCACTGAGCCCACCCCAAACCCGGGCGCTGGGCCCCGCCCAGGAGGGGTGGAACCCCGCCAATGGGTTAAATCTGGATTTGCCTGATGGCGTCGGGTGGCGGCGCCGGGGATGCGGCACGCCCGACTGACCGGGTATTTCCCCAAAAGCCCCTCTCCGACATACCCGTCACCGGATTGCCGCGACCTTGATCCAGGCCAGGCTTCTTTGTAAACTAAAAAATATATTTACCCTGATTAGGTACCCTAGCAATGCCGCCTACTGAAAACGACACCGATCTGCGCTCGCTCAACGCCCAGATCACCGCACTCCAAGCCCAGTACGACGAGATTTTCAAAGCGGAAAAGGCCCCTGTTATCAAAGAGATCAACGTCCTGATCAAAAAATATAAAATCAGGCCCTATGAACTGAATTTCAACAACAGCGCCAACGGCGGAAGTCGAGGAAAATACGTCCTACCCCTTATCAGGGATAACATCCCCCGACTTTACCGGAGCCGGCAAGGAAAGGTTTGGAATGGGATAGGACGAAGACCCGAGTGGGTGCAAAAGATGCTGGAACGCGGCGGAGACCTGGAAGACTACCGGGTAAAGCTGTAATTTTTCCGACAATCTTCCTGATGAAGCGGCGGCTGACCGAGTTGTCGGTTTTCCAGCCCGGGACCTTTCCCGGTCTTCCCGGCCTTCCCGGGCATCACTCCGGGCTGGCCGCCTCCTCGGTGGCCAGACGCTGGGCGACGGCGCCGGGGGAGCTGGTACCGCGGGCAAGGACCTGGTAGGCCACCGGAACGACAAAGAGGGTAAAGAGGGTCGCCGCCAGGACCCCCGCGAGGATGACGGTGCCGATGACCAGGCGGGTCTCGGCGCCCGCGCCAGAACCCAGGAGCAGGGGCACGGCCCCGGC
Organism: Chromatiaceae bacterium; assembly: GCA_049654905.1. Classification (GTDB taxonomy): domain Bacteria; phylum Pseudomonadota; class Gammaproteobacteria; order Chromatiales; family Chromatiaceae; genus M0108. The sequence continues at coordinate 17,789 of JBASIS010000125.1, forward strand.
GGCCGTGGTGATGCTGGTCATGACGATGGGGCGCAGGCGGATCTCGGCGGCCTCCCGCAGGGCGGCGTTGAATTCCCGTCCCTGATCGCGCAACTGATTGGCGAATTCCACGATCAGGATGCCGTTCTTGGCCGCCAGTCCCACTAGCATGATGAGGCCGATCTCGCTGTAGAGGTTCAGGCTCTGGCCGCTCAGCCAGAGAGCCAGCAGGGCACCGGCCATGGCCAGCGGGACGGTGAGCATGATGATGAGGGGATGGATCCAACTCTCGAACTGGGCGGCCAGCACCAGATAGACCACCACAACCCCTAGGATGAAGACGAACAGGACCCCCGCCGTGCTGGCGCGAAAGTCCCGGGACTGGCCCTTGTAATCGACCCGAGCCTGCTCCGGCAGAGAGGTCTTCACCAGCCCCTCCAGATAATCCAGGGCCCTGCCCAGAGCCAGACCTTCCGCCAGATTGGCCTCCAGGGTGATGGCCCGCAGCCGGTTGTAGCGATTGAGGCTGCGCGAATCCGCGGACTCGGTCACCGTCACCAGATTAGCCAGGGGGATCAACTCGCCGCTGCGCCGCGAGCGGACCTGAAGGTTATCCAGAGCCCCCGGGGTGCGCTGACTATCGCGCTCCCCCTCCAGGATGAGGTCGTATTCCTCGCCATCGCGGATAAAGCTGGTGACTTTGCGGGAACCCAGCATGGTCTCCAGGGTGCGACCGATGGCCCCGGCGGTGACGCCCAGGTCCGCCGCCTGGGCCTGATCGATGGCTACCCGCAGTTGTGGCTTGGTCTCCTTATAGTCCCAATCGAGGTTGGTCAGGCCCGGGTTGGAGGCCTCGATCCGGGCCAGGAGGATATCCCGCCACTGGGCCAGCTCCTCGTAGGTCCCGCCCCCGATCACAAACTGGACCGGCTTCTGGACCCGCGACCCGAAGCCCTGGCGCATGATGGGCGAGGCCTTGACGCCGGGCAGGTCGGCGAGCTTGGCGCGAATCTCGTCCATGATGACCCAGCCGGAACGGCGCTGACCAAAGTCAGCCAGTACCAGGGTGGCGTTGCCGGTATTGAAGGTCTGGGTGCCTTCGAAGCCGCGCGGGGTCCGCACCAGCAGCCGGATAGCTTCGCCATTGTCGATGTAGGACATGAGGCGCCGCTCAATCTCGTCCATGTACTCCTTCATGTAGGCATAGGAGGCCCCCTCGGGTCCATTGACCTGGACGAAGAAGGTGCCGCGATCCTCGCGGGGCGCATACTCCCGAGGCAGCTCCTGGAACAGCCAGACCGCCCCGCCCAGGATGAGGATCAGGAGCAGGCCCGCCACCCAGGCATGGCGGAGGAACCAGCCCAGAGCGCGCCCATAGCCACGCCGCACCCGCACGAAGAACCCATCCAGCGCCAGGCTCAGGCGGCCCGGGGCATGGGCATCGGGCAGGATCTTGGAGGCCATCATGGGTGACAGGGTTAAGGCCACCAGCATGGAAAAGGCGACGGCGGCGGCCATGGTCAGGGCGAACTCGGAGAAGAGGCGGCCGACATCCCCTTGTAGGAAGGCGATGGGGACGAAGACCGCCACCAGCACCAGGGTAGTGGCCACGACGGCGAAGCCGACCTGGCGGGTGCCGCGATAGGCCGCCACCAGGCGGGTCTCGCCCCGCTCGGCCAGGCGGCGGTGAATGTTTTCCAGGACCACGATGGCGTCGTCCACCACCAGACCGATGGCCAGGACCAGGGCCAGGAGGGTGAGGATATTGATGGAAAAGCCCAGCATCCAGATGGCCAGGAAGGTGGCGATGAGGGACACGGGCACCACCACCGCCGGCACCAGGGTGGCGCGCCAACTGCCGAGGAAGAGGAAGATGACCAGCACCACCAGGAGGATGGCCTCCCCCAGCGTCTTGTAAACCTCGTGCACGGCGCCGCGGACGAACACCGAGGAATCGTAGCTCTGATGGAGCTTCATGCCCTCGGGCAGGGTCTGGTTGAGGCGCCCCATCTCCGCCTTGGCCGCCTCGGCGACGGCCAGGGTATTGGCGGTGGATTGCTTGACGATGCCGATACCCACCATGGGCAGGCCATTGCCGCGGAAGGAGATGCGGTCCTCGTCCGTCCCCAGTTCCACCCGGGCGACATCCCCCAGGCGCACCAGCGAGCCATCCTTCCCCCGGGCGAGGGTTAGGCGGGCAAAGTCCCCGGCGGTTTGAAAGGCGCGCTCGGTCCGCACGCTGAACTGGCGCTGGCGGGATTCCACGCCCCCCGCCGGCAATTCCAGGTTCTCGGCGCGCAGGGCCTCCTCCACCTCGTCCACCGTCAGGCCCCGGGCCGCCAGGGCTTGACGGTCGAGCCAGATGCGCATGGCAAAGGTCTGGCGACCACCGACCCGCACCCGCGCCACGCCGTCGATCACCGAAAAGCGATCCACCAGGTAGCGGCGGGCATAGTCACTCAGTTCCGGGATCGTCAGGCGATCGCTGGCCAGGTTGAGCCAGAGGATGACATCCTCGTTGGCGTCCACCTTCTGGATCTCCGGCGGCTCCGCCTCATCTGGCAGATCATCGCTGATCCGTGACACCCGGTCGCGGACATCGTTGGCGGCGCCGTCGATGTCGCGGCCGATGTCGAACTTGATGGTGATGTTGGAGCGGCCGTCCTCGCTCAGGGACTCGATGCTCTGGATGCCCTCCACCCCCGCCACCATGTCCTCGATGAGGCGGGTGACGCGGGTCTCCACCACATTGGCGGCGGCGCCAGGGTAGCGGGTCTCCACCGAGACCACCGGCGGGTCGATATCGGGATACTCGCGCAGGGGTAGCCGGTCGAAGGCCAGCAGGCCGAAGGCGATCAAGAGCAGGGAGATGACCGCGGCCAGGACCGGACGCTTGACCGCGACGTCAGACAGGATCACTGGCCAGACCCCAGCATTTCCCGCAAGGACTTGGTCCCGTCATCCAGGGCCAGGACCCGCACCACCTGACCCGACCGGACCTTGTCGTTACCGTGGGTGATGACCCGTTCTCCCACGGACAGCCCGCGGGTGACCTCCACAACCCCCGGGCGACGGGCGCCGATGTCCACCTGTCGCTCCTCGGCCTGATCACCCTCCCCCACCACCAGGACCCCATGATCGCGCCCCCGGTGCAACAGGGCCGCCTCGGGGATGGCCAGGCCCTGGCGGGGATTGCGGGGGACCTCGACCCGCATAAGGAGGCCCGGCTTGAGATCCTGGCGGGGATTGGGGATGAGGGCACGGACCTGGATAGCGCGGGTCACGGGGTCGATCCGGCTGTCGATGGCGGCGATCACGCCCTGAAAAGACCGATCGCCATGGGCCCGGGAGCTGGCCGAGATGGCCATGCCCAGCCGGAGATCGACCAGGTAGAGACTGGGCAGGGCGAAGTCCAGCTTCATTTCGCTGTCGTCGTCCAGGTTAGCGATGAGATCGCCGGGCCGGACCAGCGCTCCGGGGCTGATGTTGCGCAACCCCAGCACACCCGCGAAGGGGGCCTTGATCAGGCGATCGGCGAGGCGCGACTCGATGGCCACCAACTGGGCGCGAGCCGCGTCCAGGTCGCGGCGACGCTCGTCCAGGAGGGATTCGGAGGCGGCACGCTGAGTGACCAGGGACTTGACCCGGTCGTATTGGCGGGAGGCCTCCGCCACCCTGACCTGGCCCTCCTCCAGGAGGGCATGCTCCTCGGCGCTAGTCATCTCCACCAGCACCTGGCCGGCCTCCACCCGCTGGCCATCCTCGAAGTGGATGGCGGAGACTGTCTCGGTGACGTTGGCGGTGAGGGCGACGGACTCGCGCGCCTTCAGAGTCCCCAGGGCCTCCACCGGGTCCGCGAAGGCTTCCAGCCGTGTCTCGGCGACGATGACAGGGATGGCCTTGGGGGCCTCCTGGGCCAACAGCGGGGTACCCAGGATCAGCAGCAGGAGCAGAAGGGCGAGACATTTGGGCATGGGGATCGCTGCCTCCGGGAGATTATTAATCTCTGAAACGACCCGTTCAGGCGGCTTGAGCTGCCATTGTTCGCGGGCCTCAACGAGGTAGATATGGCCGAGTGCCTGCTGGGGCATCCGGTGATTATAGACGTTGACATAGCGCCGAAGGGTTTCCTTCAGGTGCTCCCCGGAGCGGCAGCGGTTCGTCGCCAGGATCGCGCTGATGCGGCCGTTAACGCGCGCCACCCGGCCCTTGGTCTGCGGATCAATGAAGCTCAGCCGCGGCGGCCGAGGAGCGAAGCGTGGAGCCCGACGTCGGCTGCTGCGACTGGTTGGGCCTCACTCACCGTTCTGCGTGGAGTGCTCAATAGGTTCATAGATCTTCGACAAACGATGGGCCATTGCCATCATCAGTAGCACTGACCCGCCGAAACAATATAGCCCTACGTGAACTTCGACTTTCGCCAGTGCGCCTAGCTTGACAGCAACGAGGACCATAGCAACAACGAAAACATCCAGCATGCCCCAGCGGCCGTATTCATGCATCAAATGCAACCAACGCTTAGTCTTGGCATCGATCCGGCCCTTGGCCTTGATTAAAACGTAGATAAGCCGGAGCTTTAATACAGGCATGACTACACTAAACCCGAATATCACCAGAAAAAGTAACCAACTACCTGACGAAAAAAGCGTAAAAATGCTGGATAACACGGAAATCGTATTCTTAAGAACGAAGAATTTTGTAAGGGTCATCATCGGAAGAATCAAACCCAACCCAAACAGGATGCAAGTAGCTTTATACGCGTTCAACAGAAAGCCGTACTCCCTATCTCCGATCCACTGACTTGAAACCGGCAAATTTGCATCACTCACGTTCATCCCATCCTCTGTCTTCAGTGCACATGCCAGTTCGGCCCTTGCCAAGTTTAGCGAATGAGGCCTAATCGGGAGAGGCAGAAGCCTCACGGCCCCGCCCTCCCCCACCACCGGACGAACGGGTCACGTAGCCGGCGGTTCGATGAATTGAATGCTTACCGGGCAGCAAGGCTGCGATACGCCCAGGGTCTCGAAGCAGCGCAAGGGTAACGCCAAGGCCAGGGCGGGGTCTTCGACCAACGCCACGGCCCGTGCGCCGACTGGCGGGTGTTGAGCCGCGCCATGAGCTGGTCGTGGTTTTTGCCCGGTCGAGCACTTGGGCCCGCCAGGCGCGGGGAGGAAGCGACGCGGGTGGTTCCTGCGATCCAGCCACGGGTTCATCCGGGGGCCAAGCCGCCGCCGACTGGCGCTGGGTCAGACCCGTTACCTTCGCGGCCTAGACGCCGGAGTTACACCTTGCACCCTGTCGCCGAGGGAAGGCTTTGCAATCAGGTGCCCGCTCGTCCCGAGGACATCACGCCTCATATCCGGTTGTTGTTCATCGCCCCGCCGTTACGGATGGGGCTTCCTTCAGACCCCGTCTCGCGACGATGCCCTTGCCCTTCTCCTTGCCTCCGGCTCTGCAAACCTGGCCAGAGGACTTGCACCGATGAAGTAACGCGCCATGCCTAGTGCACACGTAGCGCTAACCGGCGCTGAAAATGCGCAGCATTTTTAGCGTCCGAGTTGAGCGTCATGTTATGCGATTCTAAATGCATTAATACGTTGATCAAACATGAGACCAAGCGTTTCTTCTGCTTTCTTGCCATTAAGAGCATGCACGAAAAAATCTTTAACGACATCATTTGTTTCTTCCCCCCATATTTGATGCGTATTCCCAATGCCGGGACTCTCGGTAAAATCAAAATAAACAGCATTCTTTGATGTTAGGTTTCTTGCAGTTCTGCCAAGCCTGTCTTTCTGGAAGTTGGCATCAGACCATCCAAGTATCTTGTCATTCTCATTAATGGTGATGTAAACCCTTTTTCCTGCCTGAATTTTGTCTACCCAGTTTTCATGCCCCTCATTGTCACAGTCTGCTTGGCAAATGATTACATTGGAAAACATTCGCGTTTCATTGTCATACAGAGATCCCTCAACATAACTTTGAAACAGGAAATTCCCCATGCTATATGTCATTAGGTTAAGCGTGACGTTACATGACAAAAGAGCGTCTCGATTAAATGGCATCTGAACGTACTGTGCCAGCTTTTCAAAGGATGAATCCATTGCTCCTGTGGATGTTCTCGCCACACGTTTTACGTTTTTATATTCCTGTATCGGGAAGCCACCTGTGTTTGACGGCCATGAGAACAAGACAACCTCAAGGTTGTATCGCTCCTGGAGCTTCCATGCTTGTTCGAGCGTTTCATTAAATGGTTTATTGAAACCATGAACATAGAACAAGCAATTACGGTTATTCTCCTTGCATCTCCTCAAAACCTCTTGGAATTGGACGCGGCTTGGCAAATTTTCGCTTGTGAGGTTCTGCGGCTCCACTACTAGAGACAAAGTCCAGGCTTCATTTTTCCTTGTGGCATTGGCGAGACGAATTTCATTCGGTCCGTCAGCATTTAGTTTCTCACCAAATGATTTATCATCACCCACTCCAGTCTTCAGGAATTTCTTGTCAATGCTGCGATTCGTAATTACAAGCATGATTTACTCCTCAGTGATGTAATAGGCATAACGTGAAGTTCACCGGCGCGAGCCGCGCAGCGGCGAAGCGTCCGTGTAGACCGCAGGGTTAGGCATAGATAACCCCCGGACGGCCAATGATAGTTTGCAGTTGCTTTCGAAGATGCTGTATGTCTCGGCTATTTACTACTCGCTGACCAATACTGAGGAGTTCATAGTAGATAGCGTTCTTCTCTGCGACGTACGTTCCAGCGCGCAATTTGTCCAGCAAGGCGTACTTGTCTTCCAGGGTTGGCTCAGGCTTTGCTGTTGTATTCCGTGACTCGTCGTAATGCGCGCCGCCGAGCTTATTGGCAACATACTTGATTACTTCTTCGCGGTTTCTCAGGGTGCCCTCAACAATAACGGTGTCCGGTTCAAGGTCATAGGTAGGCCTTCAGCATAGGCACTAATTCGCGTTCGTAGAGCCCTGGCGAGGCTGTTTTGAGGAAACAGAGTTTGAAGAACCGCAGGACCTGGCGGCTCACCT
>JBASIS010000126.1:0-4572 GCA_049654905.1 Chromatiaceae bacterium
CGTCCATCGGGATTCTCCGCAGGTGTGTGCTTGGCGGCTCACAACCCGGAGTTTCCTGGATGGACTCCCGTAATTGTCAAACTTTTTCAGTCCCCCGGCAGAGCCGGGGGTTTTCCCGGGATAATAACCAAACTATTCATCTGGAAACTTTTGGGCGCTCACCCCTGGAAACTTTTCAAAGCCTATTGACAGCTTTGCTGTCTCCGCCAATACCTGCCGGCGATACCCATCAAGGAGATGGCCAGAAGGATTTGTGCCCAGAGGCACAGGCTGGGCACCGAGGTCGGTGCGGCGGGGGGGCGACTTATCTGGGGCAAACGGCCAGTCTGATAGCCGGGGCAGAGGGCCTGCGCAAAACCGGGATTATTCCCGGCTGAGGATGTCCTTGTTCTCTCCCTCCCCGCCCTCTCGGTTATCGGGTCCCAGGGACCAGAGGTCGAAACCGCCGTGTTCACCGGGAGAGCGGTACTGATATTCGAAGCCCCAGGGGTCCTTGGGCACCCGGTTTTTCTTGAGATAGGGTCCATTCCAGTTCGTTGCCCCCGCCGTATTCTCCACCAGGGCCTGAAGCCCCTCGTTGGTGGTGGGATAGCGGCCCAACTCGAGCCGATAGACATCCAGGGTCGCTGAAAGATCATTCATCTGGGTCCGAGCCGTCTGGGTCTTGACAACGTTGACCGTGTTAATGTTAACCACCCACACATAGTTCGGGATGCCCTTGGGGGCCTCCATCTGGCGGCCAAGGGAGGAGTTAAAGGTCCACGCTTGGCCACGATCCGAGGCATATTCCGTGCGAGACCAGTACACGCCTGACTGGAAATTGCTAAAAGGAGCCGTGTTCACCAGACAATTCGGAGCACAATTGTTATCAAGTTGGTTCGGGTTCCCCAACCCGGCAGGGGCTGGCGCATTGAACAAATGACCCAGTCCGAAACCGGTGCAGGCGTAGCCCGATGTTCCTCCGCGAAGTTCAGAACTACAAGATGCGTCCGGCTGCATCACTGGCCCCTGCAGCCAGTAGTCGACACCCTTGTATTGGTTTGCGTTAAGATGAGCCACCCAGGCCTCGGCCTCAAACCAGTTTAGACGACCGTTATCCACGCAGATGGTCCTAAGATCGCGGCCCGAGCCGCCCTTGGAGCGCGCTGGTGGGGCGAACGAGGTCCAGATTGACGCCCCAGCATCGCATAGGGTCTTGACCGCATTGCCATCCTGATCCCAACGGATATAAAGCACACTATCGTAAACCGTGCCATTGCCCTGGACGGTCAGTGCCGCCTGGGCAACGGCGCCATAAGTTACCAGCCCCACCAGGGCCAAGATGATCGAGCCTTTCTTCATGAATGCCACCCCATGCTGCTGTTTGAAAATACCTAATATTTAGCCGTCAATCCGAGCCAATCGTTTGTGCGTCTACTTGCGGCCGCTACTATAAATCATCCGGGGGGGGCGGGTCTTCAAAGGGCTCATCTCCCGAAGTGGTCAGCGGCGAGGACGGGGGAAATGCACCAGGGGGCGGTATAAAGACTCTGAATCCCCAACCGGCAGGCTACCAAGTGGTGGCGCCCGTGGGTTCCTGACCCCAGCACAGCAACTTCTGGGTGTGGATGCAGGATCGGGCAAGGGGATTGCCACCGAGGCTAACCCTCCCTTGACCCAAGGTCTACCCACCAAGCGCATTCAAATACGTCATAAAATGACATCTTCGCCGTTTTCGAATATTATTCAATAGCATAAAAAATTGAACTTTTTCACGTCCGACCAAAATCGTTGATATAGGCCAACTTGGCTATCGTGTCCCGAAACCCTGCACCCTGCCCGTACCCCTGCTCCTTTTAGAGCCGAATGCCGCTCCTTGTAGAGCCAACTGCCATAGCTCACTGAATCTTAATAGGTTTACCGAACCTCATCTGCTCCTTGTAGAGGTCCTACCTATACCAGCCCCCTCGCTACCTGTATTGCCTCCCAAGACGCTCTCCTTTTTCATCCCAGGTTCAGACCAATTTCCTGCAACATAGTCTCTCGGGGCCGCCGCAGAGCCACCTAGCACCCCCCTGGCAGGCAAATCGCTGGGTTGCGCTACCCACCGCCCCACTATAATCCCTGGTTTACACCATCCCACCGCAGAGGAGATACCCCATGAGCTTTCTGAAAACGACCCTTCTGTGGGCACTGGCCCTGGCGGCCACCCTCGGACTGGCCCAGGCGGCACCCAAGATCGGCTACCCGGCACCCGCTTTCAGTGCCGTGGACACGGCGGGCAAGACCTGGAGCCTGGCCGAATTGAAGGGGAAAAAAGTAATCCTGGAGTGGACCAACGATCAGTGCCCCTATGTCATCAAGCACTATGCCTCGGGCAACATGCAGGCCTTGCAGAAGGAGGCGACCAGCGCCGGCTACATCTGGCTCTCGGTCATTTCCTCGGCCCCCGGCAAGCAGGGCCATGTCAGCGCCGCCGAAGCGGACGCCCTGACCACGAGTCGTGGGGCGGCCCCGACCGCCGTGGTGCTCGACAGCCAGGGAGTCCTGGGGAGAGCCTATGAGGCGAAAACGACTCCGCACCTCTTCATCATTGATGAAGCCGGCACCCTGGTCTATCGGGGTGGCATGGATGACAAGCCCACCACGGACCCGGTGGATATCGCGGGCGCCAATAATTATGTGCGGATGGCCATGGCCGAGTTGGCCGCTGGCAAACTGATCGCCAACCCGGTAACGCGGCCTTATGGCTGTTCGGTAAAGTTCTGACCCCGACCGGACCGCCGCCACCCGTACCGGGTCGCGGTCCCTAGGAGCAGCATGGCCAACAGGATCTTCGCCCAGGCCGCGAGGGTTGGGATAGGGGTCGGTGTCAGGCCCTGGTAGCCCGCCAGGGCATCGACCCGGCCCCAGCCATAGGTGTTGTTCGGGATGGCGATGCCAGACACCCCACCGCAGTTTTCCGGGGTGGTAAGGGCTAACGCGCTCTTTTCAATGAGCGTCTCCAGGGTATCGACCCGCCCTTTCAAGGCGGGCTGGGCGGACAGTAGCAGGGCCGCCATGCCGGCCACATGGGGCGCGGCCATGCTGGTGCCACTCCAGCCACCCTCATAGCCACTGCCCGGCACGCTGGAGCGAATATCGACCCCGGGCGCGGTCACATTGGGCTTCAGGCGACCACTGCCATCCACGGTGACGGGGCCACGGCTGCTGAAATCGGCAATTTGGTCGTCGGCATCGGTGGCGCCAATGCTGAAGGATTCCTCATAAATGCCGGCGGGTTCCCCGACCGTGGAGCAGTCCGGGCCTTCGTTCCCGGCGGAATGCACCGTGAGGATGCCGGCGGCGCGGACATTTTGGACGACCTGCCGCAGGATTTCGGGATAGGTACAACCTTCGCCAGGGGTGCAGCCCCAGGAATTGTTGATGACATCCGGGGCCTTGGCGGGATCGGGGTTGTTGTCGGCGAGATCGGTGGGGGCGATGAACCACTGATAGCACTCGGCATAGGAGGCGGGACTACCCATGCCCTCGTTCATGTTCCGGCAACCGATCCAGCGCGCGCCCGGGGCCATGCCGATCTGGTTGGTGCCGCCATCGTCACCCACCATGGTGCCCATGGTGTGAGTACCATGCCGATCATCATCACAGGGGGCGGGCGCATCGTGGCCACAGAGCCCATTGCCGCTATGGATGGCGTCATGCCAGTTGTAATGGTGATCCGCCGTCTGGCCATCCCAGCCGCGATATTGGTTGATAAGCGCGGGGTGATCCCATTGATAGCCGGTATCCTGGCCACCGATCACGATCCCTTGCCCCCGGAAGCCCCTGTGCCAAAGCTCCGGGGCCGCAATCTTGATGAGGTTCCACTCAATGGAGGAGGCGGCCTTGGCTTGGGGGACAAGCCCGGGTGACCGACTCGGCTCCTGGAAGCGCACCTGGGGGTTCGGAATAATCCGCATGACATCCGACCGTGCGGCGAGGCGTTGGAGTATCCGGGGGTCGGCCCGCACCCACAGCATGTTGGCGACCCAGAAGGGGCGAAAGTGAGAACCGCTTGCGGTCAGCGCTTGCACCAAGGCCCCTTGGGTACGGTCGGCAACCTCCCGAAGCGTCTCGTAGACATAGGTCGTCCTGGCGAGCTTATCGGGCAGCAGTTCGGCCTTGCCAAGATCGGCCTGCTCGGTGAGGACCAGCAGAAACTCGATCGGACCCGTTTGCGGAGCCACCAGGAGACCGGGATCAATCTTGGACTGCCAGGGCTGATCAGGCACCAGGGGGATGGTCACGGGGGAATCGGCCCTGGCGGACGCCAGAACAAGCAGGGCGGCCGATGTGACCAGGGTGGCGATTGTGCGGAACATGGCATCCGAACCCAGGCTGGAGGATAAGGGGGCTGGCCTTCCGGTGTAGTCGGAAGGCTGCGCATCGGCTTCAGCTTACTTAATCCGAACCAGATTCTCCAGGATCGAGTAGGGGACGGAGTTACCCCGTCGCCCTCTCACACCACCGGACGTGCGGTTCCGCATCCGGCGGTTCATTGAACACACTGGAGTCGTCGCATCGTATCGAGCAGCGACACCAGACCTAAGC
>JBASIS010000127.1:0-2288 GCA_049654905.1 Chromatiaceae bacterium
AGGGGGGGCAGGGCGACGCCGACGAGGCGGGTCAGGCGGTCGCGCAGCAGGTCGCGTAGCAGGCCCGGGGGCAGGCTAGCCAGCAGGGGGGTGACGCGGGAGCCGAGGCGGGCGCGGCCATCCAGACTGGCGAGGTCAATACCCTTCGACTGATGCTCGAAGAGGAAGTCGGAGAGGGGTTTCGCCTGGCGGAGCCGTTGCTCGAAGGCCTCGCGACCTTCCTTGCGCACCAGTGTATCCGGGTCTTCGCCCTCGGGGAGGAAGAGGAAGCGGATCTCCTGCTGGCCGCTGGCCTGGGGCAGGCAGGTCTCCAGGGCCTTCCAGGCGGCTTCACGACCGGCGCGGTCGCCATCGAAGCAGAAGACCAGTTCCGGCGCCTGAGGGAGTAGCAGGCGTAGGTGGTCCGGCGTGGTGGCGGTACCCAGGGTCGCCACGGCATAGTCGATGCCAAATTGGGCCAGGGCGATGACGTCCAGGTAGCCCTCCACCACCATTAGGCGCTCCGGCTGGCGATGCACCTTGAGGGCCTCGTGCAGGCCATAGAGTTCCCGGCCCTTGTGGAAGATGGGTGTCTCGGGGGAATTCAGGTATTTGGGTTTGCCATCGCCCAGGATCCGGCCGCCGAAGCCGATGATCCGCCCCCGGCGGTCGCGGATGGGGAAGATGACGCGGTCGCGGAAGCGGTCATAAACCTTGCCATCCTGATTGATGACCAGACCGGCCTGGAGCAGGTGTTCGCGGTCCGATTCGGAGCGAGCCAGGCGGCCGAGGAGGAAATCCCAGTCTGGTGGGGCATAACCCAGTCCGAAGGCCAAGGCGATCTTACCGCTCAGGCCGCGCCCCTTGAGGTAGTCCACCGCCCGTGTCGCCTGGGGGTGTTGGCGCAGTTGCTGTTGGTAAAGCCGGGCGGCCTGCTCCATGACGACATAGAGAGGGCGGGTATCGGGGCCCTTGAGCGGCGCGGCGCCCCCCTCGACGGGAACCACCAGGCCGGCGGCGCGCGCCAATTCCTCAACGGCCTCGCTGAACTCCTGGTGCTCGAATTCCATGAGGAAGCCAATGGCAGTGCCATGGGCTCCGCAGCCGAAGCAGTGATAGAACTGCTTGTCGGCGCTGACGGTGAAGGAGGGAGTCTTCTCGTCGTGGAAGGGACAACAGGCCTGATAATCCTTGCCGGCCTTGCGCAGCGGCACACGCCGATTGATCAGTTCGACGATATCGCTGCGCGCGATGAGTTCATCAATGAATTCGTGAGGAATTCTGCCAGCCATGGGAACTCAGCGAGCAGAAGGGGGAAGGCTGGCCCCCGAATGGGCGGGATTTACCTTCAGGAGCTCAGGCGCTGCTTGACCAGGGCGCTGACGGCGCCGACGTCGGCCCGGCCCTGGACCTGGGGCTTGAGGATGGCCATGACCTTGCCCATGTCCTTTTGGGAGAGGGCCCCCGCCGCGGCGACGGCCATCTCGATCAGGGCGGCGATTTCGTCATCGCTCAGGGCGGCTGGCAGGTATTCCTGGCAGACGCCAATCTCGTAGCGCTCTTGTTCCGCCAGATCCTCGCGCTTGGCCGCCTCGTATTGGGTAATGGAGTCGCGGCGCTGTTTGAGCATCTTGTCCAGCACCGCGAGCACCTGGGTGTCGTCCAGTTCGATGCGCTCGTCCACCTCGCGCTGCTTGATAGCGGCGTTGATGAGCCGAATGATGCCCAGCCGACGCTTTTCGCCCGCCTTCATGGCGGTCTTCATGTCCTCGACGAGGCGCTGCTTGAGCATGGCGTTGGGCTTCTGGATCGGAACGGGATCTGGGCTAGGCTGGGGGATCTAAGGGGACTAGCTTAGAAGGTGCGTTCCCAGCGGCGGGTTTCGCGCTGCAGTTTCTTATGGTGACGCTTGACCGCGGCGGCCTTGCGACGCTTGCGCTCGGAGGTGGGCTTCTCGTAAAACTCGCGACGGCGGACCTCGGCCAGGACGCCGGCCTTCTCGCACGAGCGCTTGAAGCGGCGCATGGCAACTTCAAAGGGTTCATTTTCCTTAACGCGGACGCTGGGCATAAAACATTTATCCTGTCGTTTTCTGGTTAGGGCTCGCTAGAGCTGAGGATTTGGAAAGACGCGAAATTCTAACTGATCGGAACGGGGACATGCAAAGCCCATTCGCGCCTTGCAGCAATTCTCATTTTGGCAGACTCATCCGGTGGTCGGCCGAGAGGGCGGCCGATTACAGCTGTCCAGCATGAACTCCGTCAGCGCCGCCCAACTGTCGAAGCACAGGTAAGTGGTCAGGGTGCGGA
>JBASIS010000128.1:0-25679 GCA_049654905.1 Chromatiaceae bacterium
ACGACAGCCTGGACCTCACCTATGCCGCCAAGGACGCCAAGGATTTCGGCGCCGCCCTGGAGCGCCAGTCCGGAGGCATCTACCGTGAGGTGGTGGTCCGCATCCTGGAAAATCCGACCAGTGATGAGCTTCTCGATGGCCTCGACTGGCTGCGCCAGGAGGTCACCAGCAAGGATATCGCCGTCATTTTCGTCTCTGGCCACGGCGCGAACGACCCCGATGGCGACTACTACTACCTGACCCGGAATTCCGACCCCGAGCGCCTGCGCCGCACCGCCGTCTCCTCGTTTGATGTCAAAAAGACCCTCTCGTCCCTGCCGAGCAAGGTGCTGGCCTTCGTGGATACCTGCCATTCCGGCAATATCATGGGCGCGCGGCGGGGGGAGGTAGCCAATATTACCGGCGTCATCAACGATCTGACCGCCGCCGAGAATGGGGTGGTGGTCTTTGCCAGTTCCACCGGCAAACAGTATTCACTGGAAAACCCCGAATGGGGCAATGGGGCCTTTACCAAGGCCCTGGTGGAGGGTTTCGACGGGGCCGCCAACTATACCAAGGACGGCCGTATCACCATCAATCAGCTTGATCTCTATCTCAGCGAGCGCGTCAAATCGCTCACGGGCAACAAGCAGACCCCCACCACGACCAAGCCGCAGACCATTCCGGATTTCCCGATCGCCGTAAAACGTTAGACGGCGACACCAGGAACCCCCTATTCTTGCGCTATTGGCATTGCCTACCTTGATTCCTGTCACTGCGCCTTGGCCGGCTCCAAAATCCCCGGCAAGCAAGCTGCCGGAATTCTATAGTTAGGCTGAAAGTCGCGGAACCCTTTTTCCATCCACGCTGGTAAACAGAGGAGAGGTTGAGATGCGTCGTCTTTTGGTCATGCTATTGATGAGCTTGATACTGGTGGGCTGCCAAACGATCCCTCAAGGGGGAGGAACGGCAACCGATTATTACGACCAGGGCCGGGCCGCCTACGATGTCGGGGATTACAATGGCGCCGTCATGAATTTTCAGGAGGCGGTGCGCCTGGACCCCCGCTTTGGTGAAGCCTTTTATGGACTGGGCAAGGCCTACGAAGGCCTCAACATGCAACCTCAGGCCCTTGATGCCTATCTGAGCGCCATCCGCGTCCAACCCAGTCATGGCGGGGCACAGGCCGGTGCCGGCATCATCTACTTCAAAATGCACCAATACGGTCCGGCTGAAACCCATCTGAAACAGGCTACCCAGTATTCTCCCGCCCAACCCATGCCGTTCTATTACCTGGGCGAGATTTATCGGATGAAGGGTCAATGCAAGGCGAGTGTGGACATGTACAAGAAGGCGCTGGCGCTCAACCCCGGACTGTTGGATGCCCAGGAAGGCCTGCGTCGCGCGCAACGGGAAATCTGTGGCGGCGGTGGTGGGGGGCAGCGTCCACCCAAGGTCGAAAGGGCCACGGAGTTCATGGGTGGCGGCCGGGCACTGAAGCCAGGCGAATGGTAGTCCCCGTGGGCGCCATCACGCACGGCCTGGTCTTGATGGCGATGGTCGCTGTGCCGGCCCCGACTTGGGCCGGTAACAGCACCCTGATGGAGCGCAATGCCGAGGAACTCATCGACATCAACCGGGAAGTATTGGAAGGACTCAAGGCGGGTAGCCAGGACGGGGAGTACCGCCTGATGGCACGCATCGTCGAACAGAATGGCGAGCGCGTCATCAAGGTGGATCGCTTCGAACGCCTGGGACCTCCCGAGCCCGAGGCGGGTACCAGCCGCCCCTTCGAACTGCAAACCACGGCTAATACGGGTGGAGGCAAGGAGGTGCTAGCCCCCTTTGGTGACCATGCCCCCAGCATCCGCTTTGGACCCATCCCGGCGGCTCACGACACCAACCCCCAGGCAGCCCCCTTAGCCGCCGGGCTCGCCACGGCACCACTCCCGATACCCCTGGCGAACAGCCGCCAAAAGCTGGAGGTTCTGTTTAATAGCCACCCCAACCTCAAAATGATCGACCTGTCCCCGGAGGATATAAAGCAACTGGCACCCCTGAAATCCATCAACATCGGCGGCGGCGCCACCCTGCTGTATTGGTGAAGAGCACCAGGCTCCTTCATGGCGGGGAAAGCCGATCCAATGGCCATTAATTTTTCGATAACTCCGAGGAGTAACAGATGAATCGCCTTTATTTTCGTTTCACCCTGGTAGCGCTGGCATTGCTGCTAGGTAGTCAAGTAGCCATCGCGGGCAACAAAAAACTGATGACCGTGAATGCCGCCAAAGTCGCCGCCGAGCGGGCCATCGTGGAAAGCGTAATCGGTCTCAAAGTGCGCAGTCGCGAGAGCGTCGAGGATCTGGTCGCGCAGGAGGTCACCGTCGATGCCAAGACCGCGGCGGCCATCAAGGGTATTGAATACACGGAGGCCATCTACGATCCCGACAAGGATATTGCCCAGGTTACGGCCTCCATCAAATTGGGAAGGGTGACCAACATCATCGGCAAGAACATCGATTTCGGCGGCCAGACCATTCAGCGCGTAGGATTCGCGACCTCTACTCCCGAGATGGCGGGCCCCCTGCGCGCCCTGCGGGCCGCGGAACTGGACGCCTACAAGCAATTGGCCAAGACCATTATTGGCTTCAAGATTGACAGCAACACCTCGGTCAAGGATTTCATCCTGAAGTCCGACTCCATCCGCGCCAAGATGATGGCGGCGATTTATGGCGCCGAACTGGTGGGTTACCGCTGGGATGAAAACGGTGACGCCTATGTAAAGATGCGTCTGAAGTTCGGCTTCATACAGGATGTAGTGGGCCGCCGCCTCAAATACGACGGCGAGGTGATTGAGGTCGAAGGCATCGGCGCCCAGCATGACGACTTCAATCAGGCGCCGGCTAGTTTTGGCGGGGATGGCAATTTTACTGGCCGTACCCAGATCCGCGAGGGCACTATCAATGTACCCGTGGGCCCGGATGCGGTCCCGATCATGCCGCCCGATGCCCAGGGGGGCGGCGCCAACCTGCGTCCCTAGCGCGGAATGGCCATAACCTGACTTTAGCCACCAGGCTAGTTGGGAGCGAAGCCGAGCCGAGATTCGCGGCCGGCTTCGCTCCCTTACGATCCAGATAATTTCGATCTCACGGAATGTTGACCGCGTCTTGGCGCCCACGAATGTCCGTGCGCGGATGGAGTGATGATGATGCGATACATGGCCTGCGCCCTCCGCCAGCTATTCCTCCTGTCTTTATTGGGATTTTTCAGTTTCCCGGCCCTGGCGGCGGACACCATTACCGTCACCGCCGAGGGATTGGCCGATCCCAACGCGGAAACCTACCAACGCGACAAGGGACTCATGATCGATGATCTGCGCCAGGATGCCCGGCGACAGGTCATTGAGAAGGCCGTTGGCGCCTTCATCGATAGCAGCACCCTGGTGGAGAACTATGTGCTGCTGGAGGACCGGGTCTTCAGCCAGTCCACCGGGCTCATCAAGCGCGTGATCAAGGAGAGCAATCCCTGGCTCGGAGAGGATGGCTTTATGCACATGCTGATTCAAGCCGAGGTGTTTGTCACCGGGGTCGAAGAGGCCCTCCAGGAAATGTCGCGATCCTCGCGAGTCGGTTATATACGGCAGTATGGCGATCCCAAAATATCCGTGGCGGTATTTGCCCAGGATGCGGAACGCGGCAGTTGGGAGAGCCGTTCCGACATCGCCGAAAACATCCTCAAGGAGCATATCTCCGGCTTTGGCTATCGGGTCTGGTCGGAGGAAATGACCAAGAAAATCAAAGCGGAAATGAGAGAATCTTCCGAACTGGAGAATCAGGTGGATACTACCATTTCAGTCTCCCATCTTAAAGAGTCTGATTTTTCAATATATGGCAAGGTCAAATTCGATGTCCGGAGTGTCACCCTGCAGGCATCCGGGGTAACTGTTAAAAAACACATTATCACCTCCTGGACCGTCAAATGCGTTGATAACCATACCGGCGAGGAGATTTACTTCAATAACAAGGTCCCACGGCGCCATAGCTGGGCGAGTGAAGACGAGGCGGTACAGGACATCGGCAAGCTCATCGGTTCCGAGTTCTCCAAGGACTTCTTCGAACAACGCCTCATGAGCCCCAGCAAGGTTTATGAACTGCGCGTGGTGGGTCTCCCCAATTACGATGTCGGGGTCTTGTTCAAAAAGGAGCTTATCGGTCTCAGACCGGTAATCAGGGTGGATTTCCGCAACTTCACCGCTAACGGGATTTCCGTTTATGAGATTGAGTTTGCCGGCAACAATAACAACTTCGCCGAACTGGTCAACAATGTATTAATCAAACCCCTGAACGCCAAATTTGGCGAGAAGGCCTTCCAACTCGATTCGGTGGAGCAAGGTGTCGTCAAAGTCAGCTTCCATGGCAACAAGGACCTGGATCGACTGCTGGCGGATTTCAATTCCAAGCCACCGGCAGCCCTGGCCGCCGCCACGCCGGAACGGTTGCGCCATATCGCCAAGGATGAGAACACCCTAAAGAAGCTGGAAGAGATCAATCCGGACGCAGTCGCGAAACTGCGCGGCGGCGAGGGCACTGGCTCCGAGAGCTACCGTCAGGTTAAGGATTTCTAAGGAGATCCATCCTGGCGCCCTCGAATGAGGGGTCAAACACCGTCGATGTGGGCTTCCCTGCCCGCCGTCGGAAATTCAACAAAGCATTAAACAGCGGCCTCGGTCCAACCCTTGTTGGTCTTGCAGGCCGTCGTCTTGCCCTGGATGGTCTGACCGTCCTTTTCGGCAACCTGCTCGATATTGCGGCATTGCTGGCCGGAGGTATTAGTATAGATTTCGCCAGGAATAACGTAGCCCGTAGTCTTCTTGCCGGATTTCTTGGACGGGGTCGGAGATGTCCAGGCGATCTTCTGGTTCGGCTTGGCTACGGCAGCCCTCTGCATAGCCGCCTCCATGGCTATGCGCTCCTGCTCGTCCAATTGCGCACCAATAGCGGCACCGATAACACCGCCGGTGATGCCGCCAATCAGTGCCCCAATCAGTGGGTTGACGCCACTGTTGTGGGCAATGACGGCCCCCGCCAAGGCTCCTCCGGTTGCGCCAACGGCGGTACCCGTGGCCTGGTTGGAACCCGTGGTGGCGGTACAGCCACTCAGTCCCACACAGATCAAACAGGCGGCAACTGGCGTTCTGATATTTTTCATTAATTCGTCCTCAAGTCTATCTAGCTTATACCTACCGGTGGCGACCGCCACCGGTAGCGTTGAAATATTAGCCCATGTACACCGAACACACCGGAGTTTTCGGTATTCCGGGCTGGGTAGTGTCTGGCGGGGAACACCGTGAATACCTCCCTGTAAGCTTGGCGACAGCATCCCTGCTGTCGACACCCCCGCCAGCCCCTACCCGGCCCTCCTGCCATAAGGCCGGCGAGTGACCATCGCGGGCATAGCCAGCGCACCCGACCCTCACCAGGAAGCCGCTCCCTCGGCGACACCTTTCAGCATCTCCGCCACCTCGCGCATGGCGGGGCTGTTGGCGGTCTCTTCCTCGGGGATGTTGCGATGGACGATGAAGGTCTTACCCGCCTGGCCTGGCAAGGCATAGATGGACAGAATGAAGGGGCAGTTGACGAGGCGCTGGGGGTTCTCTTCGGTCATCTTGCGCGACAGGGTGGCGCTACAGAACTCGATGGACTCGGCGCGGCTATAGATGGGCCCACCAATCCCCAGCTCCTTGCCGGTACGCTCCAGCATCTCACCCAAATGCATGATGTTGTTGATATAGAGCCCCCGCTCCTGGATAGCGTTCTTGGCGCCATCCAGCACGGTGTCGAAGTCGCTCTCGCTCTCGTACAGGGCGTAGGGCGCCGCCAGGGCGAGACTGGGGAGGGCAAGGAGGGCGAGGGCAAAAAACTTAGGCTTCATCATGATTCCCATTGGCTGAAGAAGAGGGGCAAGGTTCAATAAAGAGACCGCCGGGGAGCCAGGCGGGTTGAATGGCGCTATCCCGGGCGACAGAGGGTTAGGGACTTCAGCGCCTAAGCCTGCTGTTGATCCTGGGTTTCCCGGGCCAGGTAGCACAGCACCTTTTGTTCGAGCGAGCTGGCCCAGATGGTCATGGCGCCTCGCTGCCGATCAAGATCGATGACCCGCACGGCGTGCTCCCACCTCGCCGCCTCGGGCACCAGTTCCGCCAGCCGGTTCGGGGATTTCTCGAAGAAGTCCAGGTCCCACAGATTGCCCTCACGGCCAGGAAAGAGCGCCAGGTAGAGCATGTTCCACTCCACCAGGTCATTGAAAAAGTGGGTGCCAAGAGAGACATCGGGAATGAGATTCTCCCGCATCGCCACGATCTCGCAGAGCACCGCCACCTTGTCGATCTCCGCGAAAGACACCGGCACACCCAGCAGCGGCATGGTCGTGCCCCAGCGCCCCGGCCCCAGAAGCATGACCTTGCGCGCCCGGTCATCGACACGCAGGAGACGCCCGATCAACCGCGCCACCGCATAGCGATCCTGCATGGGGAGATGCCCATAAACGCTGGGCATGACATAAATGATGCAATCAATCTCGTGCTGGCGACTCTTGCCGATCACGGCACCCGCGGCCTCCAGCACGATCTTGCCACCGGTCGCCGCGATCGGCAGTTGGGTATCGGCGCCATCGGCGGAGATTTGCAGGGGACGGCACTGCACCAGATTGATCCGATAGTCCTCGTCGTCGCTGAAGTTGGCGGTGAACTCGATGTCCACCGGATAGTCGTAGGCCTCCTCGATAATTCTCAGCATCTCCCGCATGTCCTTGACGAAGGGGGTCTTGGACAAGAGATGGTCAAAGGTCAGGAGCCGTGCCTTGGGGGGGGGCAAGCCCTGATTCGCCGCGCGGCGCGCCAGGCCCTCGTCCGGGGAACTGAAGATATGCAGCGGCAGGTCGTCCCTGCGACTGGTCATGTCGGTAAACTCGACCGCCACCACCTGGCTAGCATCCAGGTCGATCACATCAACGCGCCGCTGGGAGTACTGGCGCACCTCTTCGTCGTCACTCTCGGGACGGCGCTGCGGCGCATTGAGGGCGACCACCCGGGTGTAGTCATCGTCCGAGCGATCCACCGCCCGGGTGCCCAGCCCAAACACCAGTCGCACCATGCCGGCCGCGGGGTCGATCAACTTGTTCCAGGCATAGGGGTTCTTCGACAGCCCCACCCCGGCGATCTGGGGAAAGAAGTGATTCTCGTAGCGGCGTCCCGAGACCCGCTGCACCAGCAGCGACATCTGCTCGTCCCGGTCCAGCAAGCCACGCTGTTCCCGATAGCGCAGAGCCTTCTCGCTCAGGGTGCTGGCATAAATGGTCTTGACGGCAGCGATAAAGTCGTCGAGACGTTTCTGGTGAGAGCCCTGATTGGCGCAAAAGACGCTCTCGTATTTGCCCGCGAAGGCATTGCCATAGCTATCCTCCAGCAGACTGCTGGAACGGACGATGATCGGTGATTGGCTAAAGTAATCGAGCATCTCGACGAACTCCTCCATGAGTTCATTGGGAAAGTGGCCGGTGATGATACGGCGGCGCGCCTCGTGCAAGTCGTCGAGCAGGGCATCCTGGCCCATGATCTGCCGTTGGCGATGAAGCCAGCAGCCGTTATCCACCAGGTAGGAATAGAAGATATCGGAACCGATAAAGAAGGAATCGTGGGCCTCCAACAGTTCCCCCCAGCGGGGGTCCACCTTGCGCAGGATGGCACGCGCCAGCAGCATCCCCACCGATTTGCCGCCGATCAGACCCGTACCGATGATCCGCTTCCAGATGGTCAGCAGATCGCCGAGGTCGAGATACTTTTCGGCCAGACTCAGGACCCGCTCCTCGCGGCTGAAGACCATCTCCGTCAGGGTGCGAAACACCTCCTGGGCCTCCTGGCCCAGGTCCTCGCCACGCTGTTGCTGCTCCCAGACCCGCTCCGCCTGCAGGAAGGTGCGGTTCCACTTGCCAAGACGGAAATGCACGGCGTCCAGACCCGCCCAAGGCTTGGCGGTCAGGATCTCCGCGATGGTCGCGCTGTCCGAGATCGGCGTGAAGTGATCGCCCTCCCAGACATGCAGCATGTACATGGTCGGTGAGTAGCGATGTTCGACCTTGCTCGGCTGGATATAGACCTTGCCCTTGCGTCGATAGACCTCGGTCAGAATCTGAGTGGTGTGGGAGATGGGACCCGTGGCCTGCACCGAATGGGTGTTGCGCTGGAGGGGGAAATAGGCCAGGGACTCCAGGTCGAAGACATAGGGGCAGGTCAGCATAAAGAAATTGCCGAGCATCCGGTCGCTGGACCAGGCCTCGGCCAGGGTGGACAGACAGTCGAACAAAAAGAAGGCGCCGCGACCCGCCTCGCGGATTTCCGCCCGGACCTGGGTGATAAATCGCTCAAAGCCCAGAGAGATATCCAGATGGCGAATCTCCCCCGCGTCGCCCTCCTGGAGCAGCGGGGGGTGGTCGGCGAAGCGGAGGTAAATCAACCGGCGTCCTTCTTTCCGCGCCGCCCGGCAATAGGCCGGTACCAGGGGCGCGAAATCAGCGATGTCATCGATATGCCAGACGAGGTTGTCACCGGGCAGCAAGCCCCGGAAGACGCGGTCGAGGGCCGCGATGCCGGTGCTGAAGTGGGATTCGATCATGCGATACCTGGGTCTGTGGCAAGCTGGCCGGCCCCCAGCCACCCGCCTCGGGGCCCCGACCAGAGGAATGAGCACGAATCGGGATTATACGACCTTGCCAACCGGTGGGCCTAGGTTAGCCATTAGGGGTCAACGATATTGCTTGCTCGCTTGGGACTGAACCCCGGGGTTATCTGGGGCCTGGCGTTACCCGAACATTGCGCGGCCCAGATGACGGGACTACAATATTGAAAAATCTTGTAAATATTTTCGGGCGTCATTCAGAATCAAGAGCCAGGATAGGCGATTGTCTTCCGAATAACGGTTTAAGCTTCAGTCTTCATGAGCGGAATAAATCATGCTCACGCGTTACACCATCATGGTTTTCGGCAAGGAAGATGCCCTCTATTGGCAGGCGCACTGGTTAATTCTGAGCCTACTCGCTCATGCCGAACCGCCCTACGATATTGCCATTGCCACGGATCACCCGGACCGCTTTAATTGGTTTGGCGACGCCGTCAGGGTGCAGGGCATGTCCGAACAGGACGTTAACCAGTGGATAGGGCCGGAGGGGCACTTTTTTCGCGCCCTCATCAAGACCGTGGAATTCGGATTGGAACTGCAACCCGCCGCGGATGCGGTCTTCTACCTCGATTCCGACATGGCCCTCAATCGCAGTCTCGCCCCCGTGATCGCCGGGATAAAAGCGGGCGCCATCTATATGGATCGTTTTGAATATAATCTCTACGACAGCGGTCGCAAAGGCAATAAGGGCGCCAAAAAATTGTGGGCACAGGTCGGCGACCGGGAATGGTCGGGGATCACCATAGACCGCAAGACCCCCATGTGGAATACCGGCATTACCGGACTCTCCAGCGCCAATATCCACTTGGTCAAAAAGTCCCTGGCGGTCTGCGACGCCATCCTGGCGACGGGCGTCCTGCACCGGCTGACCGAACAGATCGCCATGAGCGCGGCCATGACGGCCAATAACCAGGAAATCCGTGAAGTCAATCCGGACGGGCAGGAGCCTTACTTCACCCACTACTGGGCCAACAAGCGCGGCTGGCGGGAGGCGATCACCGGACACCTGGCGACGATTCATCACCGGGGTCTATCCGTAGCCGAGGCTGTGCAATTCTTTCTCGAAAATCCCATCGATCGCCCGGCCAAGGTCAACAGAACCCGGAAATGGCATCGCTTCCTCGGGGTTCAGCCGGTACGCTAGCGGTCCTCCATCACTCGCCCACAGGCATCCCCCGCGGGCATATCAGACCCGAATTCCATGTTCACCGACAGTTCCATCCTCATCACGGGGGGCACCGGCTCCTTTGGCAAGGCCTTCGTCAAAACGGTACTGGATGCTCATCCCAAGACCCGGCGATTGGTCATCTTTAGCCGGGACGAGCTCAAACAGTATGAAATGTCGCAGGTCTTCGACCCGGCCATCTATCCCAACCTGCGCTATTTCATTGGCGACGTACGCGATTACAACCGCCTGAAGCGCGCCCTCGAAGGCATCGATACCGTCATCCACGCCGCCGCCCTGAAACAGGTGCCGGCCGCCGAGTTCAATCCCTCGGAGTTCATCAAGACCAATATTCTGGGCGCCCAGAATCTGGTCGATGCCTGTCTGGAATGCAACGTCAAGCGGGTCATTTCCCTCTCCACCGACAAGGCCGCCGCGCCCATCAATCTTTACGGCGCCACCAAACTCTGTTCCGACAAACTCTTCACCGCCGCCAACAATATCCGCGGCCAGCGCGATATCCGTTTTGCCGTGGTGCGTTACGGCAACGTCCTGGGCAGCCGGGGCTCGGTCGTCCCCTTCTTTCTCGCTCGCCGCAAGACCGGTATTCTGCCCATCACGGACCCCGAGATGACCCGCTTCAACATCTGCCTCCAGGAAGGGGTGGACATGGTCCTCTGGGCCTTGGAAAACGCCCATGGCGGCGAGATCCTAGTCCCCAAGATCCCCAGCTATCGCATCACGGACCTGGCCCAGGCCATTGGCCCCGACTGCGAGCACCCCGTCATCGGCATCCGTCCCGGCGAGAAGCTCCACGAGGAAATGATCACCGCCAGCGACAGCTTCAATACCGTCGATCTCGGCCGCTACTTCGCCATTCTGCCCATGGCCGCCAAGTACAGTGTTGACCAGTATTGCGAGCGCCTGGGCTGCCCCGCGGTCGAACCCGGCTATGCCTATAACAGCGGCACCAATCCGCACTTCCTCACCGTCGAACAGTTGCGCGCCATGATTCAGCATGAAATGAACGTGGAGTTGTGAGGCAGGGGACCACCAGCATGATCCCCTATGGCCGCCAAGAGATCACCGCCGCCGACATCGCCGCCGTTACGGCGGTGCTGGGTTCCGACTTCCTCACCCAGGGCCCGGCGGTGCCGCGCTTCGAGCGGGCCATCGCCGACTATTGCGGTGCCGCCCATGGCGTGGCGGTCAATTCCGCCACCAGCGCCCTGCATATCGCCTGTCTGGCCCTCGACCTGGGCCCTGGCGACTGGCTCTGGACTTCCCCCAATACCTTCGTCGCCTCCGCCAATTGCGGGCGCTATTGCGGCGCCAAGGTGGATTTCGTCGATATCGACCCGGACAGCTACAATCTGAGCCCCGCGGCCCTGGCCGCCAAGCTGGAACAGGCCGCGGCCAGCGGCCGGCTGCCCAAGGTGGTCATCCCGGTCCACTTCGCCGGCCAGCCCTGCGACATGGAGGCCATCGCCACCCTGGGCCAACGCTACGGATTTCGCATCATCGAAGACGCCTCCCACGCCATCGGCGGACGCTATCGGGGGGAAGCCATCGGCAACTGTCGCTACAGCGACATCACCGTCTTCAGCTTCCACCCGGTCAAGATCATCACCACCGGCGAAGGTGGCCTGGCTACCACCCAAGCTCCCGCCCTGGCCGAGCGCATGGCCCGGCTGCGCAGCCACGGCATTACCCGCGACCCGGCCGGCATGCAGGGGAAACCCGAGGGCCCCTGGTATTACCAGCAGATCGAGCTGGGCTTCAACTATCGCCTCACCGATATCCAGGCCGCCCTGGGCCTGAGCCAACTGCAACGGGTCGACGACTATGTCGCCCGCCGCCAGCGCCTGGCCGCGCGCTATGACCGGGGCCTCGCGGATCTGCCCCTGCGCCTGCCCTACCGCGATCCGGGGCATCAATCGGCGCTGCATCTCTACCCCATCCAGGTCCTAAAGGACAGACGCCAGATTTTCGAGGCACTGCGCCTGGCCGACATTGGGGTCAATGTCCACTACATCCCGGTCCATACCCAGCCGGACTATAGTCAATTCGGCTTCCAGCGCGGCGACTTTCCCCAGGCCGAGGCCTACTATGACCACGCCATCAGCCTGCCGCTCTTCCCCACCATGACCGAGGCCGAGCAGGACCGGGTCATGGCGGTGTTGACCGCCGCGCTGGCCTGAAGTCCATCCCCGTGACAGACCCTGACCGCATGGCGAACCGCACCCTCGTTATCGCCGCTCACCCCGACGACGAAGTCCTCGGTTGTGGCGGCGCCATCCTCAAGCTCACGGCGGCGGGCGCCGAGGTCCACCTGGCCTTCCTGACGGACGGTATCGGGGCGCGCCACCCGGAAGCTGCCCCGAGGCAAGCGGAGCGGGATCAAAGGCGCGCCGCCGCCTCGGCCGCCGCCCACATCCTGGGCGCCGCGTCTCTGAGCTTCGACGACCTGCCGGACAACCGGCTGGACAGCATCCCCCTGCTGGACATCACCCAGAAGGTGGAGGCCCTGATCGATCAGTATCGCCCCACCACCCTCTTCACCCACCACGCCGGTGATCTCAACATCGACCACCGCCGCACCCATCAGGCCGTCATCACCGCCTGCCGGCCCCAGCGTGGGCACTCCGTCCGCACCCTCCTCTGTTTTGAGTTGCCCTCCAGCACCGAGTGGCAGCCCCCCGGCTCCGGCCTGGCCTTCACACCCCATTGGTTCGTGGACATCAGCACCACGCTGGATGGCAAACTCGCGGCCCTAGATGCCTATGCCGACGAGTTGCGTGACTGGCCCCACCCCCGCTCCCGCCAAGGCATCGAGCACCTGGCGCGCTGGCGGGGCGCCAGTGTCGGTTGCGATGCCGCCGAGGCCTTTATGCTGGCGCGCCATCTGCAATAAGCCACTGGCTACCCTATCCTAAAAATGGTTGTCTCAAAAAACTATAGGTTATTCAAGCAAATTGCGCGAAGGCACGGATAGGCCTATTATTTCTCTCCCCTTGAAAGGCTTGGGTGGTTCACCACTATTGCCCTAGCCGATCCTGGGTAAACTGCGTGGGCAAAGTATCCGCGCAAGCTTCTCATTTACCCACTGAGACGGGCACCGCCCGAAGAAAAACCTATGTCATCCAATACAAAGGCAATCGCAGCATTCGTGGCCGAGGTCGTCGCCAAGAACCCGAATGAGCCTGAATTCCATCAAGCCGTGCATGAGGTCGTGCAATCCGTCTATCCGGTGGTCGAGGCCAACCAAGCCTATCGCGAGGCGCGCATCCTGGATCGACTGGTGGAACCCGAGCGCGTGGTCATGTTCCGGGTGCCCTGGATCGATGATCAGGGCCAGATGCAGATCAATCGCGGCTACCGCATCGAGATGAATAGCGCCATTGGCCCCTATAAGGGCGGCCTGCGCTTTCACCCCACCGTCACCCTGGGCGTCCTCAAGTTCCTCGCCTTTGAACAGGTCCTCAAGAATAGCCTCACCACCCTCTCCATGGGCGGTGGCAAGGGCGGTTCGGACTTCGATCCCAAGGGCAAGAGCAACAATGAAGTCATGCGCTTTTGCCAGTCCTTCATGACCGAACTCTATCGCCACATCGGTCCCGACACGGATGTACCCGCCGGTGATATCGGCGTGGGTGGTCGCGAAATTGGCTATCTCTTTGGGCAATACAAGCGCATCGCCAACCGCTTTAACGGCGTTTTGACTGGCAAGGGCCTCTCCTTTGGTGGCTCACTGCTACGTCCCGAGGCGACGGGCTACGGCGCCGTCTATTTCGCCCAGGAGATGCTGGCGACCCGTGGCCAGGACGTCAGAGGCAGAGTCGCGACCGTCTCCGGCTCCGGCAATGTCGCCCAGTACACGGTGGAAAAATTGATTGACTGCGGCGCCAAGCCCGTCACCCTCTCCGATTCCGGTGGCACCATCGTGGACGAGGACGGCATCGACGCCGAGAAACTGGCCTGGGTCATGGATCTCAAGAACGTGCGCCGGGGCCGGATCAGCGAATACGCCAACCGCTTCCCCAATGCCCGCTTCCTGGCCGGTCAAAGGCCCTGGGGCGTCAAGTGCGACCTGGCCTTCCCCAGCGCCACCCAGAACGAGGTGGACGAGAGCGATGCCCGGACCCTGGTGGCCAACGGCTGCCTCTGCGTCTCCGAGGGGGCCAACATGCCCACCACCCCGGAGGGTGTCGAGGTCTTCCTGGCGGCCCGCATCCTGTACGGACCTGGCAAGGCCGCCAACGCCGGTGGCGTCTCGGTTTCTGGCCTGGAGATGACCCAGAACGCCGGCGTCGTCGGCTGGCCGCGCGAGGAGGTGGATATGCGCCTCCAGCAGATCATGAAGTCGATCCACGCCAACTGCGTCCAGTATGGCGAGCAGGATGGCTTCGTGAATTATGTCCGCGGCGCCAACGTCGCCGGCTTCGTCAAGGTGGCCGACGCCATGCTGGCCCAGGGTTGCGTGTAACGCCCTAGACTGGCTCACGAAAAAGGGGCGGTCCAGAAGGACCGTCCCTTTTTTTGCCTCCGAGCCCGCCGCCGCTAACGGGGCAGCTCCGACTTACCCATCAGGTACTCATCC
Source organism: Chromatiaceae bacterium (assembly GCA_049654905.1). Lineage (GTDB taxonomy): Bacteria > Pseudomonadota > Gammaproteobacteria > Chromatiales > Chromatiaceae > M0108. Next base: position 14,477 of record JBASIS010000128.1, read on the forward strand.
ACCGACCGCGCGCATTGGCGCCCCTCGCGGATCGCCCAGACCACCAGGGATTGTCCTCGACGCATATCGCCAGCGGTGAAGACCCGCGGCGCCGAGGTGTGGTAGGCCTCGGGGCCCTCGGTCCCACTCTTAACGTTGCCACGGCCGTCCAGTTCCACCCGCAGGCCCGCCAGCAGGCCCTCGCGCACGGGGTGCACGAAACCCATGGCCAGCAAGACCAGATCCGCCTGCAACTCGAACTCCGAGCCGGGGACCTCCGTCATGCGCCAGCCGCCCGCCTCATCCCGCGTCCATTCGACCCTCATGCAGGACACGGCCCGCACCCGGCCCTGGCCATCGTCAAGGAAGGCCTTGGTGGCAATGGACCACATCCGCTCGCAACCCTCCTCGTGGGAGGAGGAGGTCCGCAGACGATTGGGCCACTCCGGCCAGGTCAGGGCCTTGTTCTCCCGCTCCGGGGGCTTGGGCAGAATTTCGATCTGGGTCACTGACTGGGCACCCTGGCGATTCGAGGTGCCGATGCAGTCGGAACCTGTATCGCCCCCGCCAATCACCACCACCTGTCGCGCCTCGGCGGTGAAGCCGTTAATGCGATCCCCGGCGACGCGGTGATTCTGGGGTTGCAGAAAATCCAGGGCGAAATGCACCCCCTCCAGTTCCCGGCCCGGGATGGGCAGATCACGGGGATGCTCGGACCCGCCCGCCAGCACCAGGGCATCGAAGTCGTCCAGCAGCCGGCTAACCGGCAGATCCACCCCGACATGGGTCTGGGTATGGAAGGCCACGCCCTCGGCATGCATCTGGGCGATACGCCGGTCGATCAGGAACTTCTCCATCTTGAAGTCCGGGATACCGTAGCGCAGCAGGCCTCCGATCCGATCGGCCTTCTCGTAAACATGCACCTTGTGGCCGACCCGCGCCAGTTGCTGTGCACAGGCCAGGCCCGCCGGGCCCGACCCCACCACGGCGATGCGCCGCCCGGTGCGGTGCTCCGGGATATTGGGCTGAATCCAGCCCTCCTCCCAGGCCCGATCGACGATGGCACACTCAATGGCCTTGATGGCCACCGGACTGTCGTCGATGTTCAGGGTGCAGGAGGCCTCGCAGGGGGCCGGACAAATGCGACCGGTGAACTCCGGAAAGTTATTGGTGGAGTGCAGCACCTCAATGGCCCGTCGCCAATCGCCGCGAAACACCAGGTCGTTCCAGTCAGGAATCAGGTTATTGACCGGGCAGCCCTGATGACAGAAGGGGATGCCGCAGTCCATGCAGCGTGCGCCCTGCTGGCGCAATCCCTCCTCGCCCAGGGGGATGCTGAACTCCTGGTAATGTTGCAGACGGTCCGCGACAGGGGCATAGGCCCGGTCCTGTCGCGCAAATTCCATGAATCCGGTTGTCTTGCCCATGATTGGCGATCCTCCTAGGCGGCCTCGGCGAACGCGGCCTGTTGTTCCGCGAGCAACTGGTTGAGCGCACGCCGGTAATCCACCGGCATGACCTTGACGAACTTCGGCAGGCTCTCGTCCCAATGGTCGAGGAGCCGTTGCGCGACGGGGCTGCCGGTGTAGCCGAGGTGCCGCTCGACCAGTTGCCGCAGACGAACGGCATCGAAGCGCGTCATATCGTGACTCACATCGACCCGGCCGTGGGCCGCGAGATCACCCCCCTGGTGATAGAGGGCCTCCAGGGCCGCGTCCTCGGGGGGGATAGGCTCGAGCTCGACCATGGCCTGGTTGCAGCGCTTGGCGAAATTGCCCTCCTCGTCGAGGACATAGGCGATACCGCCGCTCATGCCCGCCGCGAAGTTGCGGCCCGTGGGACCCAGGCAGACGACCACGCCACCCGTCATGTACTCGCAGCCATGATCACCGACCCCCTCGACCACCGCCGTGGCCCCGGAGTTACGCACCGCGAAGCGCTCCCCAGCGACGCCGCGCAGGAAGCACTCACCGGAGATAGCGCCATAGAGGGCCGTGTTGCCGACGATGATGTTGTCCTCGGCGCGAGCCAGGCCAGTATTGGCCGGGGGCTGGGCGATGATGCGCCCGCCCGAGAGACCCTTGCCGACATAGTCGTTGGCGACACCCTCGAGGGCGACCGTGATACCGCGCGCCAGCCAGGCCCCGAAGGACTGGCCCGCGGTGCCCAGGGCCCGGATCGAGATGCAGTCCTCCGGCAGACCGGCGTGACCGTAACGATCCGCGACCCGGCCGGAGAGCATGGCGCCAAAGGTGCGGTTGTGGTTACGGACCTGAATCTCGATCCGCACCGGCTGGCCGCCCTCCAGGGCCGGCCCGGCCTGGCGGATCAATTCGTGATCCAGGGCCTTGTCCAGGCCATGATCCTGGGGCTCGCAGTGATGGGTCGCGACCCCCTCCCGGGCCGGCGGCAGGTGCAGCAGGCGGGCGAAATCCAGGCCCTTGGCCTTCCAGTGGCTGATGGCCCGACGCACATCGATGAGATCGGCGCGCCCGATCATGTCCTCGAAGCGCCGGAAGCCCAATCGCGCCATCAGGCGGCGCACCTCCTCGGCCACGAAGAAAAAATAATTGATGACGTGTTCCGGCTTACCCGTAAAGCGCTTGCGCAACTCCGGGTCCTGGGTCGCCACGCCCACCGGGCAGGTATTGAGGTGACACTTGCGCATCATGATGCAGCCCGACACCACCAGGGGCGCGGTCGCAAAGCCGAACTCATCGGCACCAAGCAGGGCGCCGACCACCACGTCGCGCCCGGTGCGCAGGCCGCCATCGACCTGCACCGCGATGCGCCCGCGCAAGCGGTTCAGCACCAGGGTCTGATGGGTCTCGGCCAGGCCGATCTCCCAGGGGGAACCGGCGTGTTTGATGGAGGTCAGGGGCGAGGCCCCGGTCCCGCCCTCGTAGCCCGAGATGGTGACATGGTCGGCGTGGGCCTTGGCCACCCCCGCCGCGACCGTGCCGACGCCCACCTCCGAGACCAGTTTCACCGAGATGCGGGCCTCGGGGTTCACGTTCTTGAGGTCATGGATGAGCTGGGCCAGGTCCTCGATGGAATAGATGTCATGGTGCGGCGGCGGCGAGATGAGGCCAACCCCCGGCGTCGAGTGCCGCACCCGGGCGATCTGTTTGCTCACCTTATGGCCGGGTAACTGGCCGCCCTCCCCCGGCTTGGCGCCCTGCGCCATCTTGATCTGGATGTCGTCGGCATTGACCAGGTATTCGGTGGTCACCCCAAACCGCCCCGAGGCCACCTGCTTGATGGCGGAGCGCTGGGGGTTACGCGAGCCATCCGCCAGGGGCTGGAAGCGCTCCGGCTCCTCCCCGCCCTCGCCCGTATTGGACTTACCACCGATCTGGTTCATGGCGATGGCGAGCGTGGTGTGGGCCTCCTGGGAGATGGACCCAAAGGACATGGCGCCGGTGGCGAAGCGCTTGACGATCCCGGCCGCCGGTTCGACCTCGTCGAGGGGCACCGGGTTGCGGTCCAGGGCCAGCTCGAACAGGCCACGCAGAGTCAGCAGCCGCTCATTCTGATCGTTGATGGTGCGGGAAAAGGCCTCGTAGGTCGGCCAGTCGTTGGCGCGGGTGGCGTGCTGTAGCTGGGCGATGGCATCCGGGGTCCAGGCATGGGCCTCGCCACGGATGCGGAAGGCGTAGTCACCGCCCACGTCCAGGTCATTTTCGTAGATAGGATTGGCGCCAAAGGCATCGGCGTGCCAGCGCACCGCCTCTTCCGCGATCTCCCGCAGGCCGACACCCTCGATACGCGTCGCCGTCCCGGTGAAATAGGTCTCCACAAAGTCGCTGGAGAGCCCAACGGCATCGAAGATCTGGGCGCCGCAGTAGGACTGATAGGTCGAGATGCCCATCTTGGACATGACCTTGAGCAGCCCCTTCTTGATGCTCTTCATATAGCGGTTGTGCAATTCCGCCTCGGAAATCTTCTCCGCCAGCTGGGGGCGCAGGGCCGAGAGGCTGTCGAAGGCGAGATAGGGGTTGATGGCCTCGGCGCCATAGCCGGCCAGGACGGCGAAATGATGGATCTCGCGGGCCGCCCCCGTCTCCACCACCAGACCCGACTCGGTGCGCAGGCCCATGCGCACCAGATGATGGTGCACGGCGGCGGTGGCCAGCGGGGCGGGGATAGGGATATGGTCCGCATCGACCTCCCGGTCCGAGAGCACCAGGATGTTGTGGCCGTCGCGGACCGCCCGCTCCGCCGCCGCGCAGAGCAGGGCCACGGCGGACTTCATGCCCGCGGACCCCTGATCCACGGGGTAACAGATGCTGATGGTCTGGGTGCGGAAGGCCCCGGCGGTGTGATCCTCGATATGGCGGATGCGGGCCAGGTCCGTGTTGGTCAGGATGGGGTGATCCACCTCCAGCCGCAGGTGGTTGCCACCGTCGTGGATGCCCAGCAGGTTCGGTCGCGGCCCGATCAGGGACACCAGCGACATCACCAGCTCCTCGCGGATGGGGTCGATGGGCGGGTTGGTGACCTGGGCGAAGTTCTGCTGGAAGTAATTGAACAGCGGCTTGGGCTTGTTCGACAGGATGGCGATAGGGTTGTCCGCCCCCATGGACCCCACCGGCTCCTCGCCGGTGGTGGCCATGGGCGTCATCAGGAACTTGAGGTCTTCCTGGGTATAGCCGAAGGCCTGCTGGCGGTCGAGGAGGGTCTGGGCACCGGGGGCCATGGGGCCAATGTCCGGCGGCAGCTCACGCAGGCGGATCTGGGAGCGATCCAGCCATTCCTGATAGGGCTTGGCCAGTGCCAGGCCGGCCTTGACCTCGGCGTCGTCGATGATGCGACCCTGCTCCAGGTCGATGAGAAACATCTTGCCGGGTTGCAGGCGCCACTTGCGGACGATGCGCTCCTCGGGGATGTCCAGGACGCCCATCTCGGAGGCCATGACTACCAGGTCATCATCCGTGATGAGGTAGCGAGCGGGCCGCAGGCCATTGCGATCCAGGGTGGCGCCAATCTGGCGGCCATCGGTAAAAGCCACCGCCGCCGGGCCATCCCAGGGTTCCATGAGGGCGGCATGGTACTCGTAGAAGGCGCGACGCCGCTCGTCCATCAGGGGGTTGCCGGCCCAGGCCTCGGGGATCAGGATCATCATGGCGTGGGCCAGGGAATAACCGCCCACCACCAGCAATTCCAGGGCATTGTCGAAACAGGCAGAGTCGGACTGATTCTCGGGAATCAGGGGCCAAATCTTGTCCAGATCCGGGCCGATGATCTCGGACGTCATGTTGTGGCGACGGGCCGCCATCCAGTTGAGGTTGCCGCGCAGGGTATTGATCTCGCCATTGTGGGCGATCATGCGGAAGGGATGGGCCAGGTTCCAGGTCGGGAAGGTGTTGGTGGAGAAACGCTGATGGACCAGGGCCAAGGCCGACTCAAACAGGGGGTGATGCAGATCCCGATAGTAGGTCCCCACCTGGTCCGCCAGGAACATGCCCTTGTAAACCAGGGTGCGGGTGGACAGAGAGGCGACGTAAAAACTGGCCTGGGGCAGCCCGGCGAAGCGGATGGCGTTATCCATGCGCTTACGGGTCACGAAGAGGCTCCGCTCGAAGGCATCCTGATCCGGGTGACGCTCCCCGCGGGCGATAAACAACTGGCGGACCACGGGCTCCGTCGGAAGGACGCTCGCACTCAGGACGCTGCTGTTCACCGGCACGGCCCGCCAACCCAGGACCCGGTCACCGCCCTCGGCGATCTGGTGCTCGATGACCGTTTGGATCTCCCCATGGCGACCGCTATCCCGAGGCAAAAAGATCATGCCGACCGCATAGCTGCCCACCGGGGGCAGTTCGAAGCCCACCTCGGCGCGCAGGAAAGCGTCGGGGATCTGCACCAGGATGCCGGCACCATCACCGGCGCGGGGATCGGCTCCCACGGCCCCGCGGTGCGTCAGGCGGACCAGGATCTCCAGACCCTGCTCGACGATACGGCGACTCTTGACATTCTTGATATTACAGACGAAGCCCACGCCACAGGCATCATGCTCGTAGGCGGGGTCATAGAGTCCCTGCGCTTGGGGTAGGCCGTTAAGGCTCATCGCTCACCTCATGGGAACCGGTATCGGATTTTCGGCCGCCAAGTCAGAGGCGGCATTTCGTTAGGCTTGGGATATTATGCCAAATGTATGCCAAAACTGCCCAGCGAATAAGGGCCTGGCCCCCAACTCTCGTACCAGGGCGCGCCTTGCTCCTCCAAGGTGCAGGAATCCCGCACGAGGGCCCGCATAGGCCATGCTCCGACCTCACCCCAAGCCGAAAAGCCGTGAATCTTGCCCATTACTGGTGCATAGGCCGCTATTTACGCACCATCATAGCGCAACCCCACCGAGCTGGCCTCAATAAACCCACCCCATTCCTTGATTCCCTGGCCTGTGGCGGCTACTCTTAATTCTCAATTAATTTTCCAGCCCTGGCCAAAGCATGCCGCTGTTATGAAAATCGGTGTACCCCAAGAGACTTGCACCGGGGAAACCCGCGTCGCCTCCACCCCCGAGGTGGTCAAAAAGCTGGTCAAGACCGGTTTCCAGGTCCAGATCGAGGCCGGCGCCGGCGCCGCGTCCCACTATCCCGATGACCAATACCGGGAAGCCGGGGCCGAGATCGTGGACCGCGCCACCGCCTTCGGCGCCGATATCCTCCTCAAGGTCCGGCGACCCAATCTTGAAGAGGTCGCGGCCATGCGGGCCGGCGGCATCTTCATCGGCTACGTCGAAACCTGCGGCGAGGATGAGATCATCGGCGCCATGGTCCGCAAGGACATCCGGGTCATGGCCGTGGAGCGCATCCCCCGCATCTCCCGCGCCCAGTCCATGGATGCCCTCTCTTCCCAGAGCAACATTGCCGGCTACCGGGCCGTCCTCGAGGCCGCCGCCCACTATGGGCGCTTCATGCCGATGATGATGACCTCCGCCGGTTCCGCCAAGCCCGCCCGGCTGGTGGTCCTCGGCGCCGGCGTCGCCGGCCTCCAGGCCATCGCCACCGCCCGCCGCCTGGGTTGCGATGTCCATGCCTATGATGTTCGCCCCGAGACCCAGGAGCAGATCCAGTCCCTGGGCGCCAAGGCCATCGTTCTGGATATTGGCGAGAGCGGCTCGGGTACCGGCGGCTACGCCAAGGAACTCTCCGACGAGGCCAAGGCCCGCCAACAGGCCGCCCTGGCCGATGAACTGGCCAAGGCCCACATCATCATCTCCACCGCCCTCATCCCCTGCCGCCCGGCGCCGATCCTCATCACCCCCGAGGTGGTGGGCCGGATGCGCCCCGGTTCCGTCATCGTCGATCTTGCCGCCGCTACCGGCGGCAACTGCCCCCTGACGGAAAAGGACCAGGTGGTGGAGAAACAGGGCGTCATCCTGGTGGGCCTCACTAACTTCCCGGCCCTGGTCCCGGCGGACGCGAGCGCCTTCTACGCCCGCAACCTCGCGAACCTGCTGGAAATCATGGTGGACAAGTCCGACTCGGGTCCGGTTCTCAAGGACCTGGACCAGGATGAAATCACCCAGGCCATGCGCGTCGGCGTCTAGCCGCGCCCGCCCCACGCCCCTCACCCGGAGTCATCTGATGTCGGAGACCCTCCTCGCGCTTTATGTCTTCGTACTGGCCTGCTTCATCGGCTATTACGTCATCTGGGGCGTCACGCCCTCCCTGCACACCCCCCTGGTGGCTCTGACCAACGCCATCTCCGGCATCGTCATCGTCGGTGCTCTCCTGGTGGCCGGCCTCGAAAATGCCGGGACCACGGCCGAGATCATGGGCTTTATCGCCGTGCTCCTGGCTTCCATCAACGTCTTCGGCGGTTTCCTGGTGACCCACCGGATGCTGTCCATGTTCAAGAAGAAGAAGTAAGGAGACGCCCATGGAACTCTCGGCCAATACCCAGGCCATCGCCTATCTCGGCTCGGCCATTCTCTTCATCCTATCCCTCAAGGGACTGACCCACCCCGCCACCGCCCGGCGCGGCAACCTCTTCGGCATGATCGGCATGGCCATCGCCATTGCCGCCACCCTGATGGGGGCGGAGGTCCAGTCCTTCGGCTTCATCATCGCCGGCGTCCTGGCCGGGGCGGTCATCGGCGGCATCCTGGCGATGCGCATCCAGATGACGGCCATGCCGCAACTGGTGGCGGCGCTCCACAGCTTTGTGGGCATGGCCGCCGTCCTGGTAGCCGTCGGTACCTTCCTCAACAAGGCCGCCGCCGAGGCCCTCAACGCCGTCCTTATGGGCGAACTCTCGGCAGGCATCATCATCGGCGCCATCACCTGCACCGGCTCGGTCATCGCCTTCGGCAAGCTCCAGGGACTGATCAGCGGCCAGCCCGTCAAGTTCACGGGCCAGCATGCCCTCAACGCCGCCATCGCCCTGGCCACCCTCGCCCTGGGCGTGCACTTCGCCATGACCGGCAGCGTCCTGTCCCTGACCCTCATGACCCTGCTCGCCTTCACCCTGGGCGTGACCCTCATCATCCCCATCGGCGGCGCCGACATGCCGGTCATCATCTCCATGCTCAACAGCTACTCGGGCTGGGCGGCGGCGGCCACGGGCTTCACCCTGCACAACAACCTGCTCATCATCGTTGGCGCTCTGGTCGGCTTCTCCGGCGCCATCCTGTCCTTCATCATGTGCAAGGCCATGAACCGCTCCATCATCAACGTGGTGTTCGGCGGTTTCGGCAGCGGCGATGGCGGCGGCGGTGATAATGCCGGCGCCCAGGCGGCGGCCAAGGGCGTCAAATCGGCCTCGGTGGAGGATGCCGTCTATTGGATGGAGGACGCCAACAAGGTCATCATCATCCCCGGCTATGGCATGGCGGTCTCCCAGGCCCAGCACTCCCTGAAGGAACTGATGGAGCTGTTGCAGACCCGCGGCGTGGACGTCAAGTTCGCCATCCACCCGGTGGCGGGGCGCATGCCGGGCCACATGAACGTGCTGCTGGCGGAGGCGGACATCCCCTACGACCAGGTGCTGGAGATGGACGAGGTCAATCCGGAGTTCGCGACGGCGGACGTCGCCCTGGTCGTCGGCGCCAACGACGTCGTCAACCCCGCCGCCAAGACCGACAAATCCAGCCCCATCTACGGCATGCCCATCCTGGACGCCGGCAAGGCCCACCAGGTCTATTTCCTCAAGCGCTCCATGCGGCCCGGCTACTCCGGCGTGGACAACCTCCTCTTCTATCAGGACAACACCTCCCTGGTCTTCGGCGACGCCAAGGACACCATCGAGGGGATGTGCAATGCCCTCAAGGGCGGCGGGCACTGATCAAACGCGGCAAAGATGGCATCCAGCACTTACGACAGTGACATCCTTGCCTGGGCGAACGAGCAGGCGCGGCTGCTGCGCGCCAGCCTCTTCTCCCAACCTCGACCAGGCCTGGTTTCCGCAACCCGTCAATGCAGCAGCCGAACCCGGCGATAACGAAGTGTAGAGACGGATGCTCTAGCCATAGATGCACTTGATTGTATCGCTGAGGAGATACAAAATGGGCCTAGACGGAGGATTTAATCATGGCTCATTCCACAATGTTGCACGTCCGAGTGGACGACGAAGTCAAGACGCAAGCCAGCGAGACCCTGGCAGCCATGGGGTTGTCGGTGTCCGATGCCGTGCGCATCCTGCTCAAGCGCGTGGTCAACGACCAGGCCTTTCCGCTGGAACTCAAGGTACCCAATGCCCAGACCCGCGCGGCGATGACGGAAGCGCGTGCGATGATGAAGGCCCGCGCGACCCGTTTCGAATCCGCTGATGCCTTGCTCGATGACCTCGAAAAAGCCCGCCAGCAGTAAGCGGGCCGCGCTACCCCGGGCATGTGACTACACCAAGACCTTCCGCAAGGACTGGGAACGCCTCTCCCGCTCTGGCCGTTACGACTTAAGGCACCTGAAGGAGGCCATGCCGTTGCTCATCGCCAACGATGCGCCGCTGGGTCCTGAGTGGCTGGACCATCCCCTCAAAGGCGGCTGGGTTGACCACCGGGAATGCCACATCGGTGGCGACTTCCTGCTCATCTACCAGTTGGACGGCAACACCCTCATCTTCGTGCGCGCTGGCACGCACTCTGATCTCTTCGAAGAATGAGCCCTTGGCACTGAATGACCAGCCTGCTTCATACAGCCGGCATGTCAACATGGGGTCATAGCCCCGTCCTGATCCTGTCTCCCGAGGCCTTCAAGGAAAGGCTGGGTTGCCCCGCCAAACAGGCCTGATCCCCTGTTAGCCCGCCTCCCTCAACAAGGCCATCATCTCCTCCACTCCCAGGCGGGCACTCATCTCGGTGCCCTCCAGCAGGGAATCGGCCAGATCGCGCTTGTGGCGATGCAGGTCGAGTATCCGATCCTCGATGGTGTCCCGGGCCACCAGCCGGTAGATGGTCACCGGCCGGAGCTGGCCGATGCGATGGGCGCGGTCCGAGGCCTGATCCTCGACAGCGGGATTCCACCAGGGATCGAGGTGGATGACGTAATCCGCCGCCGTCAGATTGAGCCCGGCGCCACCGGCCTTGAGGCTGATCAGGAAGAGATCCCCCCGTCCCGCCTGGAAGGCCGCCACGGCCTCCTGCCGGCGCTTGATGGGCGTGGCCCCATCCAGGTACTGATAGGCAATCCCCTGGTCATCGAGCCAGGCCCGTACCAAGGTCAGGTGATCGACGAACTGGCTGAAGACCAGGGCCTTGTGCCGGTTCTCCCTCAACTCCTCGACAATCTCGGCGAAGGCCTGGAGCTTGGCGCTGGGAATAGGGCTCTCGGGCATGACCAGCTTGGGATTACAGCAGGCCCGGCGCAGCCGCATGATCTCGGCGAGGACCTGGAAGCGGACGTCGCCGGGCCCCTGCCCCCCCACCTGGCTGATGCGCTCGATGGCGGTGCGGCGCAAGGCCTCGTAGAAGAGGCGTTCCGCCTCGCTCAACTCCACATGCAGGGTGATCTCGGTCCGCTCCGGCAGTTCCGACAGCACCTCGCTCTTGAGCCGGCGCTGGATGAAGGGGCGGATGAGACGCTTGAGTTGGCGACCGGCCTCCTTGTCCTGGAGCTGTTCGATGGGAATGGCGAAGCGCCGGTTGAACTGCTCCTGACTCCCCAGGAGTCCCGGATTGATGAAGCGAAAGAGATTACACAACTCCCCCAGATGGTTCTCGATGGGGGTGCCGGTGGTGATGAGGCGAAAATCGCCGTTCAGGTCCATCACCGCCTTGGAG
>JBASIS010000129.1:0-2011 GCA_049654905.1 Chromatiaceae bacterium
CAGTTGCCGCCACTGCGCGCGCGTGCGTCGACCTTGTGCCATGCTGTTGCTTCTGTTTGTGTGGAACATGGCAGTAGCTTGTGGGGCCGGCGACCGGCGCGATAGATGCATTTCGCCGGACGCTTACGCTGCTCCGCGTAGGCCCAGGCGGCCCAGGTCTCCATACGGACGAGCAACTCGGCATACTTGTCGGCGGGGATCTCGGCCAGGTGCTGACAGCCCCAGGCCCGGGCCAGCCAGTTCTTGAGCCGCTCCCGGTCCAGGCCCATAGCGGTGATGCGCGCCTCCAGCAACTTATGCTGGGCGGCGCTGATAGGTGCCGCAGCGTGCCGCCCGGGCTGCGGCGCCCCGGTGGGGACCGGTGGGGGGACCGGCGCGGCGGTGATGGCATGGCCGTCGTCGTCATCCTCGGCGGTGACGATGCCGAGGGCGGCGGTGAGGGCGTAGCGGCGGCCATAGGTCAGGGCCGACCCGGCGGCCTGGGCGGAGTTCATCCCGGAGCGACTATCGATCGGGACGCGAAAGGTGGTGGCTTCCGTGTGTCCGCCCACATGGTGGACCTTGGCAAAAATAACGTACCCCCCCTGATCCAGGGTGGTATCAAACGACACGCTGAGGCCGCAGTCCGCCAGGGCCGGCGCAATGGCGCGTTGAATGTCCGCCAGGTCCGCGTAACGGTAGCTGTAGTTCCCCTTCTGGCTGGTCACCTTGGCAATCTGGTTCTTGGGGATGGCGGGGATCTGCGCTTGGAAGCGGGATAAGGCGCCGAAGAAACTGGCGCGGGCCTGCTCCGTTTGGAGTTCCCGGCGCATGGTCAGGAGCCGTTCCAGGGCGTCAACCGAAAGGCCCGACTGGATGCCCTGGGCGAGGAGTGCCCCGGCGTCAACGGGGACGGCTTTGATGGGCGTAACGGTGGCGAGAGCGGCGGCGGTGCTCATAGGTCACCCCCCGCGCGTGCGGCGGCGGCGAGATCCAGGAGATGGCGCGTAATAGCGGCGCGATCCGTCGGCGAGAGTTTAGGGTCCAGCCAGGGCGCCCGGCGCCCCTTGCGGTCCAGGAGATCCCATTCCAGTTCCTCGCCGCCGAGGTAATCCCCGTCCGAGTCGCAGCGATAGGGCGAGCCCGGGAAGCGGGGCTGATAGTGATAGTGGGTGATGCCGGCGCAAGCGGGGAGGCCAGCGGCGCGGATGGCGATGATGGAGTGATACATTTAAGCCCCCTTAGTATCTGTCGAGAACCCGGAGGGCTAACCCCGGGCGCCACGGTGAATCGGGGCCAGCCCCACGCCGGCCCCTTAACTACATATTAGTACACTTAGGGCTAAAGTATAACCTGAAGGGCTTATTTATGGCTGGCAGCCGGGCAATTCCTGGCCCGCAAGCGCGCGCAAGGCATACAGCAATGCGTGTAAATGATCCCATCCCAGTCGCACCTGGGGGCCATCATTTTCCAAGTCAACGGCGAGCTGGCCCGCGAGGTCGGCCAGGTAATACAGGGACTGTATGGCGTCCTGATTCATGTAGGTCATGCTCCGCAAAATAAAGGATATGCCAGCAAATGCTGGTGGCATATAGTCCATGCGAGCATGATAAGCCAGCCAAGAAAAACCGCCCCGCAGGGCGGCGTCGCAGGCTCCAGCCCCCCGCGGGGGCCGCTAGATTAAAGGTCGAACTCCGCGCGTTCCGCCAGGTCCTGAACCTCGGTCACCAGCCCGTCGAAATCCTCGGACGGGCCAAGCACCGCCAACCCCCGATTAAGCCGCAAGCGGCAACACACCTTGCCCGGCTGGCAACCGCCAGCAGGGCAACCCCAGGAAATCACCCGCGACCCAGGCCCCGGCGCCGGCACCAGGGGGGCCAGCGTGACCGCAAAGACCGGGCAACCCTTGGCGGCCAGGTGCGAGGCCAGCAAGAGCGAGCCAGGCCCGAACGTGCCATCGGTGAAGATGACCCCGCCCGCCGTGGCGGCGGCGGCCACCCGGGAGGTGCGCGCGCGCAGCCGGGCCTTAATG
>JBASIS010000130.1:0-4531 GCA_049654905.1 Chromatiaceae bacterium
AGGTGGTTCGGTAAAATTGGCGGAGGGTTTGCGGCACATGGCAATTCAAAAACTTAGCGCACGGGCCGTTGCCACGGCGACACCGGGTAAGTATAGCGACGGCGCCGGGCTCTGGCTCGAAGTCAAACCCAACGGGTCGCGCCGCTGGTTTTTCCGATGCACCATCGACGGCAAACGCCGCGAACCGGGCCTTGGCACTTTCCCAGACGTCGCCCTCGCCCTGGCCCGCAAGAAAGCCGCCGCCCTGCGTGCCCTCGTCGCCCAGGGCCTCGACCCACTAAACCTCCCTCCCGACCCGGAACGGGTCATCATCCCCACCTTCACCCAGGCCGCCGCCGCCTTCGTCCGCGTCAATCGCCGGGGCTGGAGCAACATCAAGCACGCCCGGCAATGGGCATCCTCCGTGCGCACCCACGCCTTGCCCGTCCTCGGCAAGATGCCCGTTGATCAGATCGACACCCCGCATATTCTAGCGGTGCTCACGCCCATTTGGACCAAAAAGACTGAAACCGCGAAGCGCGTTCAAGGCCGCGTCGAGAATATTTTGAACTGGGCCATCGCCAGCAAATACCGCCAAGGCCCCAACCCCGCCGCCTGGCGCGGCAACCTGGCGCAAATCCTGCCCCGCCCCGCCAAGGTGGCAACCGTCCGCCATCAGCCGGCCCTGCCGTGGGCAGAAATGCCCGACTTCATGCGCGACTTGGCCCGCTCCGGCTCCATCAGCGCCCTGGCTCTGGCCTTTCTCATCCGCACCACGACCAGAACCCAAGAAGTATTGGGGGCGACCTGGAACGAGATCAATCTGGAGACCGCCGTCTGGAGCGTCCCCGCCGCCAGAATGAAAGCCAGACGCCCTCACGACATCCCTCTGCCCCCCGCCTGCCTAGCCCACTTGGCCCAAGTGCCCCGCCTGCCCGGCAACCCTTACGTCTTCCCCGGCACCCGCCCCGGACGCCCGCTATCAGCCATGGCTCTCCTCATGACCATGCGCAAGCGCGGCCACGGGGTCAACGGCCAGCTTTCGGACAGCGTGCCGCATGGTTTCCGGTCATCTTTTTCGGACTGGTGCGGTGAAACCTCGCCCCACCCCCGCGACGTCGTTGAAATGCAACTGGCCCATGTAATTGAAAACAAGGCCGAAGCCGCATACCGAAGGGGCGATATGCTCGCCAAGCGCCGACGGCTCCTGGAAGATTGGAATGACTTCCTCGACCGCCCAGCCGCCCAGGTCGTGCCTATCCGCCCATCCGCCCAGGCCACGGCCAGCGCCTAACCCCATCCTCCCGGACCCCGCGCCACGCGGGGTACATCGCCGCGTATCGCCCGCCGCCATCTGGCGCTAGAACCCTTCTTTACCCAAACTTGCTATTTTTGCTACGCAACGACGCACCCGCACCAACGATAGCAGGAGTAGCAACTTTCGACACGGCATACTGCTGCGCTGTCCCGAGCATCGTGTCCGGGCTGCAGTGAGCTGGTTGGTCCTGGGGGGCGTTCTGGAGGTGGTGGGGGAGTGGCGGCGCAAGAATGCGCGCGGGGAGTGCTACGGGGCATCCCTGTATTCCTGGACCGGACAATGGGAGATTCGCCGGGTGGCGCAAGACCGGACGGCGCGGCGGCTCGACCGGGAGCAGGATGTTCAAGCGTTGGCGGCAAGCTGGCTGTCGCGGAAATGGTGAGGGGACGGCGAGAAGTTTTGACACCAGCCTAGATACCGGCTGAGAATGGAGCCGTCGAGAGGAGCCCGGCAAGGCCCCTCCCGCAAAGCCCGACCGCGATCACGGCCCGGCACCGGCAGGAACATAATACCCAAACCCCGGGCGTGATGCCCTGCCTCTACCGCCCCGAGCGGTCGGTCATCCAATCTCACTGGAGACCGATCCATGACTTTCTGCATGACCCCTCCCGATCTATCCGATCCCCGTGACGCCCTGGGCGTCCGTCTCCGCCAGGCCGCCCGGCTGGCTGCCCATCTGGCCGTGACCCCGCACCATCCGACCCTGGGCGAGTTGCTGCGCGATCTCGTTCTGGATGTTGAAGCATTGTGGTTGGACCTGGACGAGACCCAGGAGGTGCAGCCGTGAAGACCTTGACCACCGAAGACCACGACGCACTGGATCAGGTCCGAGATGAACTCAGTCTGCTCCGTAGCCTGATGCTGGGACTCCGCGACATCGAGTTTGACCCACACGCCGTGGCCGGCCTGTACTACTTCCTCGACCGCCAGACGGATAAGCTGGATGCGGTCTTAGGGTCCCCCCGCCAGGAGGCCCAGCCATGAAACAGCGCAAACTCGCCCGCCTGCTGCTGGCCGCTGCCCGTACCGATGTCGGACGCTGGATCAGCCTGGCCGAGGCCAATCACACGGACCCGACCACCTGTCTGTTGGGGGTGGGCTTCGTGACCGCTACGGAAAGCTATGTCATCAGCCTGACCCGGCTGGGGAAGTTCACCGTGCCGCTACCGACCCTGGACCTGCTGGCCCGCGCCCGGGAGGTCTTCCTAGCCCTGCATACCGATCCCCCGGCACCCGAGGCGTACCTGGCGGCACTGGCCAACCTGCGGGCGGAACTGGGGGCATAGCCCGGGCCCCTGGTACGCCCGGGAGCATCGTGGAATCAACTGAACTTTCAAAGTTCAGATGGCTGTCACGCTCACCCAGGAGTCCCGCCACCTTGACGCTCGCCAAGAGGCGGTCTATCGTAGATTGTGTGACCTGTGGTGTGGGCCGTGCGGCTGATTACCCTCTTCGGGCGTGGCGGCGGATATGAACTCACTCACGGGTGCTACCTGGCCGGCCCCTAAGTGTATCTAGCAGCGGATGTAGCGTGTTGTTTCCGCCGAGCGGTTCTGGGGGGTTGGTTAGCTGCTGACCAATGAGGGGAGCCCTTTGGCTATCAAGGCCACTGGCCCGCGATCCGGTGAAACGGCCGTGTGCACGCCCTCTCCATGCCAGACCTAAGCCCCGTCACGGTTCCCGCGATGGGGCTTTTCTTTTCCCCTTCCGGCAACACGGGTCGCCAGGTCGGTTTTCTCCATGGCGGGGAAAATAGGTTTTTGCCACCGTGGCAAATTGAGCCGCCAGCATCGGTTTTAGGCGTTGCCAGGTTGGCGGGGAACAGCGATACTTTCGCCTGGCAGGCCCTAAGCGTATCTAGCGGTGGACGTAGCACGTTGTATCCACTGAGCGGTTCTGGGGCGACCGATTAGCTGCCGATTGGCGAGAGGAGCCCTTTGGCTATCAAGGCCATTGGCTCGCATTCCGGTGAAACGGTCGAGTGCGCGCCCTCTCCCCTGCCTAAAACCAAGCCCCGGCCCGCTACCCAGCGAGTCGGGGTTTTTTTGTTCCCCCATCTCGTATCCGTTCTGACGAAGAAATCTCACTCCGCAAACTTACGGAGTCAGAAAGCTGTTTTATCCACCCATCTCATATCCGTTCTGACCCTTCCGCTTTTCAAAGGCTGAAGAGCTGCGGGTTACCCGCGTTTGAAACGCGAGAGGACCTAGCCCCTCGCCGCCTCAGAATTGGTTGGATTTGAAATCCGGGCAAGAAGGCGTCCTCGCCCATCGCGGGGTACATCGCCACGCATCGCCCGCCGCCATCTGGCGCTAGAACCCTTCTTTACCCAAACTTGCTATTCCTGCTACGCAACGACGCACCCGCGCCACGAATAGCAGGAATAGCAACTTTCGGCACGGCATACCCCAGTGCCCTACTGGGCCTCACCAAACGCGCCACAGCCGCCCAGACTCGCCCCCGCCGCCCGCCCATGCCTCTGTCCTGGATGGTCCCTGACTAGCCGCGCCCTCCTTCTCTGGCCGCTGTTGGACGCAAGCGAATAGCACAGGATTTATGCTGATTTCAAATGCTGGTCGGTAGCGCTTAATCCTCGCCGTCACAAACAACGAGGATTGAGAAATGCGACAGCTTCCAGAAGAAGGTTTTCTGCGAATTAGCGACATCATCGGCGACAGACGCCGAGGCACGGCAGGGGTTCTGCCGGTCAGCCGTACCGAACTTTACCAAGGCATCAAGGAAGGACGCTACCCCGCGCCGATCAAACTCGGTCCCCGCTTGAGCGTCTGGCGCGTCGCGGACATCCGCGACCTCCTTGTTAGGCTTGGCAGCCGGGGGAACGCTGGATGACCAACCCCCGCCTCGACATTCCCCAGATCGCCGCCGCCGCCCTGGAGCAGGCACCCAACATCCTGGCCCATTGGCTACCCGAGGGGCGACGTCAGGGTAGTGAATGGCTGGCGCGGAATCCCACCCGATCCGACACCCGCCCTGGCAGCTTCAGCGTCAACCTCGCCACCGGGCAGTGGGCCGACTTTGCCACCGATGACAAAGGCGGAGACCTGATAAGCCTCGCCGCCTACCTCGAAGGCACCCGCCAACTCGACGCCGCCCGCGCCCTGGCCGACTTTATGGGTATCACGGAACAGGACACCACCGCCCGCCGCGCCCCCGGCCCCGCCGCCGCCTCCCTGGCGCCCCCGGCCCCGGCCCTCGACCCGATCCCTGCCGCCG
>JBASIS010000131.1:0-1630 GCA_049654905.1 Chromatiaceae bacterium
TTGGCCTTCAGCTTCCTCCAGATTTCCAGTCGCCCAGAACACCCTTGCCGTTCGGCTAACGCTTCCCCTTGTCGGGCGAGTAGAGGACTTTCACCTCCCAGTGAGTGCGCCCTGCCGGGCGCACCAATAAAAAACCCGCCGAGGCGGGTTATGGTTCCTACACCTTGTCCTTGACCGGGTGTTAGAGGGGCGGGATGGCGGAATGAGCCTGGGAATGGTTGGCATAAGTAGGCCAGGTGGGGGCATAGTCCGCCGCTTGATGGCCCCAGGTGAACCAGCCGGCGCGCGGGCCGCGACCAAAAAGCTCCAGATAGGGGCCGGGGCTGCACGCCTCGATGATGGCGTATTGTTCGTCGGGCTTGCGCGAGTGCTCCCGTTTCATCGAGCGGATGATGTTGACCTGGCTCCTGCCGGGCGCCAGGGTCCTCGCCTTTTTGCCCCGCACCCCGAACAAAATAATCTCGGTCGTGTTGCGGAAGTAAAAGCCCACGCCGCGCCCGTCCGGGCCGCCATCCTTACGCACCTTGTGCCAGATCAGGTTCGCCTTGTATTGGAAGCCCCAGGCCGCCATGACCGCCAGCCCCTCGGGGAGCAGGGCATTGGGCACCCACAGGTACAAGTGCGCCGTGTCCTCGCAGACGCGCGTGACCGGCAGGGCGCTAATCTCCTCCAGCGTCAGGGTGCTGTAGCGATTCAGGCGTTTATGCTCGGGGGCGACCTTGCCCGTCATGTTCTGAAACCGCCACGGCGGGTCCGCCAGCACCGTCGCGAACCGGGCGCCTTGCGTGGCGTTAAGGAGGTCTTGAGCGGGGGTCATGGCGGCCAATCCTCGATCAATTTTGACGTGATGCCGAGCACCAGCACCGGGCAACCGCCATTTCTGCTAGCCCGCATCCGGTAAAGCAGCTTCCCCATCCAGGTAGTGCTCGCGCCATATTTCTGCATGATGTCGAGGTTTTTGAAAACCTCGTTGAGGCCTTCGCTACGGGTCAGCAAGACTGCGGCGCTGATGACCCCGGCCTCATGAAACGCCCGGAAGGCGTAAAGGTCGCGGTCAAAGGTCTGGTCCTTGCTGTTCCACTCCAGATCGAAGGCCACGCGATTTTTCACGAAATCGACCTTGTGCCCATCCATGAAGTTGTCAATCCGCGTGGTGGCGAGCGTTTTGCCGGCGTCGGCGTGCGTTTCAATGGTGACCACCAGGTCGCCGTGAATGCGCGTTTCAAACCAGCGCAGCGGGCGGAGGATGCCCGCCAGCCGTTTGGGGATTTGCGATTCGTTCCCCCCTTTGGCGAGGATGTCGGCGGTCGTGATGCGGAACTGCCCGAGGGCGCCGATCAGTTCCGCGAACTCCTCCGGGCAGCCCGTCGCCAGCACCTCCGCCGCGTGGCGGAAGTTATGGACTTCGTAGCGTTCCAGGAACTCAGCGGGCAGGTAGTCAGTGATCGGCATCGGCGGGCAGGATCAATGCCTGTGGCAACGCTGGCGAATGCTTAGCCTAGCGGGTCTGTCCCCCAAAAGCCAGCGGGAAGCCCCCCAAAAAGCCAACCTTCGTTAGCGGCTACCGCCCCAGCACCCGCCGCACCGTATCATCCGAACACCCCACCACCGCCGCCGCCCTGCGCAAGCT
>JBASIS010000132.1:0-38648 GCA_049654905.1 Chromatiaceae bacterium
GGCTGCTGTCTGGGCTGGCTCGGAACATCCGCGCAGGTGCTCGGTTGGGCGCTCGGCGGCTACGCGCCATTCTACCAGCCAGGCACTCGGACCCCATCGCCGGGAGGACTTTTCGGAGGGGACTCAAAGGTTATTTGACGATTCTCAAGACCCCGAAACCAAAGGCGGTGCCAGCCTATTTGCGCACCGAGTCTATCCCCTTGTGTGGAATGAAGAGGCCACACCCCATGCTTCGGTAGGGTCCCAAGCCAGCGGCCTGGAGGCGGATGGATTCCGCGGGGGATAGATCGGCCAGCAGGAGGCTGCGGGTTTGCAAGCCCCCGCCGGGGATGGTGAGGGTGGTGGTTTTGCCGCACAGGGCCTTGCGAACGCCGATATTAAGGTGATGAAGTTCCCGTGCCATGCGCGTCAGGAAGGCCTCTTCGTCATCCCCTTCCTGGGTGACGACATAGCGGGCCATGAGGGTGGTCTCCTTGCTGAGGGGCTTGATCTTCGCCTCGCCGATCGTGAGAGGGCAGCCGGCTACGTTCAGGGTGCGCCCGCGCAGGCCCTGAATCAGGTCATCCTGTCGCTCCTGACGCAAGCGTATCGCCAGCTTGGTGCGGCGCGAGAGGATGAGATGACTTTCGGTGCCGTGCGTTGGCCGTTCCCAACCATTCTGGGAGCCGGCGACGTGAATGCTGTGTACCCCCGCATCGGCCTCGTCGCTAAACCAGGGCAGCGCATCAATGATGGCGCTGGCAAGGGCATGGGCATGGTCAACGGGCAGTCGCTTGCAGTCGAGGGCGAAGAGGATATCGACGACCTCTGCCGTGACCTCGCAGTCTTGTTCGCTGGGATTTTCTTGCCAAAACATGGTGTGTTCCCGTTAGTTTACAGGCAGGCGCTCGCTCAGGGCCTCGCGGTCGAACCACCAGTCATCCTGAACCAGGACATCAACCACGTTGCGCAGTCGGACCAGAAATTTCTCGGGTTGCTTGAGCTCGAGCTTCTCCATCCAATAGTCAAAGGCCTCCTGGCTGTCCACGGCACCATGGCGGCGTGCCACCTGGCCGAGGATCTGGTTGGTGAAGAACATCAGGTTTTCCCGCTGAGTCCCCTCCGCGCGGATGTCGGCCAGGAAGAGGGCGGTGGTGGCTGCCACGGCCGCGCCATCCGCGTCGTCCGGGGTCTCCTCGACGATGTGAGTCAGAAGTTCCACTGACAGGTCCGGGTCCATGGGGTAGGTGACCGCCAGCCAGATTCCCTGGCCAAGGGCGGCGAGGGATTGGGGTTGATCGGCTTGGAAGAGGACATCGCAGGCATCGGCGGCGGACTCAAAGTCTTCGTGGGCGATGAAAACGTCGAGCACCTCCCGACCCAGGGCCCAGGCCTCTTCACCCCGCTCCAGGCCAACCAGGGCGCGGGCCATTTGCAGACGGGCATCCGCGAGTTCGGCGGCGCTGGCCCCCAAGCGGGTGAGGTGATCCAGCCGCTCCCGCAAGGCTTCCAGGTGAGATTCAAGGGCGGCCTGCTCGGCGGCCCGGTTGATGACGGCATCCGCTGCGGTTCCAGCCAGGCGTTGGCTGTTGATTTGCATAGGGTTGAAGTCCATGGCGTTATCCTGGTGGCGTGTTTCGTTCTAACGGATCAGGCCGCTAAAGGCTGCCTCGAGGCGATCCTCCCAGTTTTCCGGGGTATCGGGGTAGGGCGGTTTGAGATCAATACGGAAGAAGCGCTCCCCGCTGCGGGCAATGTCCTGAATGATGGGCGCAAGTTCCTCAAAGGATTCAATTTCCTTGTTGGCTACCAGAATGTCACTGAGTTTCAACATGCGTGTGGATTTCCGCTAGGAATGAAGTCTGGGGAGGGATATGCCGCCACCGCGGGGGAATGCAACGGTAGCGCCCCCTAATGAAAGTCGTCGAGAGGGGGCTGAAAAGGGTGGCTGAAAAGTACGGGAAGGGTCGCCAAGGACCCGATGGCGGCTGAGAGGATTAGCATAAGGTTATATTATCGATCATTGACCGGCTGTAACTAATGCCGTAAGATTTATGAATAATTCGTGTCCGGTCGTCAGTGTTCAGCGGCCGGGGGTTACCTGCTCGGTTGATCTCGCAAAGCGGGTAAAAACCTAGAGGCCTGACTATCCCCTAAGAGATATGAGCAGGGCGGGAATATCTCCCCGTCAGTGGAATAGCCCGCCTCTGGCCTCAAGGGTATATTGGAGCGCGACACAGTCTGTACCCGCCCTAAGGCGGGTGGCAAGACCACAAGGCGCGGCTGACCCGCCGCTCGTAAGATCCAAATTATGGGGCCCCGCGGCCCTTATCAAGCCGCGAGACCGTGACAATAAGGCTTCCAAACCTTTCCGCTTTAGAAAGACAGGAGAGACAGCGCAATGGCTATTGAAAAGCACAATACTCCGATGCTCGACCAGTTGGAGACCGGCCCTTGGCCGAGCTTCATCAGCGGCATCAAGCGTCTCCGCGATGAGCATCCGGAATCGCGCATCAATGAGGTCACTAACGACCTGCTCGGCCAGCTCGAGCACTCCTACGAGACCCGTAAGGGCTACTGGAAGGGCGGCACCGTCTCCGTCTATGGCTATGGCGGCGGCATCATTCCCCGCTTCTCCGAGGTCGGCAAGGCCTTTCCGAAATCCAAGGAATTCCACACGCTGCGCGTGCAGCCGCCAGCGGGCAACCACTACTCCACCGCTATGTTGCGTCAGCTCGCGGATAGCTGGGAGAAGTACGGTTCGGGTCTGGTGACCTTCCATGGTCAGACCGGCAACATCATGTTCATTGGCACCGACACCGCCAAAACCCAGCACTTCTTTGATGAGATCAACGAGTACGGCTGGGATCTGGGTGGCGCCGGCCCCTGCGTGCGCACCGCCATGTCCTGCGTGGGCGCGGCCCGCTGCGAGATGTCCTGCGTCAACGAACTCAAGGCCCACCGTCTGCTGGTCAATAACTTCGTGGACGATGTGCACCGTCCGGCCCTGCCCTATAAGTTCAAGTTCAAGGTTTCAGGCTGCGGCAACGATTGCCAGAATGCTATTGAGCGTGCCGACTTTGCCGTCATTGGCACCTGGCGGGACGACATGAAGGTGGATCAGGCCGAGGTCAAGGCCTATGTCGCCGACAAGGGGCGTCAATACTACATCGATAATGTTATCACCCGCTGCCCGACCAAGGCGCTGTCCCTCAACGACGACGATACCCTGGCGGTGAACAACCGGGACTGCGTGCGCTGCATGCATTGCCTGAACGTTATGCCCAAGGCCCTGCACCCCGGCGACGACAAGGGCGTAACCATCCTGATCGGCGGCAAGCGCACCTTGAAGATCGGTGATCTCATGGGCACCGTGCTCGTGCCCTTCAAGAAGCTGGAGACCGAGGAAGACTGGGAGTCCATGGTCGAACTGGGTGCCACCATCATCGACTTCTGGGCCGAGAATGGTCTGGAGCATGAGCGCTGCGGGGAGATGATTGAGCGCATCGGTTTGGCCAACTTCCTCGAAGGGATTGGTGTCGAGCCGGATCCCAACATGCTCAGCCACCCGCGCCAGAGTTCCTACATCCGCATGGATGGCTGGGACGAGGCCGCCGAGGCCTGGTTCGAGCGCAAGGCCGAGGCCGGCTAATACCCCACGCGGCCGGTGCCCCCGGGGGCACCGTGCCCGGAACCATTTCAAGACCTAACAGCATTCTTGGAGGAAAGGCGATGGCAGCAGCCGACATGCGTGAGCCGATCGAAACCGGATGTCCCGATCCCTGGCAGTATATGCACCCCGTGCAGCGCAAGAACTTTGGTATGTGGAAGTACCATGAGCACCCTAAGCCTGGCGTCCTGCGTCACGTGGCTTACAGCGGGGACGAGATCTGGACCGTAAAGGTGGGTACTCAGCGTATCCTGGACCTTTTCTCCCTGCGTAAGCTCTGTGATATTGGTGAGCAGTTTGGGGACGGCTTCGTCCACTTTACCCTGCGCTCCAATCTGGAGTACATGGTGGCCGATGCCGCCAAGGTCGACCCCCTGATCAAGGCCGTCGAGGAGGCGGGCTTTATCGTGGGCGGCACCCAGAACTCGGTGGCCATGATCTCCCACACCCAGGGCTGGCTGCATTGCGACATCCCCGGTACCGACGCCTCCGGCGTTGTTAAGTCCATGATGGACGAACTCATAGATGAGTTCAAAAACGCCAATATGCCGAACCGGGTGCATATCACCACCTCCTGCTGCCAGATCAACTGCGGTGGGCAGGGCGATATCGCCATCAATATCCAGCACACCAAGCCACCCAAGATCAACCACGACCTGGTGGCCAATGTCTGCGAGCGCCCCTCCGTGGTTGCCCGGTGCCCCGTGGCCGCCATCCGGCCGGCCATCGTCAACGGCAAGCCCTCTCTGGAAGTGGACGAGCGCAAGTGCATCTGCTGCGGCGCCTGCTTCCCGCCCTGTCCGCCCATGCAGATCAATGATGCCGAGCACTCCAAGCTGGCGATCTGGGTCGGTGGCAACCACTCCAATGCGCGTGGTAAGCCCACCTTCCAGAAGCTGGTGGCCGCTGGTATCCCCAATAACCCGCCGCGTTGGCCCGAGGCGACCGCCATCGTCAAGCGCATCCTCAAGGCCTACAAGGAAGGCGCTCAGGATTGGGAGCGCGTCAACGAATGGATTGAGCGCATCGGCTGGCCGCGATTCTTCGAAGAGGTCGAGCTGCCCTTCACCAAGTATCACATCGATACCTGGCGTGGCGCGCGGGCCAGCTTCAACGCCTCCAACTACATCCGCTTCTAGGGCGAAGGCCCTCTAGCCTTAAGGGGCTGGAGGGCCGAATCAGATCGAGGTCGCAATGAAGTTTGCAATTCAGATCAATGAAGGACCCTATCAACACCAGGCGTCCGACTCTGCCTACTTCTTTACCAAGAACGTCCTGGAGAAGGGGCATGAGGTCTTTCGGGTCTTTTTCTATCACGATGGGGTCAACAACGCGACGCGTCTGACGACTCCGCCCCAGGATGATCGCCACGTAGTCAATCGTTGGGCGGACCTGGCCGAAAAGTACGACCTGGATATGGTTGTCTGCGTGGCTGCGGCCCAGCGACGCGGTATCGTGGACGATGGCGAGGCCCAGCGTAATCGAAAGGACGCCACCAACATTCATCCCAGGTTCCGTATCTCTGGGCTCGGGCAATTGGTCGAGGCGGCTATTCAGTCGGATCGTCTCGTCGTCTTTGGTGACTAACAGGGGTAAGCGTCATGTCCGAAGTCGTGAAGAAATTCATGTACCTCAACCGCAGGGCCCCCTATGGCACCATCTATGCCTGGGAGTCCCTGGAAGTTGTTCTGATCGGGGCGGCCTTCGATCAGGAAGTTAATCTCATGTTCGTCGATGATGGCGTCTTTCAACTGGTCAAGGGCCAGGACACCGCGGGCATTGGCATGAAGAATTTCTCGCCCACCTACCGCACGCTGGGCGATTACGAAGTCAAGTACATCTTCGTGGACGCGGATTCCCTCGCGGCCCGTGGCCTGACCCAGGACGATCTGGTATCGATCGCCTATGAGGACATGGAGACGGAGGAGGAAATCGAAAACATCGTCGAGGTGGTGGACGCCGCCCGTGTGACCGATCTCATGGATGAATCCGACGTGGTCTTCAGCTTCTAAGGAGGGTTTCCATGAGTATCCTGCACACTGTCAACAAGTCCCCCTTCGAGCGCAACTCTCTGGAGTCCTGCCTCAAGTTTGCCTCCCAAGGGGCATCTGTTCTCCTCATGGAGGATGGTGTTTATGCCGCCTTGGCGGGTTCGAGCGCCGAGGCACAACTCAAGGTTGGGCTCGGCAAGGTGTCGGTCTACGTTCTCGGCCCGGACATCAAGGCCCGCGGTTTCCGCGAGGATCGTCTGATCGATGGCATCAAAGTCGTGGACTATGCCGGTTTCGTGGATCTGGCCGTGGAAAACGACAAAGTCCAGGCCTGGTTGTAACCCCTGTTTTGTAACCAATCGAGGAGATTTTCATCATGCCAATCGTAGTCGACGGCAAGACTTTTGAAACTGACGAAGAAGGTTATCTGGCCAATATCAACGACTGGGTTTCCGGCGTTGCGGGTGTCATGGCCAAGGAGGATGACCTGGAACTGACCGATGAGCACTGGGACATCATCAACTTCCTGCGCGAGTACTACGAGGAGTATCAAATCGCTCCCGCCGTGCGGGTTCTGACCAAGGCCGTTGGCAAGAAATTGGGCAAGGACAAGGGCACCAGTAAGTACCTCTATGGCCTGTTCCCTTATGGACCGTCCAAACAGGCTTGCCGCTACGCCGGCCTGCCGAAGCCGACCGGCTGCGTCTGATCCCCTGCCGGGCTAACCGGTCCGCGGGGTGACTTATGTAAACCGCGGACCACGGGGTTATACGGGGAACCAGAACCAGGAACCCCTGAATTCGACTCCGTAATGCCTGGGTAGGCTTAGGCGGTGACGAGAGATAACCAGACCGGGGCAAACGCCATCCCCGTGTCTCCGACGGATTCACCGAAGGTAGCGGTAGCATGTCATTCCTGACACTTGTATATGCCTCGCTGTTCTACTTTGCCACCCTGGTGCTCCTGGCTGGCCTAGCGAACAAGATCTTGCAGTACGCGCGCACCCCTGCGCCTCTTAAGATCCCAACGACACCGGCGCCCGTTACCCAAAGCGGCGTTATCTTTCGACTTGCCCGTGAGGTTGTCCTTTTCGAGAGCCTTTTCAAGGGCAATAAGTGGACCTGGATTTTCGGCTGGATTTTTCACTTTGGCCTCCTCCTGGTTACCTTGCGCCATCTTCGCTATTTTATGGATCCGGTTTGGCTGCCGATTCAGCTCATTCAGCCCTTCGGTATCTACGGGGGGATGGCGATGGTTGTGGGGCTCGCCGGTCTCTGGTCGCGGCGCTTTCTGGTGGATCGCGTTCGCTATATCACGGGACCCTCGGACCACCTTATTCTCGCCCTCTTGATCGGCATAGGCCTGACGGGACTGGGCATGAGCTTTGTCATCCATGTCGATGTCATCTCGGTCAAGCAGTTCTTCCTGGGGCTTATGCGGTTCCACATCCAGCCCCTGCCTGCGGACCCCTTGCTGCTGTTGCACCTGCTGCTGGTTATCATCCTGATGATCGTCTTTCCTTTCAGCAAGCTACTTCACGCACCCGGGCTCTTTTTCAGCCCGTCGCGCAACCAGGTGGATAACCCGCGGGAGCAGAGGCATCTGGCGCCTTGGGCCAAGCGGTTCGAACAATAAGTTTGGCTGGCAGTTCGGATCGGGCAAGGCCCACCGTCCTGGCCGAAGGCAAGACAAGACACGATACGCGGATGAGGTCGAATCATGGCTAAGGTTAAACTGGAGGTTCCCGAACTCCAGCCCTATCTCGAAATCCCCGCCGTCACGCCAGGGGTTATGGCCCATTCGCGGCCCTTCGTGGCCAAGCCGGAGCATCAAGAACCCTTGGGCTTCCCGGGGGTTCTGGTGGACGACTGGCAGGAGAAGGCCATCGATAAGATGGGCGATCTGCTAGGCCGATATCGCTCCCTACGGGTTTATCTGGACGCCTGCGTGAAGTGTGGCTCCTGCACCGACAAGTGCCACTATTACATCGGTACCGGTGATCCCAAGAATATGCCGGTCGCCCGTCAGGATTTGCTGCGCAAGGTCTATCGGCGCTATTTCACCCTGGCCGGCAAGTACTTTCCCAAGCTGGTAGGTGCCGAGGACCTGACCCAGGAGGTGCTGGATGACTGGTACAGCTATTTCCACCAGTGCTCCCAGTGCCGTCGCTGCTCGGTCTTCTGCCCCTACGGGATCGACACCGCCGAAATCTCCATGGCCGCGCGGGAGATCATGGACCACATCGGTGTGGGTCAGAAATACTGCAATGAGATCATCGCCAAGGTCTACAAGATCGGTAACAACCTGGGGCTCCCAGGCCCCGCCCTTCGCGACACCCTCGAAGGGTTAGAGGAGGACGTTTTTGATGACACCGGGGTAAAGGTCCGCTACCCAATCGATTTGGTCGGTGCCGATATATTGCTGGTAACCCCTTCGGCTGACTTTTTTGCCGAGCCTCATGTCGATGGTCTGATCGGTTACGGCAAGGTCTTCCACGAGGCCGGCGTCTCCTGGACCCTGAGCACTATCGCCTCCGAGGCGGCCAATTTTGGCATGTTCATTGGCTCCTACGACAACATGCGTCGGATCTCTTTACGTATCCGCGAGGCGGCCATCGCCCTCAAGGTTAAGCGTATCGTCTTCGGAGAATGTGGTCATGCCTGGCGCGTCGCCTACAGCTTCCTCAATACGCTGGCGGGCCCTTGGGACTTCCTGGATCCGAACTACCCGGTGCCGCAGCACATATGTGAGTTTACTAACGACTTGATCCAGCGAGGTAAGTTAAACCTAGATAAGTCGCAAAATGACGACATGGTGCTGACCTTTCACGACTCCTGCAATGTGGCTCGCGCCAGCCGCATGGGTCCGACGCCGGGGGGGCAGTTCGATATTCCCCGCGCCGTCATTAAGGCCGTCTGCAACCACTACCATGACATGGACGAAGACACCATCCGCGAGCGCACCTTCTGCTGCGGTGGCGGTGGCGGTCTCTTGACCGATGACCTCATGGAGTTGCGGGTCAAGGGCGCGCTGCCGCGCATGACGGCCCTGAACAACGTCATTCAGGAGAAGGGCGTGACCCACATGGCCGCCATCTGCGCTATCTGCAAGAGTCAGTTCACCAAGGTCCTGCCTTACTACGGCATGGAGATGGAGCAGATCGTCAGCGTTCACCAACTGGTTTCCAACGCCATCATTCTGACCCCGGGGGAGGAAGATGACCTTGAGGAGGAGGAGGAAGACGATGAGTCCGAGGACGACGAGGACTGATCGGCACTAAATACTGCGCTGGAGCGACCCATACCGCTCCGGCTATCGGATCAAAACACGGGTTCCCACTGGTAAGGAGAACAATACATGGCGACTTCCAGCAACGAAATGAAGGGCAAGGTTTCCTGGCGACGGTATCAAGACGGCCAGCAGGAATGGGGCAATCTGACCCAGAAGATCTTTGTTCAGGACACCACGCACAAGTGTCCCACCTATGTGCACAAGACGCCTCCTTGCCAGGGTTCCTGCCCCTCGGGCGAGGACATCCGTGGGTGGTTGGCCATTGTTCGCCAGCAGGAAAAGCCGCCAGTTGGAGTCGAGTGGCAAGAGTATGCCTTCCGACGTTCCACCGATGCGAATCCCTTTCCTTCCATGATGGGTCGCGTTTGCCCGGCACCCTGCCAGGATGGCTGCAACCGTAATGAACTGGAAGACTTCGTCGGCATCAACTCCGTCGAGCAATATATTGGTGATACAGCCATCGCCAATGGTTACGGCTTCACCGCCGGTGCCAGTACCGGCCGCAGGGTCGCCATCATCGGTGGTGGCCCGGCTGGTCTGGCGGCGGCCTATCAATTGCGCCGCAAGGGCCATGGCTGCACCATTTTCGAGGCCAACCAGGGCTTGGGTGGCATGTTTAAGTTCGGCATTCCGGGGTATCGCGTTCCGCGCGACAAGCTTGATGCCGAGATTCAGCGCATCCTCGATATGGGCCAGGTCGAGGTCAAATTTGGCGTTCGGGTCGGCCAGGACATTACCATCGAGCAATTGGAAAAGGACTACGACGCCATTCTCTGGGCCATCGGCTGCCAGAGTGGTCGTGGTCTGCCCGTCGAGGGCTGGGCCGGTACGCCCAATTGCGTCTCCGGAGTCGCCTTCCTCAAGGCCTTCAACGAGGGCCGCATGAAGGTCACCACCGATAAGGTGGTCTGCGTGGGCGGTGGCGATACCTCCGTCGACGTCGTCTCAGTGGCCCGCCGCATCGGCCACATCCAGCACGCCAAGCCCTCCGACCTCCCCGAAACGGTCATCCACGATGGTTATGTGGCCCATGACGCCGCCGTCAGCGCGGCGGCCCAGGGCGCGGAGGTCACCCTCACCTCCCTCTTCACCCGCGACAAGATGACCGCCGCCGAGCATGAAGTCCATGATGCCCTGACCGAGGGCGTCACCGTCCTGGATGGCGTTATGCCCCTGGCTCTCATCAAGAATGCGGAAGGCCGGGCCACTGGCCTTAAGGTTTGTGAAT
Source organism: Chromatiaceae bacterium (assembly GCA_049654905.1). Taxonomy (GTDB): domain Bacteria; phylum Pseudomonadota; class Gammaproteobacteria; order Chromatiales; family Chromatiaceae; genus M0108. The sequence goes on from JBASIS010000132.1 coordinate 10,160, forward strand.
GCAAGATGGACGGTATGCGGCCCATCCCCGTCGAGGGCACCGAGCGCATTCTCGAGGCCGACCTGATCGTTTCCGCCATCGGCCAGGGGGGTGATCTTACCGGTCTCGAGGTCATGGATAATGGCCGGGGCCTCATCAATGCCGACAAGTTCCATCAGGTTCCCAACCGGCCCGGGCACTTTGTCGCCGGCGACATCATCCGTCCGCATTTGCTGACGACCGCCATCGGTCAGGCCTCGGTGGCCGCCGACTCCATTGATGAGTATCTCAGGCAGGAGGAATTCAGCCGCCGGCCCAAGGTTGACGTTCATCACTTCGATCTGCTGCGGAAGATGGAGGAGGCGCACCTGGCCCCCGAGAAGTTTGATCCCAGCGAGCGCGGTGACATGCGCGGCACCTCCGACGGTAACTGGGCCATTCACAACTACGAGGACCGCTCCGCCGCCGAGGTTATTCCCCACAACGAGCTCTTCCTCGGCCACTTTGGCTATCATGCCCGCAACCTGCGCAAGGAAGAGGTGCCCACCGCCGAGGAGGTGCTGGGACATTTCAAGGAACGCGTCATCGGTCTGTCGGAGACCGAGGCCATCGACGAGGCCAAGCGTTGCATGAGCTGTGGCATGTGCTTCGAGTGCGACAACTGCGTCATCTTTTGCCCCCAGGACGCCGTCTATCGGGTCAAGAAGGGCGAGAATACCACTGGGCGCTATGTGGCCACCGACTACATGCGGTGCATTGGGTGTCATATCTGCGCCGATGTTTGTCCCACGGGCTACATCAAGATGGGGCTTGGCGAATAATCACTCGGGAGAGGACGATGGCGAAAGCCCTTCTCAGCGGCGGCTTCATCTCCCTCGGCCTGGCCGGGGCCTTGCTGGCCCTGGCCGTTCAGGCCGCTGGAAACAACTTCGTGGTGACGGGTTCCCTGGCCGCGAACGAGAAAAGCTGCGTGGAGCCGACGGATTTCATGCGCCGGAATCACATGGAGGTGATTAAGCATCAGCGGGACGAGACGGTGCATGGCGGGATCCGTTCAACGAAACACAGTCTGGCGGGCTGTATCGCCTGCCATGGCGCCAAGGGCCCGACCGGCGACCTGTTGCCCGTCAATGACGAAAAGCAGTTTTGTGGTGCCTGTCATGACTTCGCGGCGGTACGGCTAAACTGTTTCGATTGCCACGCCACGGTACCGACCGAGCGGAAGGGGGCACTATCCAAATTGGGTGGTGACCGTCCGTCGGGTTTTGGCGCACCGGCATCCGGCACTCAGGTACCGCCTGGTCATAGCCAGCCGGTCCCGCGCTGAGAATGGGGAGTCACGATGAATAATTCCAGCGAAGAGATCGACCAAGGTCGCCGAGGTTTTCTTGGCGCGGCCGCGGGCGTCGCGACCATGACCCTGGCGCCCGGCGTTCTGCTCCATACGATCGCGAGCGCAGAGCCGCGCTCCGAATGGGCCACGGATGCCGTGCGCTATGGCATGCTGATTGATACCACCCGGTGTGCCGAGGGCTGTACCGCCTGCGTTGCCGCCTGCAACCAGGAAAACGGGCTTGACCTTCAGCAAATGCCGGCGGGCATGGACCCCGAAAAGTGGGATCGTCAGGAGGCGCGCTGGATTCGCAAGATCAAACTTGAGGACAACTTCACGGGCCGGGTTACCAACCTGCCCATGATGTGCCAGCATTGCGAGCACCCGCCCTGCGTGGACGTCTGTCCCACGGGGGCCTCCTTCAAGCGCGCGGATGGCATCGTCCTGGTGGACCGGCACCTCTGTATTGGCTGCCGCTATTGCATGATGGCCTGCCCCTACAAGGCGCGTTCCTTCATCCATGCGCAGGTCGAGGAGAAGCTGACCCTCGCGCCGCGTGGCAAAGGTTGCGTGGAGAGTTGTAACCTCTGCGTACATCGCCGCGATAATGGTCAGGCATCAACCGCTTGTGCCGATGCCTGCGCCGCCCAAGGTCACCATGCCATCATCTTTGGTGACCTCAAGAACCCGGAAAGTCCGTTGAGCAAGGCCCTGGCCGCCATGCCCAGCCGTCAGATCCGCGAGAACCTCGCCCTGAACACGGGCGTCCGCTATTCGGGCGTGTGACGCCGGGGGAGATCCAGACATGAAAAGAATTATCTATCGCGAATGGCGGCTGGCCCCGCAGCGCTATTGGGCCCTGCTCGCCAGTCTCGCCGCCATCGCTGGCATTGGCGGCCTGGCCTTCTGGTATATGGAGCACCAGGGCCACTGGGTGACCGGCATGAACAATGAGGTGGTGTGGGGTATGCCCCATATCTTTGCCGTCTTTCTCATCGTCGCCGCCTCCGGAGCCCTCAACATTGCCAGTATCGGCACCGTCTTCGGGAAATCGACCTATCAGCCCCTGGGCCGCTTCTCCGCCTTGCTGGCGGTGTCGCTGCTGATCGGGGGGCTGATGGTACTGGTCCTCGATCTGGGTCGCCCCGATCGCCTGATCGTGGCCATGACCAGCTACAACTTTCGCTCTATTTTTGCCTGGAACGTCATCCTCTATTCGGGTTTTGTGGCCATTGTCGTCGCCTATCTGGTGACCATGGTGGATCGCGGCTTCAGGGGCTATTACAAGGTGGCCGGCACCTTCGCCTTCGTCTGGCGTCTCTTGCTGACCACGGGCACGGGATCTATCTTTGGTTTCATCGTTGCTCGCCAGGCCTTCGACACCGCCGTGCTGGCACCTATGTTCATCGTGATGTCCTTCCTCTATGGCCTGGCGATTTTCATGCTGGTGCTCATGTTCGCCTTCTCCCAGGACCAGCGCCCTCTCGGCCCCTTTATTATTAAACGTCTCAAGGGCCTGATGGGTATCTTCATCTCCGCCGTCCTGCTCTTTATCCTCATCTATTTCCTGACCAAACTCTATGGGGCCCAGAATTACGATCTGGTGTCTTTCTATCTGGTCAGCGGTGGCCGCTACACCCTGGCCTTCTGGTTTGGTTGGGTGATCCTGGGTCTGCTGGCGCCCTTTGGCATCCTCTTTCATCCCGCGCTGGGCCAGGATAGGCGCTGGATCGCGGGGGCTTGCGGCCTGGTGGTGCTCGGGGGGCTGGCGAGCATGTATGTCATTATCATTGGTGGCCAGGCCTTCCCCATGGCCCTTTTCCCGGGCAAGACCCTGCTGGAGTCGGGATTTCATGATGGCGTGGGTGGCCAGGTCGCGGCCTATGTTCCCAGCATGCCGGAGTTTCTCCTCGGTCTCGGCGGGGTGGCGGTTGCCCTGATCATCACTGCCGTTGGCGTGCGGGTGCTGCAATTCCTGCCTGAATCCCTGGCGGACAAGGACGCAGATCCCCACGCCGCCGTGAAGGCCTGATCCGAGACTCCCAAGAGGTTCCAGATGGTCGAGAACGGGGATGATGCCCGAGGCGTCATCCCCGTTTACATTTCCAGAGTTTCAACCTCCCTTCATCATGTCCCGCCTCTATATATCCGCTACCCATAAATCCTCCGGAAAGACGACCCTGTCCATCGGCTTGTGCCGGAATTTTTCTCAGCAAGGACAAAGGGTACGGCCCTTCAAAAAGGGTCCCGACTATATCGATCCCCTCTGGCTTGGCCAGGCGGCGGGTCGTGATTGCCTGAATCTGGACTACAACACCATGGGGCTGGCGGAGATTCGCGAGAGCTTCGCCCGGGCCATGGGGGATGCGGATCTGGGCCTGATCGAGGGTAATGTGGGCCTTTTCGATGCCACGGATCTGGAGGGCGGCAATAGCAATGCGGAACTAGCCAAGTTGTTAGGCGCGCCAGTGATCCTGGTGGTCGATGTCCAGGGCATGTCGCGGGGTCTGGCGCCCCTGCTCTTGGGCTATCAAGCCTTTGATCCCAACTTGCGTATCGCCGGGATCATCCTCAACAAAGTGGGCGGCACGCGCCACGAAGGGAATCTGCGCAAGGTCGTTGAGCACTACACGGATCTGCCCATGCTGGGTGCCATCCATCGCGAAACCCAGCCCCGCATCGACGAGCGCCATCTGGGCCTGATGCCCAGCAACGAGAGCCGGGAGGCCGAGGCCCAGATCGAGGGTATCCGCCGCATGATCGCGGATCAGGTGGATCTGGATGCACTGCTCCGGATCAGTGCCGCGGCGCCCCCCCTGGACCCTTATCCCCCAATCCCCAGCCTTGAGCCAAGGAAGGCCGATCTGCGTATCGGCATCGCCCGGGACGAGGCCTTCGGCTTTTATTACCCAGATGATCTCGAGGCTTTGCGCGCGGCGGGGGCGGAGTTGATCCCCTTCAGTCCCGTGCATGATCCGGGTTTACCAGAGGTGGATGGTCTCCTCATCGGCGGCGGTTTCCCCGAGTACCGCATGCGTGAACTGGCCGCCAATATAACCATGCGCACGGCCGTGCGAGCCTTCATCGAGGGGGGTGGCCCGGCTTACGCCGAGTGCGGTGGCCTCATGTATCTCTGCCGGGGGCTGCGCTGGCAGGACGAAAGCGCCCCTATGTGTGGCGTTCTCCAAGCCGAGGTGGCCATGCACGAGCGCCCCCAAGGCCGAGGCTACATCCAGTTGCGCGAACAGGATGCCTTCCCCTGGCCCAGGCTTCCCGATCATACCCCCGAGATCCATGCCCATGAATTCCATCACTCCGCCATCGTCGATCCGGACCCAGCCTGGGTCTATGGGTATGAGGTCCTGAGGGGCAGTGGCGTGGATGGCCGTCATGACGGCATCATTTACAAAAATCTGCTGGCTAGCTATGCCCACCTGCGCCATGTCGGTGGCGTGGAATGGCCGGCGCGCTTCCTGGCTCAGGTCCGGCGGTGTCGCCGCCCAGGCTGAAGACCCACGGCACGACAGGATCGCTGATAAAATGACCAAAAGGGTAGCCCGGAAAGAGGGTGCTCGGAACCGCTCACCAAACAGACATGAGGACAGGGGTATGTTCAGACTGACCGCATCCGCCGTGGGGCAGGTCCATGAAGCCGCCCGTCAGGGAGGCGCCGAGGGCCTGGCCCTGCGTCTGGCGGCCCACCAAAAACCCGATGGTGGCATCGACTATCGCATGGGTTTCGACGAGGGCACCGAGGACGATATTCAACTCGACTGCGAGGGGGTTAGGGTGGTCATGGCCCCGGAGTACATTCCCCTGCTCGACCAGGCGACCCTGGATTACATCGAGATGGAACCCGGGCAGTTCCACTTCATCTTCCTCAACCCCAAGGACAGTGACTACCGCCCACCCACGGCGGACTGAATCCACCGGGCGCCACTACGCCCCGTATTGTTCCCCCTGCCATGATCGAACTCTCCGGTGAGGACAGTCTGAGACTCAACGTCCTGCTGGCCAACCAGCCTCAGGCGATCCGCATCGACGAGTCGCGATTGCGGGTCTATGGCTTGTTGGAGCGGGGCGAGGCCCGCGTCACCCTTAACCCGACGGCCCGGCCAGAGGCCTATGTGCGTGCCGTGCGGGAACTTATCTCGGGCCATATTCTCGGTTCCCCAGGTGGCTATCCCACCTATCTGCGGCGCTGGACCCGGATGGGCCAGATGCGGGACGAGAGCCTCGCCCAACTGCTGCTCTTGGGCGAGCCCGAGGCTGTGGTGGCCGCCGTCTGTTCCCCAGGTCTGACGGATGAACTGGGGCGTCGGGCCTGGTGGGCCATGGAAGACGCTGAGAATGCGCGGCGGATGTTAGGGTATCCCGCTATCGTTCAGGGCCAGATGGGCCCCATTCTGGCGGAATATCTGGTGGAGTTTCTGCCCTTCGAGACCGAAATGGAGAAAATGGCGGAATCCGTGCGGCTGGTGCTGCAGCCGGGGCTACTTGCCGAGCAGCGGTGCCTGGAGATCTGGCATAAGGCCGCGCGCAAACCGGCCTATGCCCTCGGTTTCCTCCAGGCCAGGCCCGACGCCCTCCCGGACCTGGTGCCCGCGCGCGCCGACTTTGCGGCCCTTGCCCCTCGACTGAAACCCCTGATCAGCGAAGGTAATCCCTGGGCCCAGGCCCTGGCGAGAGTCCTTTCCGCCGCCGGCCAGACCTGGTTGAAAACCCTCGCCCAGGTCCTCGCCAGGCCCCCTACCCAGGACCTGACCCTGACCACGCTGGAAACGGCGGCCACCTATTTCGCCCCCCTGCGCCCCGAGGGCGTGCCGGACCTGACTTTAGCGGAGCTGATCGCCGAGGCCGAGGCCTGTGTCGATCCCGACCAGGCCCCCGCCCCCCTCCACGCCTGTCTCACCGCGGTTCCCGGCTTACGCGATGACCTGGTAGCGCTGAGGTTGCTCTCGGGTCTCGGTTATGGCGTGCTGCGCCCTTTCCTTCGCGACACCACCGCCACGGGCAGCCTCATGCGCCATAAGCTTGGCCCCGTGCTGGGACCTATTTTGCAACGCCTGGAAGGATTAGGGGGTAAGGTCAGGCCCTGATCGGGTCGCTAGGGCGAAGGCCTGAAGATGGGCCTCGGCATCCGCCTTTCCTGTACTGATGACGGAGACGCGAACCCATGGGTTGCTGGTACCCATCAGGTTGATCTCCCAGCCCGGGGTGTCAGGATCCTCATGGATGTGCCCCTGGCGTCGGGCCGGGTGTAGATAAGATTGTCGGGGTGACGAACACAAAAAAAGTCCGGTCGATACGTTCGACCAGACCCTTTGGTTCATTGGTACTCCCAAGGGGATTTGAACCCCTGTTACCGGCGTGAGAGGCCAGCGTCCTAACCACTAGACGATAGGAGCGAGAAGAAATAGCGAAGAAGGCGTATTATACGCGGGCGCCAGAGCTTCTCAAGCCGCCTGGTGAAAATTCTCCTCCCTGGCCATGCAAGATGGCCAAGGGCTTTCTTCTTAAGTGAATACCCAGGCTAGCGGGTGCCAGTCCCAGGACGAGCCCCCGCCAGGAAAGACGCCAGCTTGTACCCAGACTCCGATTCCTGTCGTATCGTACCGCGCGACCAGCACGGCATCTCCCGCGCCAATATCAGTGAGAACGCCCTCAAGGTACTCTATCGCCTCAAGCAGGAGGGCTATCAGTCCCTCCTGGTAGGGGGCGGGGTGCGTGATCTGCTGCTCGGCCGCGAGCCCAAGGACTTTGACGTGGCCACCGATGCCAGGCCCGAGGATGTTCGCCGGGTATTCCGCAATTGCCGACTCATTGGGCGACGCTTTCGTCTGGCCCATGTCCATTTCGGTGCCGAGATCATCGAGGTAGCGACCTTTCGTGGGGGGGGCGGGGAGCTGGAGGATGATGGCGAACGTCACCTCGAAAACGGCATGATCGTCCGCGACAATCTTTACGGCACCCGGGAGGAAGACGCCCTGAGGCGCGACTTCACGGTCAATGCCCTCTATTACAACATTGCCGACTTTACCGTCATCGACTACGCGGGTGGCCTCGAGGATCTGCAGGCCGGCCGGCTGCGTCTCATTGGCGATGACCCGGAACGGCGCTATCGGGAAGACCCGGTGCGCATGCTGAGGGCCGTGCGCTTTGCCGCCAAGCTCGGGTTCAACATCGACCCCGACTGCGAGCGCCCCCTGAGGGAATGGAGCAGTCTCTTGGGCGGGGTGCCAGCGGCGCGTCTCTTCGAGGAGGTTCTCAAGCTCCTGCATTCCGGCGCCGGCCTGGAAGGCTTCGAGAAGCTGCGGCACTATGATCTCTTCGGGCAACTCTTTCCGGCGACGGAAGAGTGCCTGGCACATGAGGAGCACGCCTTCCCTATCACCTTTGTCAGTCGCGGTCTGGAGAATACGGATCGACGCATTCAAGAGGATAAGCCGGTGACTCCGGCCTTCCTGTTTGCCCTACTCCTATGGGAGCCGGTGCGGAGGCGATTTTTCACCCTGGTGGATATGGGTGCCGATCCCTACGAGGCCATGGTCCAAGCCGGAGGCGAAGTAGTCGCGGCCCAGCTTTCGCGGGTGAGCATCCCCAAGCGGTTCAGCTTGCCCATGCGCGAGGTTTGGGAGTTGCAGCCGCGTTTCGAGCAACTGGCGGGTAAGCAGCCCCATCGCCTCGCGGCTCATCCCCGTTTTCGCGCGGCTTACGACTTCCTGGTGTTGCGGGCCGAATGTGGCGAGGCGGACCAGGAGCTGGCGGACTGGTGGACGCGCTTCCAGGAGGCCTCGGGGCTGGACCGGGACGGGATGACGGGGCCGGCCCGCAAGAAGCGCCGGCGGCGCCGTCCGCGTGCCGGCCCGGGGAGCGCAGGTGCCGAGACCGGGGACAAACCCTCGATAGGGGGTGGGGATGGGGGCTGAACAGGCTGCCCATCTTGCCTACGTCGCCATTGGCGCCAATCTGGCGGGGCCCGAGGAACAGGCGCGGCGGGCTCTGGTCGAATTAGATCAGTTGCCCGGCAGTCGGGTCTTGAGGGCCTCGCCGCTCTATTTGACCAAGCCCCTGGGAGCAAGGGATCAGCCCGATTACGTCAACGCGGTCGTCCGACTGGAGACCCGGCTCTCGCCGCGGGAGCTGCTCCGGGCCTTGCAGGCGATCGAGGATGCCCATGATCGGGCGCGGGAGCAACGGCGCTGGGGGCCGCGCACCCTGGATCTGGATATTCTCTTGTACGGGGAGGACCGTATCGACGAACCCGATCTGCGCGTGCCGCATCCGGAGATGTACCGACGCGCCTTTGTCCTCGTCCCTCTCGCGGACATAGCCCCCGGCGACCTCGCTATCCCAGGCCAGGGCCGCCTGGCCGCGCTCCTGGCGGCCTGCCCCCGGGATGGCATCCGATTGCTAGCCTTGGCCCACCCTTGTGAGGGCGCGATTTCGCTGGCAGAATCACCACCAGTTTGAGCCGGGCGCGGGAACTGGCCCGCCTTCATTCACCGAGATGCCTGCATGAATACCAAGCCTGTCACCCTCTCTACCCTGGCCGCCATGAAACAGGCGGGCGAACGCATCGTCGCCCTGACCTGTTATGACGCCAGCTTCTGTCGCCTCCTTGAGGAGGCCGGCGTGCAGGTGCTCCTGGTGGGGGATTCCCTGGGCATGGTAGTCCAAGGCCAGGAGACCACGGTGCCCGTGAACCTGGATGAGATGGTCTATCACAGCGCCTGCGTGGCGCGGGCCCGCCGCCAGGCCCTCATCTTGGTGGATATGCCCTTCCTGACCTACGCCACCCCGGACCTGGCCTTGGCCAGCGCCGGTCGGTTGATGCGCGAGGGTGGCGCCCAGATGGTCAAGCTGGAAGGGGGTGCCCCCTTTGTGGAAACCGTGCACCGGCTCACCGCTAACGGGGTCCCGGTCTGCGCCCATCTGGGGCTCCTGCCTCAATCCATCCATCGTCTGGGCGGCTATCGCTACCAGGGGCGGGATCGGACCTCCGCCCTGGCCATTCTGGAGGATGCCGTGGCCCTGCAGGAGGCGGGGGCTGGGCTCCTGGTCCTCGAATGTGTTCCGGCGGACCTGGCGCGGGAGATCGTCTGCGCCTTGCGGATACCGGTCATTGGCATCGGCGCGGGCAATGGTTGTGATGGCCAGGTCCTGGTGCTTTATGACTTGCTGGGCCTGAATCCCCGGGGGGCGCCACGCTTCAGTAAGGATTTCCTGACCGGACGCGGCAGCCTGGGGGCGGCCATCGCTGCCTATGTCGAGGCGGTACGCAGCGGAGACTTTCCCGGCCCCGAGCAAACCGCTTACTAAAGGCCCTGCCTTCAACCACCCCGGTCTCAGCCCATGCCCCTGGAATTCATCGAACAGGTCCCAACCCTGCGCGCGCGCATCGCTAACTGGCGCCGGGCGGGTCAGCAGGTGGCTTTCGTCCCCACCATGGGCAATCTGCATGCGGGGCATCTGGCCCTGGTGCGGGAAGCTCTGCGTCTGGCGGACCGGGTCGTGGTCAGTATCTTCGTCAATCCCCTCCAGTTTGGGCCCACGGAGGATTTCGGCGGCTACCCTCGCACCCTGGAGCAGGACCGCGCCTTGCTGGAAGCGGCGGGGACCGATCTGCTGTTTGCGCCCGCGGTCGCCGCCGTCTATCCCCGTGGCCCAGCCGAGCAGACGCGGGTGGAGGTGCCGGGTATCTCGGATATCCTCTGTGGCGCCAGCCGGCCAGGTCACTTCGTGGGTGTGGCGACCGTGGTCTGCAAGCTGTTCAACATGGTCCAGCCCGACCTGGCGATCTTTGGCGAGAAGGACTTTCAGCAGCTACTGGTCATCCGCCTCATGACCGAGGACCTGAGCCTGCCGGTCGGGATTCGGGGCCTGGCCACGGTGCGGGAGCCGGATGGGCTGGCCATGAGTTCCCGCAACGGTTATTTGACCCACGAAGAGCGCGCTCGGGCACCCGCTCTCTACCAGACCCTGCTGCGCGCTGGCGAACGGCTGCGGGCCGGGGTGGTCATCCCCGAGGTCGAGCGCCTGGCGGCGGGGGAGATCGTCGCCGCTGGTTTCGGCCCGGATTATTTTAGCGTCCGCCGATCCGGGGATCTTGGTCCAGCGGGGATTGAGGATCGGGATTTGGTGGTGCTGGCCGCGGCCCGCCTGGGCCGGGCGCGGCTGATCGACAATCTTTGCCTCCAGCGCTAGGATTCCGGTGGCATCCCATTGAGATGAAACGCGCAACAGGCTAATCTTCACCCTCCTTAAAGAGCTGCTCCTGGCCGGAACAGGGTTAATGCTGCGCCGCAGCAGAAAATGCAGCAATGCTTTCCATTTTGAAATAAAATGCTCCCACTCCTTTCCTCATGCTCCGGCTTTAGGTTCGCCAGAGGGTTTCCCATATGCAACTGACTTTACTTAAGTGCAAGCTGCATCGCGCATGCGTCACGCACGCCGAGCTCGACTATGAGGGTTCCTGCGCCATCGACGAACATCTGATGGCCTTGGCGGGGATTCGCGAGTACGAACAGATCCAGATCTATAACGTCACCAATGGTGAGCGTTTCACCACCTATGCCATTCGTGCCGACAGCCATTCCCGGATTATTTCGGTCAATGGCGCCGCCGCGCACAAGGCCGCCCCCGGCGACCGGGTCATTATCTGTGCCTACGCGGCCATGGATGACGCCGAGGCCGATGCCTTCAGTCCCAGCCTAGTCTATCTGGACGAAAACAATCGCGTGACCCGTACGGGCCACGCTATTCCTGCACAAGCGGCCTGACTCCCCTGAAGCCCTATTCGCTGGCCTGGCCGTCAGGGCCGAGTAGCCCTGAAACTGGACTGGCCGAGGTGATCGTAAGTCAAGGATGCCCAGGCCCTCTTCACCCTGGATTCGCCCCCGCGATAACCCGGCTAACCGCCGCCCTGATCCCAGTACTTAACGCCTGGATGAGAGGATTGAAACGATAATGAAAAAACCCATCAAAGTGACCATCACCGGCGCCGCCGGCAATATTGGCTATGCCCTGGCATTCCGTGTCGCCGCCGGCGATGTGTTCGGCCCCGATCAGCCCGTGATCCTGCGGCTGATGGAACTGCCCATGACCATGGGGCCCCTGGGCGGGGTCGGCATGGAGATGGAGGACTGCGCCTTTCCCCTGGTGCATGATATCGTCCTGACGGATGACCCCAAGATTGGATTCCGCGACACCAACTATGTCCTCCTGGTCGGCGCCAAGCCACGCACCAAGGGCATGGAACGTAAGGACCTGATCACCGAGAACGCCCGCATCTTCTCGACCCAGGGCCGGGCCATCAACGAACATGCCGCCCGGGATGTGCGCGTCATGGTGGTCGGTAACCCCGCCAACACCAACGCCATGATCGCCGCCGCCAATGCCCCGGACCTGCCCAAGGAGCGCTTTACGGCCATGGCGCGCCTGGACCACAACCGCGCCATCGGCATGCTGGCCAAGAAGACCAACCGCCTGGCGGCTGACGTCCGTCGCATGATCGTCTGGGGCAACCATTCCCCGACCATGCATCCGGACCTCACCCACTGTACCGTCGGGGGCACCCCGGCCCTGGACCTGGTGTCCCTGGACTGGGCCATCGACCACATGATCCCCACCGTCCAGCGTCGCGGCGCCGCTGTCATCGAGGCGCGCGGTGCCTCCTCGGCGGCCTCGGCGGCGGGTTCAGTGGTCGATCATGTGCGCGACTGGTTCCTCGGCACCCCCGATGATGACTGGGTCAGCATGTCGGTCCACTCGGATGGCAGCTATGGCATCACCGAGGGGCTGGTCTACTCCTTCCCGGTGACCTGCAAGAACGGCGACTACCAGATCGTCCAGGGCCTGGAGGTCACTGACTTCGGTAAGAGCCGGATGAAGGTGACGGAGAAGGAGCTGCTTGAGGAGCGCGAGGTCGTTGCGGATTTGCTCTAAGAGATTTAAGTCCCTTGGGGCGATGGTTCGGATTCACTGAAGCCTTCGCCCCTAAATTCCCAGTGCCTCGGCATAGAGCTCATCGTAATGCCGGGCGCTGGCTGACCAACTGAAGTCCTGGCCCATGCCGTTGAGGGCCAGGCGCCGCCAAAGCTCGGGGCTGTCCCGAAAGATCTTCAGGCAGCGTTCCATGGCCTGCCAGAGGCTGTCGGAGTTGGGTTGGTCGAAGCAGAATCCCGTGGATTCCCCGCGCTCGATACCCGCAAGTCCCGCATCGATCACGGTGTCCGCGAGACCGCCGGTGCGGCGCACCAGGGGCACGGCCCCGTAACGCAGGCTGTAGAGCTGGTTCAGCCCGCAGGGCTCGAACCGCGAGGGCATGAGAAAGGCATCGCTGCCGGCCTCGACGCGGTGGGCGCGGTCTTCGTCATAGCCGATGAAGATGCCGACCCGATCCGGGTGGGCACGGGCGGCGGCCAGCAGGGCATTCTCCGTCGCCTTCTCCCCGGAACCCTGGAGAATGAACTGGGTATTGGGGTGCGCCAGCAGGCGCGGCAGTATACCCAGGATCAGGTCCGCCCCCTTCTGTTGCACCAGTCGCCCGATATGGCCGAAGACCAGCGCCTCCTCGTTGCGCGGCAGGCCGAATTCCCGTTGTAACGCCAGCTTGTTTTCCGTCTTAAGGCTGAAAGTCTCGCTGTCGTAGGGTTGGGTGATCTGGGTGTCCTCGGCCGGATTCCAGGCCCGATAGTCGATGCCGTTGAGGATACCGGAGAAGCGTCGCCCCAGTCCCGTCAGGAGCCCATCCAGGCCACAGCCGGATTCCCGCGTTCTGATCTCGCGCGCGTAGGTCGGGCTGACGGTATTGACCCGGTCGGAAAAGACGATCCCGCCCTTGATGAAGGACAGTTGCTTGTGAAATTCCAGGCTGTGGAGGGTCCAGAAGACCTCCGGCAGCCGCAGCCGCTCGAAGGTGGCGCGGTCGAACAGCCCCTGATAGGCCAGATTGTGGATGGTGAAGACGGTGGCGGGGCGATCAGGCTGACCGTGGAGCAGGGCGGGCACCAGGCCCGTCTGCCAGTCATTGCAGTGAATGAGCTCCGGGCGCCAGTCCAGCACCTGACAGCCCATGCCGATGCGGGCTACGACCTCGCAAAAGAGCATGAAGCGATCGGCGTTGTCACCCCAGTCCTTGCCGCTGGTGTCGGTGTAGGGGTTGCCCTCCCGGGCGAAGTGATCCGGGGCATCCACCAGGTAGGTCGGCAGTTCACTGTCCGGAAGGCGCCCGCCAAGGATGCGCACCGTCCGCCCGGAGCCGGGGAGGCGCAGGTCGCCCAGGGTCCGGAGTTCACGCAACTGCTTCACGGCCCGGGGATAGGCGGGGATGATGAGACGCGCGTCATAGCCCAGTTCGCGTAGGGCGGCGGGCAAGGCCCCGGCGACATCGGCCAGGCCGCCGGTCTTGATCAGGGGATGGGCCTCGCTGCTGGCGAAGAGGAGGCGGCGCTGGTTTTCGGGCGTTGGCGCGGCTATGGCAAGGCGCTCCCATGATAGGCGGATTCGCCGAGGATGGGTCGCCGGCTAGGCCCCCAACCTCGTTTTATCCGGCCAGTGCAACTACAAAGGCAGTCCTGTCAGCGTAAGGCAATCCGCCCTTCGATGATGCCAAGTGGTAATATCTGGCGTCCCTGTCCGCAAGCGAGACAAACTAGCACATATTGGCCCATGCGGTCATCGCGGCGCGAGCTTTTGGAAGCGTCATTGGGTCCTCGCGGGGCGGATTGGCTCGCCCATCATGTCACGGGGCGACCAGCGCCCGTTTTCATCAGGAGTCCGCCGTCATGGCCTTAGTGAACGAGACCGCCCAGTGGAAGGCCCTCGAAGCGCACTGGAAGCAAATGTCCGCGGTTCGCATGAGCGATCTCTTTGCCGCCGAGCCCGACCGCGCCACGCGCCTGTCGCTGCGGGCGCCCAACCTCTTCGTCGATTTCTCCAAGAACATCGCCACCGACGAGACCTTGAGCCTCTTGCTCGATCTCGCCAAGGCCGTGGATCTGAATGGCTGGATTCGCAGGATGTTTCGGGGCGACCACATCAATAACACCGAGAATCGCGCCGTCCTGCATGTCGCCCTGCGCAATCGCTCCAACCGCCCCGTCATGGTCGATGGCGAGGACGTCATGCCGGCCATCAACGCGGAACTGGAAAAGATTGATCTCTTTGTCACCGGGGTCCGCAGTGGCGATTGGCACGGCTTTACCGGCAAATCCATCCGCGACGTGGTCAACATCGGCATCGGGGGCTCCAACCTTGGCCCCCTCATGGTGTGCGAGGCCCTGCGTCACTACCAGACCAATGACCTGCGGGTCCACTTCGTGTCCAACGTGGATGGCACCCATCTGACCGAAACCCTGCGTGACCTGGAGGCGGACCAGACGCTCTTTATCATCGCCTCCAAGACCTTCACCACTCAGGAAACCATGACCAATGCCCGGAGCGCCCGGGATTGGCTGGTGACCCGGCTGGGGCCGGCGGCGGTCCGCGACCACTTTGTCGCCGTCTCCACCAATGCTGCTCAGGTGGCTGAATTTGGTATTGATACCCGCAACATGTTCCGCTTCTGGGACTGGGTGGGCGGCCGCTATTCCCTCTGGTCCGTCATCGGCGTCCCCATCGCCCTGGCGGTGGGCATGGACCGTTTTCGCCAGTTGCTGGTGGGCGCCCATGAAATGGACAATCATTTTCAATCGCGGGATCTCAAGGATAACGTACCCGTCATCCTGGCCCTCCTCGGGGTCTGGTACGCCAATTTCGCCGGGGCCCGGACCCACGCGGTGCTGCCCTACGACCAATACCTCATGTACCTGCCGTCCTACCTGCAGCAGGCGGACATGGAGAGCAACGGCAAGGGGGTGACCCGTGACGGCCTAGCGGTCGAGTACACCACGGGCCCCGTGGTCTGGGGCGAGCCGGGCACGAATGGCCAGCACGCCTTCTTCCAGCTCATCCACCAGGGTACCCAGATGATCCCGGCGGACTTCATCGCCGCCATCAAGAGCCACAACCCCCTGGGCGATCACCAAGCCCAGTTGATGGCAAACTTTTTTGCCCAGACCGAGGCCCTGATGCGCGGTCGTACCGCCGAGGAGGCACAGGCCGAAATGCTGACGGCGGGCATGGCGCCGGCCCAGGTCGAGGCCCTGGCCCCGCACCGTAGCTTTCCCGGCAACCGGCCGACCAACACCATCCTGGTCGATAAGCTCACCCCCCGGGCCTTGGGTGCCCTGATCGCCCTTTACGAGCACCGTATCTTTGTCCAGGGCATCATCTGGGGCCTCAATTCCTTCGATCAGTGGGGGGTTGAGTTGGGCAAGCAGTTGGCGGGGGTCATCCTGGGAGAGCTGGAGCGGGGCGAGGTGGGTGCCGACCACGACGCATCCACGGCGGCTCTCCTTGATTACTATCTGCGCCACCGGGCCTGATGCCATGCCTGCCGAGGGCCAGGACCCGCCGGCTGGCCGCGCGGAGGACTTACGGCTGCGCGCCAAACTCCATGGTGAGACGGCGACCGCCCCCTGGCGCGAGTTGCTGCGCTTCTTTGCCCAAGGCGCGGTGGTAGCCGTGGCGCCGGGTCTCGACCTCGTCGAGGTCGGCCTGGCCATGTCCCAGGATCGGGCCGCCCTCTTCCAGGACTGGCTGGCGGCTGGTCAGGTCGCACTGGTCACGGATGCGCAGGCCAAGGCCTGGCTCGCCGCCGATGCCCACCTCTGGACCTTGGTAGTCAAGCCCTGGATTCTGGTCCAGGAGCTGGGTCCGCCCCGTACCGGGATTCCGGCAGGGGCCAGGTCCGAGCCCTCCGCGCCATGAGGCGCCCTTCAACCCGCCTGCCGCCTGGGCTTAGTCCGGGCGCGGCACCCGGATAATTGACGCACCGGACTTGATCTCCACCCTCGGTTGGCCCCACCTCTGGGGATCCATCAGACTCCAGCCTGCGGCCTAGCCTTAAATATGGATTCCCATCCGCTCCCGACCGATATTCAGCTCCACCAGCAGTCAAGACTGCTGGAAATCACCTATGACGATGGGGCCCGGTTTTTCCTGCCCGTCGAATATCTGCGCGTTTATTCACCCTCGGCGGAGGTGCGCGGTCATTCCCCGGACGAGGCGGTACTCCAGTTTGGCAAGGAGGGGGTCAACATCCGCGACCTCCAGCCGATCGGCCGCTATGCCCTGAAAATATTCTTTGACGATGGCCACAAGTCAGGGCTCTACGACTGGGGCTATCTCTACAAGCTGGGCCGAGCCTGGCAGCCCCTCTGGCTGGATTACCTGGGCCGCCTGCGGGACGCCGGCCGTGAGCGCTTGGGCCCGGACCCCTTTGAGGTGCTCAAGGCCGAGGGCAAGCGGCCCTCCGTTTTACCAGCCACCTGAGGCGCCTCAGGGGCAGTTTTGCTGACGCCTCCCAGCCGCGAATGACCGACCCGATTCAGACTGCCGAGCCGTTGGCCCATCCGCAGCGAGGCGCCTGTGGCTAGACCGGTTTCCCAGGCCACCGCCCCGGGGGGAAAGAGGAGGATGACGGTGGAGCCCATGTTGAACCGGCCCATCTCGGCGCCCCGGACCAGATTCACGGCCGTGCCTTCGTCATAACGGCGGCGGGGGGAGGCGCCGCGGGCGGGGGTCACCTCGCCGGCCCAGACCGTCTCCATGCCACCGACAAAGATGGCGCCGACCAGAATGACCGCGAAGGGTCCCGCCTCGCCCTCGAACAGGCAGACGACCCGTTCGTTGCGGGCGAAGAGGCGCGGCACCAGGCTGGCGGTGGCGCGATTGACGCTGAAGAGGCGCCCGGGGACATGGATCATCTCCCGCAGCCGCCCCGTCGCTGGCATGTGGACCCGGTGATAGTCGCGGGGCGACAGATAGACGGTCGTGAAGCTGCCGCCCAGGAAGCGTTGCGCCCAGTCGGGGTCAACCACCAGGTCCTCCAGGGCGTAATCCAGCCCCTTGGCCTGGAAGAGTCGGCCCGCCTCAATGGCGCCAAACTGGCTCAGGCCCCCATCCGCCGGGCTGACCAGGGCCTGGGGCTCCGCGGGTAGCGGGCGGGCCTCCGGCTGCAGGGCACGGGTGAAGAAGGCATTAAAGCTGGGATAGACCGCCAGGTTCGGCTCCAGCGCCTCGGTCATATCGACCCGGAAGCGGCGGGCGAAGGCCCGGATCAGGGGCGCGCTCAGGGGGCGCCAGCGAATGCGGGCCAGGCGATACATGAGGGCCGAGAGCAGGTGCTGAGGCAGCAGGTACTGTAAGCCCACGAAGAGCCGATCGGACCAGGTGGGCGATAAGTCATTCATGGGAGAGGTTCTCCAAGGCGTCCAGGGGCCATGTGGCCAAAAGGGTCAAGTCAGCGGCCACCGCTCGGGCGGCCTGGCTGGCGGGGAAGAAGGCCAAGAGCCTGGCGTTCGGGGCAATGAGGTAGAGGGTGGCGCGGCTATCCCGCTCCGGGTGGGGCGGTTCGCCGAGGAGTTTCGCCAGTTGGCCCAGGTCCCCGGCCTCGCCGGACACCAGGCGCAGGGCGGACGATAGGCGACCAAAGTCCCGCGCCAGGTCGGCCGGTTGGCTGGTGGCAGCCAGGACCAGCCAGGGACGCTGGTCCGGTTCGACCTCGGTCCCCAGGCGGTGGTAAACGTCCAGCAGGCGCTGGATGGCCAATTGGCCCCGGGGCTGAGCCAGGTCCCCAAAGGCGAGCAGGGTCCAGTGGCCGGCGAGTTGGTCCCGGCCAAAGGGCTGCCCCTCGGTGTCCACCAGGGCAAAGGCGGGCAGCGGCATGGCCGGCGCCAGGATTACACCCTCGATGGCGGGGGGCTGGCCAAAGTGCCGCTGATTGCCCCACTGGTAGCCGAGGATGAAGATGCCAATGGCACAAACCATGAGCAGGAGGCGGACCAGGGCCCCGCGCGGGCCGCGGCGCCTCCTGCCTGGCTGGGGTTGCGGTACGGATTCAGACATGGTGCAAGGGGTACATCCTGGGGGGTGATGACGGAAATAGGACGGGCGGTTGCCAAGCTGGCAAAATACTAACTCAATATGGCGTCGGCCAGGCGTTTGGCCACCATCCGGGGATGATGATGAGCGAAAAAATCAACAGGACGGACGAGGAATGGCGGGCCCACCTGAGTCCGGACCAATATCGGATCTGTCGCGAAAAGGGTACCGAACGGGCCTTTACCGGCCAGTTTTACGCCAACAAGGCCCCCGGCATCTATCACTGTGCCGGCTGTGGCGCCGAGTTGTTCGACGCCCGGCACAAATACGACTCCGGCAGTGGCTGGCCCAGCTTCTGGCAGCCCCTGGCCAGCTCCCCGGTGGCCAGTGAGCGGGATATGAGCCTGGGCATGGCGCGGGTCGAGGTCCATTGCGACCGTTGTGGCTCGCACCTGGGCCATGTCTTCGAGGATGGGCCCGAGCCCACCGGCTTGCGTTACTGTATCAACTCCGCATCGCTGGACTTCGAACCGGCCGGCGACCAGTCCGACGACCCCCCGGGGACCCCGTCTTGACTCCCAATCACCTCGCGGACCCCGGGACACTTCATCTCCGCACCTCGCTGGCGGCCCTCCTGGCCGCCGGGGCCGGCGCCCTGGCGGTATTGGCTTTCCCGCCCTTTGGGCTCTCCCCGGCGATGGTGGTCGCCCTGGCGGTGCTTCTGGGCCTGCTGGTGGGCCGGCGGCCCGGTGAGGGCCTGCTCATCGGCTGGGCCTTTGGTATCGGTCTGCTGGGTGTTGGTGTCTTCTGGATTCGCATCAGCCTGGACGAGTTTGGCAACATGGGGCCCTGGCTGGCCCATGCCCTGACCCTGCTCTTCATCCTGGCCATGGCCCTCTACCATGGGCTCCTCGGCGGCTTGATCGCCTGGCTGGCCCGCCCGCGCCCGGTCCCGACCGCTACCCAGGCCGATCCCCAACCGCTGGCCCTAGCGGTCGCCCAGGATTGGGCGGTTCCCCTCCTGGCCTTTCCCGCCCTCTGGGTCCTGCTGGAATGGCTGCGGGGCTGGTTCCTGACCGGATTTCCCTGGCTCAACGCCGGCGACTCCCAGGTTGATGGCCCCCTGGCGGGCTTTGTCCCCCTCGTCGGCGTCCATGGCGTCAGCCTGCTGATCGCCCTGTCCGCCGGCCTCCTTTGGGGCCTGACGGTCTGGCGGGGCCGTGCCCGCCTGGGTGCCACCCTCGCGCTCACCCTCATCTGGCTCGCCGGTCTAGGTCTGGGGCGCCTGGAATGGACCCAGCCCGCGGGCGCGCCCATCCGCGCCGCCGTCCTCCAGGCCAACATTCCCCAGTCCCTCAAGTGGAACGAGGAATCCCTCTTTCCCACCCTGCGCGCCTACGTGGAGCTGACCCGCGAGGCCTTCGGCAACGCCGTCATCGTCTGGCCAGAGACGGCCATCCCGGAATTTCTCGACCGGGTGCGCAAGCCCCTGCTGGAGCCACTAGCCGAGGAGGCACGGCAGGAAGGGGCCCAACTCGTCATAGGCCTGCCGGTGCTGGATCACGAGCGCCAGACCTACTACAACGGCCTCATCAGCCTGGGCAAGGGCGACGAGGACCTCTACCGGAAGCGCCACCTGGTGCCCTTCGGCGAGTTCATGCCCCTGCGTTCCCTCCTGGGGCCCCTGGCCAAGGCCTTCCAGGTCCCTATGTCGGACTTCAGCTCCGGGGAGGCCAAGCGGCCGCTGCTCCAGGTCGGTCCCCATCGTGTTGGGGTCTCCATCTGCTACGAGGACGCCTTCGCCGCCGAGGTGGTCCAGGCCCTGCCGGACGCGGCCTACCTGATCAACGTCAGCAACGATGCCTGGTTCGGCGACTCCCTGGCGCCCCATCAGCACCTGGGCATCGCCCGCATACGGGCCCTGGAGAACGGTCGCCCCCTGCTGCGCGCCACCAACACCGGCATCTCCGCCATCATTGATCACCGGGGCCAGGTCCAGGGGACGGTGCCCGCCTTCGAGCGGGGCCTTTTCAGCGCCGAGATCCAACCCCGCGATGGGTTCACCCCCTTCGCCCGTTGGGGCAACGGTCTGGCCATCGGTCTGGCCTGGGCCCTGCTGGGTTTGGCCCTGATTCGGGTATTAGGGGCGAGGCGCCGACCTTGACCCCCGGTTGGAGACGCGCGACATGAGCACCCTGATCCAGTTTTTCGTGGAACTTTGCCTCCTGCGCCGGGGCCCCCAGGACCTGCCCGGCTCCAGTGCCTTGCTGGGCCTGGTGCTGGTGGTGCATCTGGTCACCGCCGTGTTGGTGGGCATGGCGGCGGGGCTAACGGCCCCCATCGCCGTGGGCCAGGGACTGGCGGATGCCCTCCTGACCCTGGGTCTGCTATTACTGGCCCTGCGGGTGGCAAATCACCAGCCCCGTTTTCTTCAGGTCGCCACCGCCCTCTTTGGCGCCGGTGCCCTGCTAGGCCTCTTCGCCCTAGTGCCCCTGGGCCTGGTGGCGGGCGCCGAATCCCGGGGAGAGACCTCCCTGGCGGGGTTGCCGCTCCTAGTCCTGCTCTTCTGGAGCCTGCTGGTGACGGGACATATCCTGCGCCATGGCTTCGATCTGCGCCTCGGTCAGGGCGTCCTGATCGCGGTGGCCTTCAACCTCCTGGCCTCGGCCCTCGTCAACGGCCTCTTTCCCGGTTCCTGACATGCATCTGCACATCCTCGGTATCTGCGGCACCTTCATGGGCGGTATCGCTCTCCTGGCGCGCGCCCTTGGCCATCGCGTCACCGGCTCCGACGCCAACGTCTATCCCCCCATGAGTACCCAACTGGAGGCGGCGGGCATTGGCCTCATGGAGGGCTACGCCGCCAGCCACCTGGACCCGGCGCCGGATCTGGTGGTGGTGGGTAACGCCATGAAGCGCGGCCTGCCGGTGGTCGAATACCTGCTCGACCGGGGCCTGCCCTATGTCTCGGGGCCGGAATGGCTTAAGGTGAATCTGCTGCGGGACCGCTGGGTCCTGGCGGCGGCCGGGACGCACGGCAAGACCACGGCCTCCAGCATGTTGGCCTGGGTGCTGGACTACGCCGGGCTCAACCCAGGCTTTCTCATCGGCGGCGTGCCCCGGGATTTCGGCCTCTCCGCCCGCCTGGGCGCGGCCCCCTTCTTCGTGGTGGAGGCGGATGAGTACGACACCGCCTTTTTCGACAAGCGCTCCAAATTCGTCCACTACCTGCCGCGGACCCTCATCCTCAACAATCTGGAATTCGACCACGCCGACATCTTCGACAACCTGGCCATGATTCAGCGCCAGTTCCACCACCTGGTGCGCATCGTGCCGGGCAGTGGTCTCATCATCCATCCCCAGGGGGAGGCGGCCCTGGATCAGGTCCTGGCCATGGGCTGCTGGACTCCGCGGGAAGCAGTGGGGGCGGGCGGCGACTGGTCGGCGACCTTGCTGGCGCCGGATGGCTCGCGGTTCAGGGTGCATCACCAGGGGCGCGACAGGGGCGAGGTGAACTGGAGTCAGACGGGCCACCACAATGTCGCCAACGCCCTGGCCGTCCTGGCCGCCGCCCGCCATGCGGGGGTGCCCCTGGCCTTGGGGCTGGAGGCCCTGGATCGCTTCCAGGGCGTCAAGCGGCGCATGGAACTGCGCGGCGTGGCCCGGGGCATCCCCGTCTATGACGACTTTGCCCATCACCCCACCGCCATCGCCACCACCCTGGAGGGCCTGCGCCGCCACGCCGAGGCAGGAGGGGTGGGGGGGCGCATCCTCGCCGTTCTGGAGCCCCGTTCCAATACCATGCGCCTGGGTGTCCACAATGCTACCCTGGCCGCCTCGCTAGAGACCGCGGACCAAGTCTTTGTCTTCGCCCCGTCCGATCTCGGCTGGGATGCCGGCTCTGTCTTTGCCCCCCTCGGAGCACGGGCGACGATTTACTCCCGGATCGAGGACATTGTCGCCGCCATCGCCCACCAAGGCCGGGCAGGGGACCAGGTGCTGGTCATGAGCAATGGCGGCTTTCAGGGCATTCATGAGCGCCTGCTGGCGGCCCTCGATGCCGGCCACTGACCCTGGCCAGCCCCGGGCCAGGTCCCCGCGTTGGCGTGGGTGGCTGGTCAATATTGGCCTGGCGCTCCTGATCCTGGGCGGTGTCCAGTGGTGGCAGGCCAGACCCCTGGCCAAGGGGGAGGCGCCACCGCTGGCTGGCCTGGATCAGACCGGGACCTGGGTGGAACTGCGGGATTTACGGGGCGAGCCGGTTCTGGTGCATTTTTGGGCGAGCTGGTGCCCGGTCTGTCGCGCCATGGACGGCTTTGTCGATGCCATTGCCCGGGATCATCGGGTGCTGACCGTCGCCCTGCAATCCGGGGAGGCGGGCGAGATTTTGTCTTACCTCCAGGCGGCGGACCTGGATTTTCCCGTGGTGCCAGATCCCAATGGGGCTATCGCCCGCCGCTGGGGCGTGGGCGGGGTGCCAGCGAGCTTCGTGATCGACCCCGAGGGACGGATCGCCTCCGCCACCGTCGGCCTGAGCACCGAGCCCGGACTCAGGTTGCGGCTCTGGGCGGCCAAGGGTGAGGAGGCCCCTCCCCGGTAAGGCGGGGTGACCCTGGTGGCACCGTCCGCCCGCGCGTCTGCCACGCTCATGCCCCGGCTTCGCCTCAGTCCATCCCCTCCAACAGCCAGGGACCATCCGCCGCAGGTCGTTGCGGGTTCAGTGCCGCTAAGTCCGGCACGGTGGCGGTCAATGCCGCGGTCGGGTCCTTGCCCGTCGCGGGGATGGCCAGCAGATTGAGAATCAGGCGCTTGTGCTGGTCGGTGACATTCCCGACCCAGAGGGGCTGGCGGCCGTCGATGAAGTAGGGCGTGGCCCAGAGTCTCAGCACCCGGCGGCCCTCCTCACCCTCCTGCTTGACCAGGCCCAGGGCTTCGTGATGGCCGTCATGGACGTGGGGAATGAGCGGCAGTTCCATCAGGGGGAGGGAGGGCGACAGGAGCCGGAGGGCATTCTCGAAGGTGAGGGTATCGGCCACCCGCCAACCCTGGGCCACCAGGGCCTGGGTCAGGATCTGGGGGTCGCCGGCGTATTGCAGGTTCAGGGGTTGCCCATTCATGCCCTGGATGTCCTCGCGCCATTGGGGGAGGGCGCGCCACTCCTGGCCCCGCCATTGGGCCTCGGAGAGGCTGATGGTCTCGGGTTTAGGCTGATAGCGGGCCAGGTCGGCGGCATGAAAACTCAGGCTGGACACGCCATAGGCCAGGACCAGGGCGGCGCTGGACAGGGCGGCCAGTCCATGCCAGGAGGGTGCCGGCCGGGTGTGGCGGCGGAAGGAGAGTCCCAGGGCGGCGATCCACGCCAGGCCTAGGGCCAGGCCGCCGATGACATCCGTGAGCCAGTGGGCACCCAAATAGACGCGAGAGATCGCCACCGCCGTAGCCAGCATGGCCGCAAGGGCGTAGGGGAGCCAGCGCCAGGCCTGGGGCATGGTCCCCGCCCCAGCCAGGCAGACGGCGAGAAAGCCATAAGTAACGGTGGCGCGGAGCACGTGGCCGCTGGGAAAGGCCCAGGACGAGAGCCCGACGAGGCCGATGTCCGGGCGCGGTACCTGAAGCAGCCATTTGAGCAGGGGCGGGGCCAGGAGGCCGAAGGCGAGGGCGGCGATCCAGTAGCCGGCCTGCCGCCTTTGGCCCCGCGCCAACAGCCAGACGAGGACGGCGATTCCCAGAGGCAGGATGACCATCAGGTCCCCCAGCCGGCTGGCGGCGGCCATGAGGTGATTCGCGCCGGGGGTGTGCAGGCTCAGGGCCAGGTTCAGCACCATCTGGTTGAGGCGCAGTTCCGGGGCCTCGGCGATGGCCAGACCCATCATGAGCGCGAAGGCCAGGGCCCCCAGCAGCAGGAGCCCGGCCAGACCGGTCAGGGCGCGGGCGTCGGGGTGATGGGGGTCGGCCAGGGCGCGGGCGATTTCGCCACCGCGGGGATGGACGTCCGCCCAGCTCAGCAGGGCCTGGACCCAGCGCCCGGCCCGGGGGCTGTAGAGCAGGAAGAGGCGATGCACGCCCCAGAAGACGAACCACAGGGTCAGGATCAGGGCCAGGGCCAGGATGCCCAGCCGCGCCGTGGCCTCCGCCGCCAGTTCCAGCGAGGCTCCCAGGACGATGCCGGGCACGATATAGGCCGGCGCCCAGGCGAGGGCGGAGAGGACGTTGGCGGCCAGGAAGCGCTTGGAATCCATGCCCATCATGCCCGCCACCACCGGGATCACCGCCCGGACCGGCCCGACGAAGCGGCCGAAGGCCACGCTCTTACCGCCGTACTGTTCGAAGAAGCGCTCACCCCGGGCCAGACTGTCCGGGTAGCGAGAGAAGGGCCAGATGAGGCGCAGCCGCTCCCGGTAATGATGCCCAAGCCAATAGCTGATGCCGTCGCCCACGATGGCCCCGCCCGCGGCCCAGGCCATCACGGGCCAGAAGCCGAGCACCCCGGCGGCAATCGGCGGTCCGGCGCCAACCATCATGACGGCGCCGGGAATGAACATGCCGATCACCGCCAGGGA
This sequence comes from Chromatiaceae bacterium, assembly GCA_049654905.1. Classification (GTDB taxonomy): domain Bacteria; phylum Pseudomonadota; class Gammaproteobacteria; order Chromatiales; family Chromatiaceae; genus M0108. Next base: position 34,961 of record JBASIS010000132.1, read on the forward strand.
TTCGGTCATGGCGACCAGGAAGATGATCAGATAAGCCCAATGGGGATTAGCCGAAATCCAGGCCAGCATCTCCTGAATGAATTCCGTCATCAACAAGCGCCCTCTCTGTTTGGCCAGCCGAGGCCATGGTACCGGCCGCCGGGAGATCCGGCCGCCGCGATGGAGCTATCATGGCCCCGAGGATTTCCGGAAATCAACTGGCATGAGCCCATTATGAACTTCGGCGCGGCCTGACCCCTGGTCAGCGGGAAAGAACTGGCGTTGCCCAGCCCGCTGGCGGGTGTCGTCGGCAAGATGGAAGTTCCTTGAACGCCAGAACTGCGAGAGAATGTCGATCCTGCCTGCCTGCCTGCCTGTCAGGCTGGTCCCGGCCAGCGGGCCCCCGGGAAATTGGGATGCCCCTGGGAGCATTGTCCAATCAAGAGTTCTTTTCCCGCAAGCAAAAACAAAAGGTTGGGCGCTAAATGCTGCTAATGATCGATAACTACGATTCCTTTACCTACAACCTGGTTCAGTATCTGGGGGAACTGGGGGTCGAGGTACGGGTTTATCGTAACGACGAGATCGACCTGGCGGGCGTGGCGGCCTTGGGACCCGAGCGCATCGTGGTCTCCCCGGGGCCCTGTACCCCAATGGAGGCGGGCATCTCGGTGCCGCTGATCCGCGCGTTCGCCGGGCGGGTGCCTATCCTGGGGGTCTGCCTGGGGCATCAGTCCATCGGCCATGCCTTTGGGGGCCAGGTCGTCAAGGCGCGCCAGGTCATGCACGGCAAGACCTCCCCCATCCATCATGCCGATACGGGGGTCTTTACCGGGCTCGACCAGCCCTTCCAGGCTACGCGCTATCACTCCCTGGTGGTGGAGGCCGCGACCCTGCCCGCCTGCCTGGAGGTGACGGCCTGGACCCTTACCCCGGCGGGCGAGCGCGACGAGATCATGGGCTTGCGCCATCGCGAATTGCCGGTGCAGGGGGTGCAATTCCATCCGGAATCCATTCTCACCCAGCAAGGCCATGAGTTACTGCGCAATTTCTTGGAAGATCGGTAAAGGCGGCGCGCCGGGCCTGGCCTGGCGCGCCGCCTTTTCGAGGTGAGCATGCCCGGCCGGTCCCGTGACCAGGCGGCGACCGCTAGTGACAACTTAGGAGGATGACAGTCGTGGATATCAAGCAGGCGATCGCCAAGGTCATCGAACGCCAAGACCTGACGCACCCCGAGATGACCGCCGTCATGCAACTCATCATGACCGGCGGGGCGACCCCGGCGCAGATCGCCGGCTTCCTGGTGGCCCTGCGTATGAAGGGCGAGACGGTCACCGAGATCACCGCCGCCGCCGCCGTCATGCGGGCGCTGGCCACCCCGGTGGACCTGCACGACTTTGACGACGCGGTGGACATCGTCGATGGCACCCTCGATCTGGAGCGGCCGCGCCAGGGTCCCGCGAGCCTGGGCCGGGCCGTGGACATCGTCGGCACCGGCGGTGATGGCGCGGGTACCTTCAACGTCTCCACTGCCAGCATGTTCGTGGCGGCGGCGGCGGGGTGTCACGTGGCCAAGCACGGCAACCGCTCGGTCTCCAGCCGGTCCGGCAGCGCCGATGTTCTGGAGGCGGCGGGCGTCCGGCTGGACCTGACCCCCGCCCAGGTCGCCCAGTGCGTGCGCGACTGCGGGGTCGGCTTCATGTTTGCCCCGGGCCACCATGGCGCCATGAAACACGCCATTGCCCCCCGCCGGGAGCTGGGGGTGCGGACCCTCTTCAATATCCTGGGGCCCTTGACCAACCCCGCGGGCGTGCCCAACCAGGTCCTCGGCGTCTTCAGCCAGGAGTTGCTGATACCCCTGGCGGAGGTCCTGCAACGCCTGGGCAGCCATCATGTCATGGTCGTTCATTCTCGCGATGGCCTGGACGAGATCAGCATCGGCGACAATACCGAGGTCGCCGAACTCAAGGAGGGGGAGATCCTGCGCTTCACCCTGCGTCCCGAGGATTATGGCCTGGCGCGCGCCCATCTGGACGCCATCCGGGTATCCGGCCCCGAGGATAGCCTGATGCTGCTTAAGGCCGTCCTGGATGGCCAGCCCGGTCCGGCCCGGGATATCGTGCTCCTCAATGCCGGGGCGGCGATCTATGTCTCCGGTGTCACCGACAGCCTGGCGGAGGGAGTGCGCTGGGCGGGGGCGGCCATCGACAGCGGCGAGGCCCGCCACCGCTTCGAGCGGCTGGTGGCCCTGACCCAAGCCTTTGCCTAAGCCCCGGAGGGTCGCGCAAACCATGGCCGAGATCCCGGACATCCTCAGGAAAATCATGGACCGCAAGGCGGTGGAAGTGGCCGAGTGCCGCCAGCGCCGGTCCCTTCAGGCCTTGGAGGCGGAGGTGGCGGGTGCCGCTCTACCCCGGGGCTTTGGCGATGCCTTGTGGGCCAGGGCAGCCAGCGGGCAGCCGGCGGTGATTGCCGAGATCAAGAAGGCCTCGCCCAGCAAGGGCGTCCTGCGGGCGGATTTTCATCCCGCCGAGATCGCCCGGAGCTACGAGCGCGGCGGGGCCGCCTGTCTCTCGGTCCTCACCGACGTGCATTTTTTCCAGGGGTGTGACGCCTACCTCCAGGAGGCCCGCGTCGCCTGCGCCCTGCCGGTTATCCGCAAGGACTTCATCCTGGACCCCTACCAGGTCCTGGAGGCCCGGGTCATGGGGGCGGATTGCATCCTGCTGATCGCCGCCTGCCTGACCGATGCCCGGCTGCGGGACCTGAACACTCTGGCGCTGGAATTGGGCATGGATGTCCTGATCGAGGTCCACGACCGGACTGAGTTGGAGCGGGCCCTGCTCCTGCCCGGACGGCTGATCGGCATCAATAACCGCGATCTCCGCAGCTTCCAGGTCAGCCTGGAAACCACCCTGGGCCTGATCGACGCCATCCCGCCCGAGAGACTCCTGGTCACCGAGAGCGGCATTCTCGACCGCGCCGACGTGGCCCGGATGCGCGCCCGGGGGGTCAGTGCCTTTCTGGTCGGCGAGGCCTTCATGCGCGCGGACGACCCCGGAGCAGAATTGCGTCGCCTGTTCGCCGAGCCCTGACGGGCCCTCCACCATCAAAACCCAAGAGGCTGATATGAAAGCACGCGTTAAATGGCTGGATGGGGTGACCATGGTCGGGGAATCGCCCAGCGGCCATGCCCTGGTCATGGATGGTCCACCCGATCATGGTGGCCGCAACCTGGGCCCCCGGCCCATGGAGTTGCTTTTGCTCGGCATGGGCGGCTGCACCGAATTCGATGTCCTCTCCATCCTGCGCAAGGCCCGTCAGGAAGTGACCGGCTGCGAGGTGGAACTGGCGGCGGAACGGGCCGAGGAGGACCCCAAGGTCTTCACCCGCATCCATGTCCACTTTGTCCTGACCGGCAGGAATCTGAGCGAAAAACACGTCGAGCGGGCCATCGCCCTGAGCGCCGAGAAATATTGCTCCGCCTCCATCATGCTGGGGGCCACCGCCCAGCTTACCCATGACTTCGAAATCCGCGCGGCCTGAGAACGATAACCCCTCTCCCCAGCCCTCCCCCGCAAGGTAAGCGTCCGGCGAAATGCATCTATCGCGCCGGTCGCCGGCCCCACAAGCTACTGCCATGTTCCACACAAACAGAAGCAACAGCATGGCACAAGGTCGACGCACGCGCGCGCAGTGGCGGCAACTG
>JBASIS010000133.1:0-8901 GCA_049654905.1 Chromatiaceae bacterium
CCGGCGCAGTTGCGCCGTGATGTCGTCCAGGGTCAGAACGTAGGGGCCAAAGGGGACGCTCATCAGGGGGTTGCGGTTGCGATTGGGTGACCACCTTACCGGGTAACCGCCAAAATGAGAACTGCTGTCAAGGGCAGAGGGAACTTGATCACCACGACGGCTTATCGCATCCTTCCCAATCTCATCAACCTAAGGTTTTTCAACCTGCTCAAGGAGCAACCCATGAACCTCAGTAACAAACTCGCCGCCGAATTCATCGGCACCTTCTGGCTCGTCCTCGGTGGCTGCGGTGCCGCCGTCTTCGCCACCGGCGAACCCAACCTCGGCATCGGCTACCTGGGTGTCGCCTTAGCCTTCGGCCTGACCGTGCTCACTATGGCCTACGCCATCGGCCATATCTCCGGCTGCCACCTGAATCCGGCCGTTTCCATCGGTCTGGCCGTGGGTGGGCGCTTCAGCTTCGCCGACGTGCCGATGTACGTGATCGCCCAGACCCTGGGCGCCATCGCCGCGTCCTTACTAATTTTCTACATCGCGAGCGATATGGGTCTGCACAAAGAAGGTCAGCCGACCTTACAACTATCGTCCCACATCCTGGCCGTTAACGGCTACGACAAACTGTCTCCCCAGGGCTACGGCATGATGGCCGCTCTGGTGACCGAGGTCGTCATGACCGCCATATTCCTGTTCGTGATCATGGGTGCCACCGACAAGCGTGCCTCGGCGGTTTCGGCGGGACTGGCCATCGGTCTCGCCTTGACGCTGATCCATCTCATCTCGATCCCGGTGACCAATACCTCGGTCAACCCGGCCCGCAGCACCGGTCCGGCCCTGGTAGTGGCCCTGATGGCCAACAAAGGCGAGGCTCTGAGCCAGTTATGGCTGTTCTGGGTCGCACCCATCATCGGCGGCGTCATTGGTGCCCTGGCCTATAAGGCGGTTGGTGGCAAGGAGGCCTGATCGGTCGCCTGGGCCTCAGCCCTAACCTGGACCGGGGGTCGCACCAACTCCCGGGTCCAGGGTCCTCTATCATCACCCCCAGGATCGTTGGCATCCCGGCCCTGGACAGCTCGACCCTCGCCGCGTCGGTGCCCTCCTAGCCATTAGCCCCGAGGTACTTGCCGATGAACCACTTGCTCCTGCTCCTCGCCCTCGGGCTTAGCGCCTGCGCGACCCAGACCGACGTCAAGGACACCCAAGCGCCCTCCTCTGGCCCCACCCTCTATGGCAAGGTTACGGGCTCGGTGGAGCGTGTCTGGAGGCCGTGAAGGCGAGAGGCACCTGAAGAAGTCCTTCGGGACGCCTCACCTCGTTTTCAGTGACTCGTCCCCTCGGATCGCGTGATCTTGTTGTAAACGTTGTACTTGCCGGAAGGCTTGCGCATGGGTAGCCGCTTCACCTCCTTGAGGGTCTGGGCGTCATAGACCACCAGGGCGCCATCCTCCTCCCAGATACTCACCAGGGCGTACTTGCCATAGCGGTCGAATTCCACATGGGCCGCCGTCTTGCCGGGCTCCGGACGCAGGGTCGCGACGATTTGCAGGCTCTGTTTGTCAATCACATGCAAGGCATCCTTGTTAGGTCCCGAAAAGACATCCACCCAGGCGTAGGGGCTGTTTTCGTGGCTGCGGGCAAAGAAGCCGGGGCCCAGGGTGGGAATTTTCGCCACCGTCTCCCAGGTGCCCAGATCGATGACCGTCACCTCGGGCTTGGACAGGTGCGGGGTGGCCAGCAGGGTGCGGCCGTCGCGCTCCCAGGTGATGCCAGAACTCAGGTGCGGCATGCCATCCAGGTCCAGTTCGGCGATGCGCTGCCGGACGTCGAGGTTGATGGCCTGCCCCTTGTTGCCATCCCGGGCCGCGCCGATCAGGATCTGGTAGCTCTGATTAAAAAAGAAATCGTCCAGAAAGCCATCGAGCTTGGTCCGGCGCACCGGGAAGGGGCCTGGCTCCCGGGCGGTTCCCTCCTCCAGCCGATAATCGTGCATGGGGCCGTTATAGACCGGCAGGGGATCGTCCGCGACCATGATTTCCCAGACCTCGGGGATATCCTTGAGGGCGGCGACGAAGCTCTGCCGGGGAGGCGCGGCATAGACGGCGCTCACCCGGCTGGTCTTGCCCGTTTCGTCCTGGACCGGGATCAGCTTGATGGGCAGCAGGTCCCGGGCGTCCAGGATCACCAGGTTGTGGGGCAGATAGTTGGCAACGGCAACATAGCGGCCATCGCCGGACACCGCCAGGTTGCGGGTGTTGATGCCGGCGCGGATCTCGGCCACGGTCTGGAAACTGTGCAGATCGAATTTGCTGATCCAGCCATCCCGGGAGGCGAAGTAGACGAAGCGCCCGTCATTGGAAAATTTGGGCCCGCCATGCAGGGCGCGGCGGGTAGCAAAGCGATGGAGGGGCTCCAGGCGGTCGCCATCCAGAATGGTGGCATGGTGATCGCCCGTCTCCACCACCACGAAGAGATTCAGCGGGTCGGCGTTATGGAGGGGGTGATCCGGCAGGGTCGCGGGGTTCACCAGGGCCAGATGGCTGGCGCGGATGCGCTCCAGGCCCCACTCCGGGGTCTCGGTGGGCGGGGTGAAGACCAGGTCCACCAGGGACTGTGCCTCGGCCGCGGAGAGCCGTTCCGCGAAGGCCGGCATCTGGGTGGCGGGCCGGCCCTGGAGGATGAGGTTGGCGGCCTCCTCGCGCTTGAGACGACCAAAATTTTCGGGGATCAGAGGCGGACCCGTAATGCCCAGGCGGTCGGCGCCATGACATTCGGCGCAGATTTGGGTGTAAAGGGCCCCGGCCTCCCGGGGTTGGCCCTCCGCCACTGGGGGGGACCCGGTCGCCAGCGGCGTCGGCGGGGTGGACTCGGCCCAGGCGGAGGGGTAACTAAGCGCCATCGCCAGCGGCAACAGCAGGAAAATTCTTGGCATGGCCATGGCAAATCACTGATAAAAAATCGCCTGTCCGGCGATTTGAATGAGTGGGGCTTCCCTGCCCCATGAGGATAGCGCCCGATCCCGGCCAGGCCGCCGGGAAGGAAGGCCCGACGGCTTAGGCCAGATCAGCGCTCAATAGACATCATGGATGGTGTTGTACACGTTGAACTTGCCGGTCGGGGTCACCAGGCGATCGTCCTTTATGACCTTCTTGAGCTTCAGGGTCTTGTCGTCCACGACCACCAGGGCCGATTTCTTATCCTTGCCGTTCCAGACGGAGAACCACACCTCGTCGCCCGCCTTGTTGTACTCGGGCTGCACCACGCGCTTGGCCCCCTCGCCCAGATCCGCCCATTCGGCGATGGGCAGGACCGTGAAGGGGGCATCCAGCTTGTCGATATTGAACACGGCGGCGCTCTGGCTCAACTTCTCAACCGAGTTGAGGGCCGTATCGACATACAGATTTTTGGATTTGGGGTGGGTCTTGATGAAGAGTGAACCACCGCCCTGCCCTTGCAGCTTGCGCACCACCTTCCAGGCCTGGTCCGGATGGCCCTTGGGATCCGTGCCAATCACGGAAATGGAGGCATCTCCCAAGTGGCTGGTCGCCCAGACCGGGCCAAATTGCGGATCGACAAAATTGGCGCCACGACCCGGATGGGGAATATCACCCACCTCCACGATGGCGGCCAGTTTCTGATCCTTGGAATCCACCACGGCGATCTTGTTGGACTTGTTGGCCGCCGTCATGAAGTAGCGCTTGGTGCCATCCCAACCGCCATCATGCAAGAAGGGGGCGGCCTCGATATCCGTGGTCTTGAGGTTGTCGATATCCGAATAATCGACCATCAGGACATGGCCGGTCTCCTTGACGTTGACGATGAACTCGGGATGCTCATGCGAGGCGACGATGGCCGCCACCCGGGGCTCCGGATGATATTCCTGAGTGTCTACCGTCATGCCGCGGGTGGAGACGATCTTGAGGGGCTCCAGGGTATCGCCGTCCATAATGACGAACTGGGGCGGCCAATAGGTGCCGGCGACCGCGTACTTGTCCTCCATGCCGGGGAACTTGGAGGTCTCCACGGAGCGCGCCTCCATGCCGACCTTGATCTCGGCGACGGTCTCGGGCTTCTCCATCCAGAGGTCGATGAGGTTGATCTTGGCATCGCGGCCAATGACGAAGAGATAACGCCCGGAGGCCGAGAGGCGCGAGATATGGACCGCGTAACCCGTCTTGATGATGCTGACGATCTCCTTGCTGTCGCCATCGATCAGGGCGATCTCGCCCGCGTCGCGAAGGGTGACGGAGAAGAGGTTATCCAGATTCAGCTTATTCATCTGCTTGGTGGGCCGCTTCTCGGGCTCAACCAGTACCTTCCAGGTCCCCTTCATATCCGACAGGCCAAATTCGGGGGGCTGGGGTGGCTCATGCTGCAGGTAGCGGGCCATCAGATCGATCTTGGCCTCGGTGAAGTCACCGGAGGTCCCCCAGTTGGGCATGCCCGCGGGCGAACCGTAGGTGATCATCGCCTTGAGGTAATCGGTACCCAGGGCCCGGGTCATGTCGGTGGTCAGGGGCTTGCCGGTGGCACCCTTGCGCAGCACGCCGTGGCAGCCCGCGCAGCGCTGGAAGAAGATTTCCTTCGCCTCCGCAAACTCGGCCTTGGTCATCTTGGGCCCTTCGCCATCCATAAAGTCCTTCATGGCCGCGGGATCGATGGCCCCAGGGGCGCCCTGGTAAGACATCTCGGGGCTCTTGGCGTCGGGGTGCGCGGGGTCGGTCGCGGCCAGGGCGTTACCCACGGCAAACGCCAGGGCGCTGACTAAAAACACCCCGGCGCGATGGCGCCCGATGGTCGTCAACAATTTCGAGTTCATGAAGTGCCTCTCCGCTTGGTTTTGATGATCGTGGGCCGACCGAGTATCAGCCAACACGGAGATTAAGTTTAGTTCAACCGCTTGCCCTTGACTTATGTCAAGGGGCTCCGGCAAGCTGAATTGAGGTGGATCAAGGCACCCCCGGGGGGGCACTCTAAGCTGCGGAGCCAACATCACGCCCACATGCCCCTCGCCAACCATCAAGTACCCGTCCGGATGCCAACCAGAGCGACACCCATCCCTTGAGCAACCTCTCCCCTGCCCCCTTTCATCTTGCCGATATCCCCCCTGCGCTCGGCTCCGGGTGGCGCCACCTGCGTGCCATGCCAGGACCCAGCCTGCTGCTGGGCTTCCTCCTGGCTCTCATCACCACCAGCCTCTTGCTGATCCCCTTCGCCGTCGGCGCTCCAGCCCTGGCACTGATCCTGGCGGGTGGCTTCTTCCTGATTGGCCCCCTCTTGCTGCCACCCTGGTTTGCCCTGCGCAAGTCGCGGGAGGCGGGTCAACGGCCGAGCCTGGGCCTGGCGTGGCACGGTTACCAGGAAATGGACGCGGGTTTCTGGGCCCTCGCCGGTGCCTGCTCCTTTCTCCTGCTCGTTTGGATCACGGACGCCGGCATCCTCTATGCCTTTCTGGTTGGGGCTGGCACCGCGCTGGACGCAGGCGGCACCGGGTCAGCGGCCAAAATCGGGACCTTCCTCCGCTGGTCCAGCCTCATGGGGGCCTGCCTCGCGGCCGGCGTCCATCTCATTGCCGCCTTCGCCGTGCCCCTGCTCTACGAGGGCCGCGCCCAACCCATCCCCGCGATCCATGCCAGCGTGCGGGCCATGTTTTACAGCCCAGGGCCAGCCCTGGCTTGGGGCCTGACCATCATCCTGGGGCTCCTGGTCGGCATCCTCCTGCCACCCCTGCTGGCCCTGACTCTGCCGGTACTAGCCTACGCCCAATTCCACCTCTACCGCATCGTCTTTCCCCCAGCGGAAAATCACCATGTCCGCTAGCCAGGACGTCTTGGCAGTACCGCCGGCCATGGCCTCCCCGGAATTCCGGGACACGGGTATTCCTGGCAACAAGGCCATCTGGGTCGGCATTTTTGCGGAGATGACTGAATTCGCCCTGATGTTTTTCGTCTATTTCCTCGCCCGTGCCCATCACCCCGAGGCCTTTCACCAAGGCCCCGCCAAGCTGTGGACCCTGGCGGGCATCGTTAACACCCTGGTCATGCTGACCAGTAGTTTCATGGTCGCCAGCGCTCTCCATGCCATCCGCGCCGACCGGCGGCGCGCCTCCCTGACCTGGCTGGTCCTCGCCTTGGTGACCGCCCTAGGCTATCCCATCATGAAGGTCCTGGAGTTCCGCTGGAACCTGGCGCGGGGGCTGGACGGTGGCGGCGATGTCTTTCAACTGGCCTACTACTACCTGACCTTTAATCACTTGGTGCATGTGAGCTGGGGCCTGATGGGCATGGCCTGGATTCTGGCCCGCCTCGCCACCAGCGCCTACTCGGCCAGCAACCATCGGGGCATGGTGGCCTTCGCCAGCTATTGGCACGCCACCGACCTCATCTGGCTCATGATTTTTCCCCTCTTCTACGTCCTGCCCTGAGGCGCCCATGAACCCTTCCTTTCGCGCCCTGGTCCTGACCTGGCTGATCCTGGTCATCCTCACCCTGACGGGCGCCCGTCTTGGCGCGGGGGCAACCCCGGGACTGGTGCTGACCCTGATCGTGGCCACCCTCACGGCCCTCAAGGGCGGCCTGGTCATCGAGGAATTTCTGGAAGTCAGCCAGGCCCGGCCAGCTATTCGTTACCCGGTGCGGCTCTTTGGGCTGCTGGTACCGACTTGCATGCTGTTAGTCCACCTCCATGGCCCCGCCATCGCCCGGCTGACTAGTTTGACTGGGGGATAAGGGGGCTGGGAACAGCTATGATGCCGCCACCGCTGTCCGAATCGGGAGTATCCCCCTTATGAAATTTCCCTATACCATGAGCAAGTTCGGCACCCTGATTCGGGAAGGCTACTTCTATCAGGATCGCACCGACCGTCTTCCCCAACTGGAAGAGATTTGCTGATCGACGAATACGACAATTTCGCCAACGACGTGCTGATGGCCAAGCGTGATCAGACCGATTATGAGCGGCTGCTCTATGGCGAAGGGGAACTGAAGCGGATCTTCAAGGCGGTCAAGGCCGGGGCCGGGCGCGGCATCGACCGGGTGTTCATCACCGGGGTCTCGCCGGTGGTCCTGAACGACATGACCAGCGGCTACAACGTCGGCGAGGACATTTACCTAAAAGCCGCCTTCAACGACCTGTGCGGCTTCACCGAAGCCGAAATCACCGTAGTGCTGGACCGGCTCGCGGCCGAAAACGGCACCTGGTCGCCGGCGGAAGCCCTGGACCTGATGCGCACCTTCTATAACGGCTATCACTTCGCCACCAAAGCCGGCGAGCGACTCTACAACCCGACCTTGGGCCTGTATTTTCTCAAGGCCTTGCAGACCGATGGCGTCTATCCCGAGGAGATGCTTGACGAAAATCTGGCGATGGATCGCGGCAAACTGCGCTATATCGCCGAGCTGCCGCATGGCGAGGAGGTTCTGGCGCAGGCACTCAACGGCGAAGAAGGCGTGATCATCCCGCGCCTGGCCAGACGCTTTGGCGTCGCCGACGTGCTGACCGCGGTCAAGGATCAGCCCTTCATGGCCCAGGGCTGAACCGTTCTAGCGAGGATTTACCCTATTTTCCTCAGTTGACTTCGACAGAACGGCTGTAAGCTCAGTGCGGGAGCGGGCTTGCATCAGAACAGGAGGGTCACCCAATGGGTGAGGGGGTGTTTGAGCAAAAGGCTCTGGTCAAAGCGGTCGATAGCGCCTGGCAGGAGCAGCAGCAGGAGCGAGCGGCGGAGGTGTTGCGCGTGGCGACCCCCGGCGGTCGGTTTCACGTTCGCTGGGACGAAGGCGGCAGCGCCACCGCCTTGGGGCAGTTGGTGTTCTTTGCCGAGTTTCTGGACGTCTCGGGGCTGTTCGCGCGCGGGGTGGATGGCTGTCCGATGGCCTACACCAGCCCCAACGCGCCCGCCGTGGGGAACGTCCTTGGCACCTGGCTGCTGTCGATCCTGGATGGGCAGCGGCGCTCTGCGCACGTGACCGGACTGCGCGGCGACACCGTCGCCCCGCAGATCCTCGGCATGGACAAAATCGTCAGCGATGAGAGCCTGCGTCGCGCCCTGGCGCATCTGGCACCGAACCAGCCCCAGCGCGGCGGTGAAGAAGAGCGCGCCGCGCACGTGGCACAACTGGCGAAGAGCACCGCCTGGATGGACACGGCCCTGAGCGAGAGCACCCGTGAGGCCCTGCGCACCGCCTGGATTCTCGACATCGACACCACCGTCAAACTGCTCTACGGCCACCCGGCCGGCGCCGAGATCGGCTACAACCCCACCCAGCCAGGACGCCCAAGCCATACCCTGCATACCTACTGGATCGGCAACCTGCGCCTGGTGCTCGATGTCGAGGTGCAAGGCGGCAAAGCCAGCGCGGCCAAACACAGCCTGCCCCGCCTGTGTCGGTTGCTCGAGCGGCTCGCCCCCGCGGAACGCCCCACCCTGGTGCGCGGCGACAACGCCTTTGGCAATGAGGGGGTCATGCTCGAGATGGAAGCCATGGGCCAGCGCTATCTGTTCAAGCTGCGCCAGACCGCCGGGGTTAAACGCCTGATCGAACGGCAATGGCAGCACGGCGAGTGGCACGGCGTGGGTCAGGGCTTCGACGCCGTCGACAGCCAACTGCGGCTGTCGGGCTGGAGCCGCGCGCGGCGCGTGGTGGTGTTGCGGCGGCGGGTCAAAGACCGCCTGGCGGCCGAGACCCACCGTGAGGACCCACAGCAGACGCTGCACTTCATCGACCGTTCAGACCAGGTCAAGCTCTGGGAGTACGCCGTGCTGGTGACCAACGCCGACGATGCGCTGGAAGCCATGGGCCAGCTCTACCGGGACCGGGCCGATGGCGAGATTTGCCAGTCATGGTGCCTCCATAAATCACTCAGGCAGGGTCGACGGAGGGATCGTCGCTCCCGACGCGGACATGC
>JBASIS010000134.1:0-10336 GCA_049654905.1 Chromatiaceae bacterium
GCATAGACCGGGTCCTGATTCAAGGTCGAGGTGTAGGGATGCCAGACATGGGCCCGATCAATGGCCAGTAATTCCTCGGCGCTGGGCACTCGGGGTAACCCTTATCCGGACCTGGGACAGCCGCGAGGTTTGGTGTCCAGGCCTCCGACAGATATATCAAAAAAAGCTAATGCTTCGCTTTCCCGGGCCGGGTAGCGTCGGGCGGGGGACGCCGTAAATTCCTCCCTGTAGGCTTGGCGACAGCATTCCTGCTGTCGACACCCCCGCCCGCCGCTACCCAGCCCTCCTGCTACTATCTGCCGGAGCGTGACTAGCGCTGGGTACATCAATTCGGTTTGCGGCTTTTGCCCAGACCGGCCATGGAAACCACTTGCGCCGCCTGGGGCTCATCCGTGTAGTAGGGCCGCTCGGTGACGCGCCCCTGCTGATCCGCCCATTCCCGTTCCCGCGCCGAGATCAGGGCCAGGCACTGGCGCACATCCTCGATGGTCCCCGCCGACAGAGGATGCTTCATCCCCGGCGGAGGGGTAACGTCCCGGATGATCGCTGTCAGCGTCTTACGCATGGCCACCAGAATTTGTTGCTCTTTGGTCAGATCTTGCATCTAAGCCTCTGGGAGTAAATTGATAAAGCGGGTTCGACCGAACCGGAGCCAAGGGTTGCCTAAAGGTGACCCTTGACTAGCAGGACTTCAAGTTCAGCCTCGGAGAGGACTCGAACACCCAGTTCCAAGGCTTTGTCTAATTTTGACCCAGCCGCTTCGCCCGCCAGGAGAAAGTCAGTCTTGGCGGAAACGCTACCGCTCACCTTGGCCCCGAGACTCTGGAGCCGGTCCTTGATTTCATCCCGGGGCCGGCTCAGGGTACCGGTGATGACGAAGGTGCGGCCCACGAGGGACTGCTCCCGATTGGCCTTGAAACCGGGGCCTCCCCCGGTCCCGGGCCATTGGATGCCGGCGGCCAGGAGTTTGCGGATAACCTCTTGATTGTGAGGCTGGGCGAAGAAGCGCACGATCTGATCCGCCACCTTGTCGCCAATCCCCGCTACCAAGACCTGCTTGCGGTTCTCCAAATCCTCTGGGCCGGCCCGCCGCAGGGCCTCCAGGGTCGGAAAACGGGCCACGATGGCCTCGGCCAGGCGCTGGGAGATGCCCGGAATCGATTGGCTCGCCAGCCAGTCCGTCAGACCCTCCCTGGCGTCCGGCGCCAACTCGGGATGGCGGGCGAGGAAACCGGCGATAGCCTGGGCCTTGGCCGGTCCCAGACCGGGGACACCGCGCTGGGAGACCAGATCCTCCAGGCCTACCGCCATCAGGGGTTCCAGTTCACCGAAGTGATCCGCCAAGGCCAGGGCCGTAGCCTCCCCCACCTCGCGGATACCGAGGGCGAAAATAAAACGTGCCAGGCTGGTGGAGCGACTGCGCTCCAGGGCGGCAAGCAGGTTTTGGGCGGACTTGTCGCCCATGAGCTCCAGGCTGGCCAGATCTTCATGGCGGAGGGCATAGAGGTCCGCAGGGTCCCGCGCCAAATCCCGCTCGACCAACTGGTCCACCAATTCCTCGCCCAAGCCCTCGATGTCCATGGCCCGACGGGAGGCGAAGTGGAGGATGGCCCGCTTGCGTTGGGCAGGGCAGTAGAGGCCACCGATACAGCGGGCCACGGCCTCGCCCTCGGGCTTGATGACCGCCGAGCCACAGACCGGGCAGTTCGCGGGGAGAGCCACCGGCGCGGCGCCCTTAGGCCGGTGCTCCAGAAGCACGCGCACGATCTCGGGAATGACATCGCCGGCGCGGCGGACAACCACGGTGTCGCCAGGGCGGACATCCTTGCGCCACACCTCGTCGATATTGTGCAGGGTAGCGTTGGCAACGGAGACGCCGCCAACCTGAACCGGCTGGAGGCGCGCCACCGGGGTCACGGCACCGGTGCGGCCCACGTTGAATTCCACGGCCTCGACGATCGTTAACGCCTCCATGGCCGGGAACTTATAGGCTACTGCCCAACGCGGGGCGCGGGCAACAAAGCCCAGCCGTTCCTGATCCGCGAGGGAATCCACCTTGAAGACCACGCCATCGATGTCGTAATCGAGGCCAGCGCGGGAATCGCCCATGGCCGCGTGATAGGCGAGACAGGCCTCGATACCCTCAACCACCCTCATCTTGGGTGATACGGGCAGGCCCCAGCCTCTCAAGCGCTCGAGACTGGCACTCTGGGTGAGCGCCAATGACCCCCTTTCGACGGCGCCGAAACCGTAGCAAAAGAGGGTGAGGGGCCTTTTGGCGGTAATGCGGGGATCCAGTTGACGCAGGCTACCCGCGGCGGCATTGCGCGGATTGGCGAAGACCTTGCCCCCCTCGCCCCGGGCCTGGGCGTTAATGGCCTCAAATCCGGATTTGGGCAGAAAGACCTCGCCGCGCACCTCCAGGAGGCCCGGCCAGCCCTCGCCGCGCAGGCGCAGGGGGACGGCCTGGATGGTGCGGACCTGCGCCGTCACGTCTTCGCCGAGATGACCATCGCCGCGGGTGGCGGCCAGCGTCAAGCGGCCATCTTCATAAGTCAAACTGATGGCCAGACCATCAAGCTTGGGCTCGGCCACATAGCGAACCCCATCACTACCCAGTTCCTTGCGAATACTTTGATCAAAGGCACGCATCTCCGCCTCATCCATGGCGTTTTTGAGCGAGAGCATGGGCACCCGATGCGCCACTGCGGCGAAGGCCTCCAGAGGGCGACCGCCCACGCGCTGGGTTGGGGACTCGGGGGTGATCAGATCGGGGTGGGCAGTCTCCAGTGCCTGGATTTCTCGCCATAAGCGGTCGTACTCGGCGTCCGGTATCTCAGGATCGTCAAGCACATAGTATCGGTAGTCGTGGTGATTGATGAGTTGGCGTAAAGCCTCCGCCCGGCTGGACGGGTCCTCCGCCGGAGCCATCCCCTCCTACTCCGCCATCCGGTGGGTGATGAAGGCCATGACGCGCTGGCGCAACCGCTCCTCGCCCTCGGCGGTCAGGGGCTGACGCCGGTCGTCGCGCAGCTCGCCGCCCAGGTCATTGGCCAGGCTGTGGGCGGTGCCGAGCAGTTCCTCCAGACGGCCGGGGTCTCCGGCTTGACCATCGAGCTGGGCAAAGAGGGTCAGGCCCGGGGTCTCGAATTCCGCCATGGCGCCGAAGGGGAAGGTACCGGGCTTGACCATGTTGACCATGCTGAAGAGGGTTTCGGTATGGTGCTCGTCCCCCAGTTTGCAATGGAAGATTTCCTGGTCGCCAGGCTCCAGGCCGGCAATGCGAGCGGCATGAACAATAGATGCGCCCTCGAAATGAGGGCCGCGGGCCGCTACATGCAGCACCAACAGCAGGGGACCCGGCGGGAAAGACTCTCCGACAAGGTCCGGATCGGGTTTGAAAAAATTGAAGTGGGTCGCCTCGCCCCCGACCCGGGACTCAGGCCCGGATGCGCCTTCGGCGCCGGCTCCCTCCTCGGCATCCAGGTCCCCCTCATCCCGGCCCCAGACCCCCAGGCGGGGCTCCCGCTTCGTGTCAATCTTGTCGATGTCGGTCCTGCGGACTTCCCAGTCCTCGTCATCCGGGCCCTGGCGACCCGGGTCATCCCGGTCATCCGCCTCCGCGTCCTGGTCCCGATGGCGGCGGCGCTGCTCCCAATAGTAAAGCCCAGCAATAACCAGGGCGCCAAGCACGGCGAGGATGATGCGGAGAAGATCGGCGTCCATGGGCTGCTCGGATATGGAGGCGGAAGTTAAAAAAAGTGACAGGAAGTATAACCCGTATCACCCAGAGTGACAGTTTCACCAGAGGCTCGGCCAAGCGGAGGGGCTTGAAGCCTCGTCACCCTGCCATGCCAGCTCCCAACCGCCAGGCCGGGACCCGCGTGAAGGCAGATCGGGAAGCCATCGGCGCGGCGCGCGCTCCGATTAGGGTAGCAGGCGCCAATATTGGCCGTAAAAACATCCATCGGCAAGCAAAAGCCGTAAGATGTCATCCTTCGACGCGCCTCATGCCAGCCCCTTTTCAGCACCTGCCCCGCCATGCCCGACTTCTTTGCCACTGCCCCCCGGCACCTGGAATCCCTGCTTGCCGTTGAATTGAGCGACATCGGTCTCCCACTCGTCAAGGAGGCCCGAGGCGGGGCCCGCTTCTCGGGCTCGCTCGCGGATGCTTACCGCGCCTGCCTCTGGTCGCGGGTCGCCAACCGGGTGCTGTTACCTCTGGCCAGCTTCCCGGCCACCGACAGCGACAGTCTTTACGCCGGGGCCAGCGCCATCTCCTGGGAGGAGCATCTCCCGCTGCGCGGCACCTTTGCTATCCAGTTCGACGGGGCGGAGGGCGGCATCAGCCACAGCCAGTTTGGGGCGCTGCGGGTCAAGGACGCCATCGTCGATCGCTTCCGCTCCCGGGTGGGAGAGCGCCCCAGCGTGGACCGGGAGCGGCCCGACCTGCGGGTCCAGGCCTACCTGCATCGCGGTCAGGTGACCCTCAGCCTGGATCTGTCCGGGGATTCCCTGCACCTGCGGGGTTATCGCCATCAGGGCAGCGCCGCGCCCCTCAAGGAAAATCTGGCGGCCGCCATCCTGTTGCGATCGGCCTGGCCAGCTCTGGCCCGGGAAGGCGCCGCCCTCCTCGACCCCCTGTGCGGCTCCGGCACCCTCTGCATCGAGGGCGCCCTGATGGCCGCCGACATCGCCCCCGGGCTGGCTCGCCTCCACTGGGGGATGACCGGCTGGCTGGGGCACCAAGAGGGCCCCTGGCGGGAACTCCTGGCGGAGGCGCGGGAGCGCCGGGCCGCGGGTTTAGCGCGGTTCGACGCCATCAAGGCCTCGATCCGGGGCTACGACCGGGACCCCGCCGCGATCCGCGTGGCCCTCGACAACCTGGAGCGCGCCGGGCTGGCGGGCCGGGTCCACTTCGAGCGCCGCGACCTGAGTCAGGCCAACCCGGGTCGCGAGGGGGATCTCGGCCTGGTGGTGGCGAATCCGCCCTATGGCGAACGCTTGGGCGAGGCGGAGGAACTGACGGGTCTCTACGGCCTGCTGGGCACCGTGCTCCGCGAGCGCTTTCGCGGCTGGCAGGCCGCCGTCCTGATGGGCAACCCGGACCTGGGGCGGCGGATGGGCCTGCGGGCCAAGGGTTATCACAGCCTCTATAACGGCCCCCTCCCCTGCCGGCTGCTCCATTTCGATGTCAAGGAGGAGAATTTCATCTCCGACCAGCCCCGCCCCCTGCCAGAGGAAAACCGGGGGCCTGGCGGCACGATGCTGGCCAACCGGCTGCGCAAGAATCTAAAAAATCTGGAAAAATGGCGGCGGCGCGAGCAGGTGGACTGCTATCGACTCTACGACGCCGACCTGCCGGAATACGCCCTCGCCCTGGACATCTACCAGACCCGAACGGGCGAACGCCTCGCCAATGTTCAGGAATACGAGGCCCCGGCCAGCATCGACCCCACGGACGCGCGGCGCCGGTTACGGGAGGCCTTGGGGGTCATCCCGGAGGTGCTGGAGATCCCCGCCGACCAACTTTTCTTTCGCGTCCGCCGGCGGCAGAAGGGCAAGGATCAATACCAGCGCCTCGACAGCCAACGCCGCTTCTTCCAAGTCCAGGAAAGAGGCCTGAATTTTCTCGTCAACTTCGAGGACTACCTGGATACGGGCCTCTTCCTGGACCATCGCGAGGTGCGACGTCTGATCGGGGAACTGGCGCCGGGGCGGCGCTTCCTGAATCTCTTCGGCTATACCGGGGCCGCCAGCGTCCATGCCGCCGCCGGTGGTGCCCTGGGCACCACCACGGTAGATCTATCACGCACCTATCTGGATTGGGCGGGTCGCAATCTCGCCCTCAATGGTTTTGGCGGGCGCGACCATGAACTGATCCAGGCGGATTACCTGCACTGGCCGCGCGAGGAGGCCGGCCGACGGCGCTGGGGCCTGATCCTGCTGGACCCGCCCAGCTTCTCCACCTCCAAGCGCATGACCACCACCCTCGACGTCCAGCGGGATCAGGTAGCCCTGATCCAGGATGCCCTCCGGCTCCTGGAGCCCGGCGGCATCCTGATCTTTTCCAACAACCTGCGCCGATTTCAACTGGATCGGGAGGCCCTCGACTCCTGGGGGGCCCTGGAGATCACCAATATTACGGCCGCCACTCTCCCCAAGGACTTCGCCCGCAATCCGCGCATTCATAACGTCTGGCGAATCGAGTGGCGCCCTTGAGGGGGGTGCCTCACGACTCCAGGTTACGCTCCAGCCAATCCCGGAGATCCTGGAACTCATTGAGGCAATCCAGGGGGTTATGCCGGAGCAGGCGTTCCGGGTGATGGACGCCATAGGCGACCGCCAGGGCCGCCACGCCCGCGTTGTGGGCCATCTCCATGTCAAATTCCGTGTCGCCGATCATGAGGGTCTCGGACCGGTCCGCCCCCAATTCCGCCATGACCTGAAGCAGCATCTCCGGATGGGGCTTGGAGAAGGTCTCGTCGGCACAGCGGGTGGCATGGAAGTGACTCCGCAGCCCCGTGCTCGTCAAGGCGGACTCCAGGCCGCGCCGACTCTTGCCGGTAGCCACCGCCAGCAACAGGCCGCGGGCATTGAGATCCTGTACCAAGTCGCGGGCGCCCGGAAAGAGATGGGATTCGGTCTCCTGGCCACCCAGAAAGTGGGAGCGATAGCGATCGACCAGCTCGCGCCGCTGGAGGACGCTACCGTCCGGCCAAAGCATGGTCATGGCCTCCTCCAGCCCGAGGCCGATCACCTCGCGGGCAATCTCCCGGGGCGGCGGCATCTCGCCAAGATCCGCGAAGGCGGACTGGATGCAGGCCACGATCCGGGCCTCCGAATCCATGAGGGTTCCGTCCCAGTCAAAGACAAGCAATTTGTACGACATGGCGGCAAAGCCTGATCAGCGGGGAATGGCGTTAATACGGCAAAAAACGTGCTAAAGAGGAAGACCGCTGGTGGAAATGCCAGGTATGTCGCCCTGACAATCCATCTTGATGCGCTAGGATAATCCTTCAGCCCCCCTTTCCCCTACTTTTTAATTCCCTCCAGCCGCCCGAGCAGGGCCTCGAGTTCGGCGGGCAAGGGGGCCTGGATACGCAGAGACTGGTCGAGATGGGCGGGTTGCAGGTTAAGGGAAGCGGCATGGAGAAAGAGGCGCCGGAGACCCAGGGCGCGCAGGGCTTTGTTGGCGGCCTCGTCACCATATTTCTCGTCCCCGGCCACAGGCGCGCCCAGATGGGCGGCGTGGACGCGAATCTGATGGGTACGCCCCGTAATGAGGCGGACCTCGACCAGATCCAGGTCGCCGAGACGCCGCAAACGGCGAAACTGGGTCCGCGCCGGCTTGCCCTGGGCGGCATCGACCCGCACCACCCGCTCACCGCTCTTCAGGGTGTTCTTGAGCAGGGGGGCATCCAGGGTCATTTCGGGCCTCGGCAGGGGCCTGACCAACAGGGCCAGATAGCGCTTTTCGACACCATTCTCGCGCATGAGTCGATGCAGATCACGCAAGGTACTGGCACGCTTCGCCAGCAACAGACAGCCGGAGGTCTCGCGATCGAGGCGATGCACCAATTCCAGCTCCGCCCCGGGCCGCATCTGGCGCATGGCCTCGATGAGGCCGAAACTCAGGCCGCTGCCGCCATGCACCGCCAACCCCGCCGGCTTGTCCAGTGCCAACAGCCGCTCGTCTTCGTAGAGGATGGCCCCGGCGAGGTCGCGCAGGCGGGACTCCGGTGCCTGACCCGGCGGCCGGGGTTCGACCGTACGCAAGGGTGGGACGCGCACCAGATCACCCGGCTGCAACCGGTAATCCGGCTTGACCCGCCCCTTGTTCACCCGGACCTCGCCGCGCCGGAGGATGCGATAGACATGACTGCGCGGCACACCCTTGGCCCTGGCCAGGAGGAAGTTATCGATACGCTGACCGGCAAGCTCGGCATCGATGCTTACCAGGACGACCGCCTGAGGGGGGGTCTCATCCGACATGAGGTGAGGAGTCTCGAAAGCTGTAAGAGATGATCGGGTCCATAACCTTGATTGGATTGATGCGATCAGCGTTCGCTGATACTATTGAAAGGCTGCGACGTACCAGCCACTTAGCCTGGAACGGCGATGCAAACAGACGATTTCCGGGGCGATTCCTCCTAGGCCGCCCTCCGTGCCAATCCCTCGGCGCCCCGACATACCCTTAGCCGTCGGCCGGCACCTTGCGCTAAACCAGCGGCGTCCCTTACATCAGGCGGTCGCGGATTGTACACCGAGACGGCCCGGCGCATCGGGTTGGTGAGATTCGATTCGAGTCACACCCCATCCCATGTGCCCAGATTGCCCCAAGGTCCAGCGCCCTCTCAGTCAGAAAGGCGCTGGTCCCAAGCGCGCGGGGCTCAATCGGGGCCCCGCGACATGAAGGATCACGCGCGCCTGCCCGCGCGGCCCTCACCGCCCGCCGCCTCACGAATGGCGGGGGCTTGAGGGTCGGCGCGGCTGGACAGACCTCCGGCCATCGACCCCCCTCGGCGGTGATGGGCCGGCCAGAGTCCCGGGGGACCAGCGCGCCTAGCTGCGAGACAGAGAATGAAAAGAATGCTGATCAACGCAACTCAGCCGGAAGAGTTGCGGGTGGCTATTGTCGATGGCCAGAAACTCTTCAACCTGGATATCGAATCCTCGGGCCGAGAACAGAAAAAGGCCAATATTTACAAAGGCTACATTACCCGCGTCGAGCCCAGCCTGGAGGCCGCCTTCGTCGATTACGGGGCCGAGCGCCACGGCTTCCTGCCCCTCAAGGAGATTGCCCGCAGCTACTTCACCGAAGAGGCGAACAAGCCGGGCGCCCGCGTCAACATCAAGGATGCCCTCACCGAGGGCCGCGAGGTGGTGGTCCAGATCGACAAGGAGGAGCGCGGCAACAAGGGCGCGGCTCTCACCACCTTCGTCTCCCTGGCTGGCCGCTACCTGGTCCTGATGCCCAACAACCCACGGGCCGGTGGGGTCTCCCGGCGCATCGAGGGCAACGACCGCTCCGAGTTGCGCGACGCCATGAGCCAGCTCGCGATCCCCGAGAACACCGGGCTCATCGTGCGCACCGCCGGCGTCGGCAAGAGCGTCGAGGAGTTGCAGTGGGACCTCAACTACCTCAACCAACTCTGGGCCGCCATCGAGCAGTCCGCCGCCGAGCGCAAGGCGCCTTACCTCATTTATCAGGAAAGCGACGTCATCATCCGCTCCATCCGTGACCACTTGCGCACGGACATCGGCGAGATCGTGGTCGATGATCGCAAGATGTACGAGAAGGCCGAGGCCTTCATCCGCCAGGTCATGCCCCACAATCTGCGCAAACTGCGGCTCTACGAGGACGAGGTGCCGCTCTTCACGCGCTACCAGATCGAGAGCCAGATCGAATCTGCCTTCCAGCGCTCGGTCCAGTTGCCTTCGGGCGGCTCCATCGTCATCGACCATACGGAGGCCTTGACCTCCATCGATATCAACTCGGCCCGGGCCACCAAGGGCGCCGACATCGAGGAGACGGCCCTCAATACCAACCTGGAGGCCGCCGATGAAATCGCCCGCCAGTTGCGCCTGCGCGACCTGGGCGGCCTCTTCGTTGTCGATTTCATCGACATGACCCCGGCGCGCAACCAGCGCGAGGTCGAAAACCGGCTGCGGGACGCCATGAAGGAGGACCGCGCCCGGGTCCAGCTCGGCCGCATTTCCCGCTTCGGCCTCATGGAGATGTCCCGCCAGCGCCTGCGCCCCTCCCTGGGTGAGTCCAGCCAGCTCGTGTGCCCGCGCTGCAAGGGCCAGGGCACCATCCGCGGCGTCGAGTCCCTCGCCCTCTCCATCCTCCGCATCCTGGAGGAGGAGGCCATGAAGGAGAACACGGAGCGCATCCTGGCGGAGCTGCCCGTGGACGTGGCCACCTTCCTCCTCAACGAAAAGCGCCGCGCCATCCTCGAAATCGAGAAGCGCCAGCGCCTGAGCGTTCTGCTCCTGCCCAGCGCACACCTGGAGACCCCGGACTATCGCATCGAACGGGTGCGCACCCAAGACGCGGAACGGCTAACGCCCGATCAGCCCAGCTATCAACTGGCCGGTAAGATCGAGGAGCGACACTTGGAACTCGGGCGCGTCACCGAGCCGGTACGCGTCGAGGAACCCGCCATCAAACAGCTCGCCCCCATGGAGCCAGCACCGGCGCCCCGGCGCCAGGAGCCGCCGCCCCCGCAGGCCCAGCCGACGACCCAGCCCGCTCAGGAACAACGGCAGCCGGAAAGCCTGCTCAAGCGGCTCTGGACCAACCTTTTCGCCCCGCGCCATGTCGAGGAAG
>JBASIS010000135.1:0-3693 GCA_049654905.1 Chromatiaceae bacterium
GAACGTGGGCGAGGCGGTGCAGCCAGGCGAGTGGCGGGGCGCTTACCGCGACCCCGCGCACCCCTGGGGGCAGCGGGTCCGGCAGGGTCGCGGCGATCAGGATCACCTCTCGCCCTTTCGCCAACTCGCGGGCGTGGTTGCGCACCACCGAGGAGACGCTGCCCGTGCCGCTGGCGTCGTTGGCGACGATCAGGACGGGCAGGGCGATGGAATCTTGTGTCGAATGGTCAGAGGTCGTTTGCACGATAGATGGCGTAGTTATAGGCGCCACAGGTATTGGCTATCTTCATGCCAAAATAAGTCGGCATGGTACTGGAAAAATTGCTATTTACCAATGTATATCCATTTATTTCTGGTGCCTTGCTTTCGCCGGAGTACGTTTGCTGACGAAGAACCCACTTTCCTTTGAACTTATCCCGATGGGCACTGACCTCGATATGTGAGTAATCTTCCGTTAGGCTGAAGAATCCTCCGGTTACGGAGACCATGTCGCCCTTATCGACGAGGCGCATCAGCTCGCCTCTTGCATCTTCATAGGCTACTCCGTCGCTCAGGAAAAACGGGAACACGATGGCGCGGCGAATAAAGTCAGCTGAAGCAGCAATAAGGGAGAAGCACAGAAAGCCATATATGATTGATCTGGCCCGAGGGGCCGAATAAGATTTGATCTCTGTTAATGAAATTATGCTGTAGATCAATCCGATGATAATAAGGTGGCTGTAAGCGAATGCATTGTATGAGCGATCAGGCACCCTAATCCAAAAATAGTATGCCTCAGCAATGATTATTGCCACGAGTGGCAATATGCAATACGAGCATGCGGCATCGCGTATTTTATAAAACAGCGTGATGAATCCGGCACCACACATTAATAATAGCAAGAGGATAATTGACAGCATGGATGGCTGAACCCGTATTGCATCCACCCAGCCGCCAGATCCCCCGATAATGGCCGATTGAGAGTGCAGCAGCATCCCGGTCAGCCAAGCATCCAGCGTGAAAGGATAAAACCAGAATAGTGCCGTAAACACAACGCAGGAAACAAGCAGGACACGAGTCTGCAAGATAATTGCGGTCAGTGGTTGCGATCGCGAAAATGTATAGATGCCGACAAGTGGAGCGAATAGGATGGCGCAGACTGGGCTTGTGGCAACCAGTAATCCCGCAGCCGTTCCGTTGATAA
This sequence comes from Chromatiaceae bacterium, assembly GCA_049654905.1. Taxonomy (GTDB): domain Bacteria; phylum Pseudomonadota; class Gammaproteobacteria; order Chromatiales; family Chromatiaceae; genus M0108. The sequence continues at coordinate 1,184 of JBASIS010000135.1, forward strand.
GCCAATGCCATTTGTACTCCACCATAATCAATAGTGTCATTGATGCTGCAATGACAAATGCCACAAGCAACTCCGGTCTTCCGCCATTGGGCAGAAGGCCACAGCCAGCAAGCAGCGCGGCGCCCATGATGAGTGCGCGCCAAGATTGGTTGTGCAGCGTATCCCTGGTGATGCGATAAAGTACAAGTGCGAATAGCGATTGTGTGGCAATCCAGAGAAAGGTTATGACGATTCTAAGTCCAGGGTAGGTGGCGGATGGGGAAATCCAGCCCAGCAATATGGGATACAAAAAGCCATGCCAAGTTAGATTTGTTGGATTTTCGGCGTCAAAGACATTGGAGGAGTGCCAGAGCGGATTGGTTAACGTGCCATGTTTGGCGTAATCGACTGCGTAGGGCAGAAATGCCGACGGATCCCCGTCAAACATGGGGTAATGATTTACGCCCATGGCATAATACAGCGTCATTATTACTGCCCAAAGGATCACCAGGGCAGTCAGATCGCTCGATTTAGACATTATTTACCACTCTTGCGAGTGGCGGTTGGTCTTGATGGGACATTCTGCTTCTGTCGTGCAATAGATACAGAATGGTGGACGCGGACATAGAGCGAGCATAACCAAGTAGTTGCCGACCAACCGGTTATCAGAACCAGTAACCGGAAAATTTGCGTGTCGAGTGCCCGAGGCCAAGATTGACGAGATAAATTCAAAGCTATTCCGGCTAATTTAAATTCACCGATGCCGGCCAAATCCCGAGCGCGCATGAAGGCCCAGCGCGAGAACTCGCGCATCTCCGGCGCGTCTGGGGCCACCCCCGCCCGCACCGCGCAGTCATACAGACGCGGCAGGAACCACGCCTCGTCACGCAGGTAGGCGTCCATGTGGCCGCGGGAGACTCGGTCCGGCGCCGGGTGGTCACGCTGGCAGGAGACGGTGGTGCCGCAATGAACCAGCCCCGGCCGCAGCGCCCCCATGCGCGCCTCCAAGTCCCAATCCTCCGGGCGCTGCCTGGGCCAAGCCCCGGCAGCATCCGAGATCGCACGACGGAACAGCGGGGTGTGGGTGTGCCACCATCGGCGCACCAGAAACGAGGGAAACACATCGGCGAAGGTGCGCCCGGTCCAGCGGCTCACCGGATCAATGACGCTGCCGTCGTTGTTCACATACATCGAGGTCCCATAGGCGATGCCACACTCGGGGTGAGCGTGCAGCGCGGCAACCTGGTCGGCGAACTTGTTGGGCAGCAGCCAGTCGTCGCTGTCCAGATACTGGATGTACTCTCCCTGCGCGATCTGCCGCCCCGCCTCGCGCGCCAAGCCAGGCCCGCCGTTGTCCTTGTGGATCACCCGGATGACCTCGGGGTGGGCGGCGGCCAGGGCGTCGAGGACCTCGCCGGTGCGGTCCTTGGAGCCATCGTTGATCAGGATGATCTCGATCGGGCGCCAGGTCTGGGCGAGTACGCTGTCCACGGCCACGCGCACCATCTCGGGACGGTTGTAAACCGGGATGATGGTGGAGACGAGGTCGGGAATGGTCGGCACGGTCATAGATAGGGCTCGTCCGGTCGTCGGGTACGGATGATGCGGGCTGGCGCCCCGTAAACGAGGACCGCGTCGGGCACGTCACGCAGGACCAGACTGCCGGCACCGATCAGGGTGTCGGCGCCGATGTGAAGCTTCTGGATTACCCGCGCACCGAGGCCCACCGCGGTACGCAGCCCGATGCGCACTCGCCCGCCGACGATCGCCCCCGGGCCGAGACTGGACCAGTCCGCCATCTCCCCTTCGTGGTCGAAGGCGCAGGCGGTATTGAGGATGCACCCCTGGCCGATGCGCGCGCCGCTCACCACCACCGCGCCGGGCAGGATAACGCTGCCAGGGCCGATAGTCACGTCGGGGGCGATCACCGCGGCCGGGTGGATGGCGCCGGTCAGACGCACCCCGGGGGCGGCCATTTGCAGGCGCGTCCACATCGCGGCACGCTGAAAGTTGTCGCCGATGGCGATGATGACCTGGTGGATTTCATGGGCGTGCAGCAGGCGCGGGACATCCCGCTCGCCGCCGAGGATGGTCAGCCCGTGGGCGAGCGTGCCGGGCGGTTGGAAGGAGTCGATCAACCCAATCACCGACCAGCGGCCCTCGGCGCGGATCGCCTCCAGCACCGCACGGGCGTGGCCAGCGGCACCGATCATGAGGACAGGCTCGCTCATCCCGTTGGCGTGTCCCGAATGATCCGGCAGATGGCCGCGATGTCCGAGGTCTCCACCTGGGTGCCGGTCGGCAGGGCGAGCACCCGAGCGCAGAAGGCCTCGGTGATCGGTAGCGACCGGCCGGCCTGCGGATCGAGGGTGCGGTAGGGCTCCATCCGGTGGCAGCCGGGATAGAAATATCGCCGGGCCAGCACGCCGTGGCGGCTCAGGCGGTCTTTCACCGCATCGCGGCTGCATCCGAAAGCACCCGCGTCGATCTCCAGGATGACGTAATGGTAGTTGTTGCGCTCGGTCTCGGGA
>JBASIS010000136.1:0-2745 GCA_049654905.1 Chromatiaceae bacterium
GGCCAGGCGGTGGCGGGCGAGGACGAACCGGGCTGGCTGACGCGCGCCAAGGCAGAGCCGGCGCGCGTCGAGGTGCGCGGCGACACCCTGTACTACACCGGCAACATCTCGAAGGCGAGTACACAGGCGTTCGATGCCGCGGTGGCCGGCATCGCGCCCGGCCAGCTCACCCGGATGGTGGTCAGTTCGGGCGGTGGCGACACGGTCGAAGGCCGCCATGTCGGCCGTTGGGTCCACCGCATGGGCCTGGTGGTCGAGGTCGACGCCATCTGCTTCTCGTCCTGCGCCGATTACCTGTTTCCGGCCGGCCGTGCGCGGGTGATCCGCACGGATGCGTGGGTCGGCTGGCATGGCAATGAACGGCAGTTCGCGGTGCTGGCTGCGCGCCATGGGGTGACGCTGGCGGAGGAAGCGCGCCGCTTCGTGCCGCCGAATACCCCGGCCGCGCAGGCGGATGCGTTCGTGCGAGAGTTGGGCGAGAGCCTGGCCGTGACCGGAAAGGACGAAGCCGACTTCTACGCCGAGCTCGGCCTGGACGATGCCTTCGCGGTCTGCGCAGTCGGCGACGAGCTGGAAGAACGCTTCGGCTTCACCGGTCGCAAGGGCTGGGGCTTCTCGGTGGAGGACATGGTGCGGCTGGGCCTGACCAACACCGTCTACCTCGGCAGCGGGCGCTACGAGCAGGATTCCGCGGGCTTCTTGCGCTACCTGGCCCGGATCAGTGCCTAGGATTGCCGCCAATTGTTGCCACCACCCACCCCTTCACCCGGCCACTGCGCCTACGCACCGGCCAGCCGAGCTTTGAGGCCCTGCGCGGGCTGATCGCCCGCCACTTCGCAGGCGAGACCCAACAACGGCTCGACGCCCTCGTCGGCCTGCTGACCCCCCGGAACTTAAGCGACGCCTATGCCCGCATCTCGGCCGACAACCGCAAGCTCGACGACCTGCTGGTGAAGGACTTCCAGCTCCAGATGTACGCCTGCCAGGAGGACATGGACATCAATTGGAGATGCCGGCCGCCCTGGCTGCCGCTGGGGGGTCCAAAGCCAGCGGGCTGTTCCACTCCACCGTATTTATCACTGATCGTCTCAAATCCCTAACATCCATGTGGGGGATTTTTTCAGACGAAAGGGGAACCGTCAACCACTAGATATTGTGGTCAGGGTTTTTCCTGTGGATATGCTGTTGATTATGCGTTGAAACTCTTGTGGATAAGTTCGCCCCCAACCGTCGAAAAACGCTGGTACGGCAAGGATTGGGGACCAGTCCCACCGCCACCGGCACCCCTCCTCCTCGACGATCAGGGTGCGCGTGACAGGCGGCATCCCGCCGCCTAAGATGGACAGCTATCATGAGCGGAAGATGGCAACCATCACCAACCGCTTACCGCCCTTTTGTTAGCCGACAACTAAAGTGGAATCCGCATATTCCAAGCCGTGGCAGAGTCATGAGGAGCAATTGGATCTGCTGATCGCCCGTGGCCTGGCGGTGACGGATCGCACCAAGGCGCTGGAGTCCCTCAAACGGATCGGCTACTACCGGCTAAGCGGCTATTGGCATTCCTTTCGCGAACGCACAGGACCCCTGGTATTACTGGGCCGGGAAGGGCGTAAACCCGCGCGACCGCGCAAGGTGGAAACGATTGCCCTCGATAGCTTCAAACCGGGGGCGACCTTACAGGATGCGGTGCGTCTCTACGTCTTCGACAAGCAATTGCGGCTCCTGGCCGTGGATGCGCTGGAGCGTATCGAGATCGCCCTGCGGGTGGAGGTTGCCCACACCCTTGGCCAGCACGACCCCTTCGCCTATCTGCGCCCCACGTTATTTCACCAGGATTTCAGCGACAAGCTCGATGCCGACTCGGGCTTGACCCGGCACCACGCCTGGCTTGCCAAGCAGGCGCAGTTGATTAATCGGTCCAAGGAAGAATTTGTCTGCCATAACCGGCGCCAGTACGGCCTGCCCCTGGCCATCTGGGTGGCGTGCGAGGTCTGGGATTTTGGCACCCTGTCCACCCTGTTTGCGGGCATGAGGGAAGCGGACCAGGACGCCATTGCCGCCCACTATGGCGTCCAGAACGGACGGATATTCGCCACCTGGCTGCGCAGTCTCAATTACCTCCGTAACGTCTGTGCGCACCATAGCCGGCTGTGGAACCGTAATATCGTTGACCAGCCCAAGTTTCCCCCGGCCAGCGCCTTGCCCTGGGTGGCGCCCTTTGCGCGGGACGGCCATGCCCGGGCGCGGTGCTTCCCCTTGCTCTGTTTGCTGCGCCACCTGCTGGCAGTGATCAACCCCAACTCGACCTGGGCTAAGCGCCTCCAATCCCACCTGCTGGCCTTCCCCGACCTGGGACACCTGGACCTGGATGTGGCGGCCATGGGCGCGCCAGCAGACTGGTTAGTCAACTGGTAGCGGCTTATCGCGGGCAACAAAAAACCCCTTAGCAATCTCCCCGCCGAGGCGGTTCAACCGAAAGGGGCCGTGTTACACATAAGAATAGAGCCGGCGGGGACGATAAGCAACCCCAAGTCGGTCCCTGCGCGGCATGGACCTCCTCCATGGCATCCAGCACGGACGGTAACCGCCAACCGCCAGCGCTTGCATCACAGGCCACAAAAAAACCCCTTAGCCATCGCCCCGCCGCAGCGGTTCAATGGAAAGGGGCCGTGTTACCGACCAGCCTAGAGCCGACCGGGACGCTCAGCAACCCCGCTCAGCCCCCCTCCATCCCTCAACCCTCAC
>JBASIS010000137.1:0-2688 GCA_049654905.1 Chromatiaceae bacterium
GGCTTGCCCCTGCGCCAGTGGCTCAACCCCAGGGCCCCGGATGTCGTGGCGGTCAACGCCACCCTGGGCAGCCTGCGGGAGGTGACGCCCGACCTGATCCGGGCTAAGGGCCGCGCTGGCTTTCGCGTGGTGAAGATCAAGGTCGGCCTGGAGCCCCCGGCAGTCGAACTGAGGCGTCTGACCACCCTGGCCCGCCAGCTACCGCTCGAGGTGACCTTGCGCCTCGACGCCAACGGCGCCTGGAGCCATGACCAGGCGACCCCGCTACTGGCCGCCTTGAATAATCTCCCCATCGAGTCCCTCGAAGAGCCGCTGCAAGAGCCCAGCCGGGATCGGCTGCAACGGCTTCAGGCGCTCACCCGTTTCCCCCTCGCCCTAGACGAGAGTCTGCATCGCGGCGCCACAACCATCGAGCTCGAGGGCTTGGGCGTCCGCCGCATCGTCCTCAAGCCCGCCGCCGTCGGCGGTCTGCGCCGCACCCTGGACCTGGCGAACCGTGCCGCCGAGCTGGGCATCGAGGTGGTACTCACGAGCCTCATCGAGTCCGCCGCCGGGCTCTGGCCGAGCCTCCAGCTCGCCGCCGCCCTCAACTTGCCGCTGGCCCAGGGCCTCGCCACCTCCCCCTGGCTAGCCCGGGATCTGGGCCGGGCCCCGGAGGCCGAACAGGGTCACATCCGGCTCGGCCCAGAACCCGGCGGCGGCTTTCACCCGAGTCCGGCGGAGCCAGGGTCGTGAAGGTCAAGGCCAGGGCCGGAAACCCTGCAAACCCGCCGGCTCATGCTCCCTCCCCCCGAGTGGCGGAGGGTTGGGGCGAGGGGTCCGAACCCTTCCGCTACGACTTCAGGGTTGCGCTGCATGACATCGACGCGGCGGGCATCATGTTCTACGGTCATCTGTTCCGTCACGCGCACGATGCCTACGAGGCCTTCATGGGCGCCATCGGTTTTCCCCTGGAACGCATCATCGCCGCCGCTGACCCCCTATTGCCCTTGGTCCATGCCGAGGCGGATTACTACCACCCCCTGCGCCATGGGGAGGCCCTGTGCGTGGCGCTGGGGGTCCACCATATCGGGAGCACCGCCTTTACCCTGGACTATCGGTTCCTTGACGGTGACAGCCAGTTACGAGCTCGGGTCCGCACGGTCCATGTGCGCCTCGGCCCCGACCGCGGATCCAGTGCTCCCTTACCGCCGGCCCTGATGGCGGCTTTGAATCCCTGGCGCTGGCAAGAGGGATCGCCCTGAGGCCAGCCGGCCTTCCCGGTGCCACGGCAACCCGGCCGGTAGCGCGCACCTTCAGCGATCGGCCGAGGGTTGGGTGTGTTTGTGTTTTTCCCGGAAGATTAGAGACAGCAGCGCTACAGCAAGGCCGACGCTACCGCGCGAAAACTCGCCAGCCCGGCCTCCAGATTCTCGATGATTTCCCCGGCCAGTTCATCCGGCTCCGGCAGGTTGTCGAGATCGGCCAGGCTCTTGTCCTTGAGCCAGAAAATATCGAGACTGATCTTGTCGCGGGCGATGATCTGCTCGTAAGCAAACTTGCGCCAGCGGCCTTCCGGATTCTCGGTTTCGTGCCAGGTCTCGGCGCGCTTGAAGCGGTTCAGCGGTTGGTAGCAGGCGACGAAATTCCGCAGGTCCTCGAAACGCAGCGGCTTCTTTTTCAGGGTGTGATGGACATTGGTGCGGTAATCGTAAATCCACACCTCCCGCGTCCAGGCTTCCTTCCTCGCCGGATGGTTGTCGAAGAACAGCACGTTGGCCTTGACGCCGTTGGCGTAAAAGATGCCCGTCGGCAGGCGCAGGATGGTGTGCAGGTTGGTGGTTTCCAGCAATTTACGGCGCACCGTCTCGCCCGCCCCACCCTCGAACAGCACGTTGTCCGGCACCACCACGGCGGCGCGGCCGGTGCTCTTCAGCAGGCTGCGGATGTGCTGCACGAAATTGAGCTGCTTGTTCGAGGTCGTCGCCCAGAAATCCTGGCGGTTGTAGGTCAGGTCGTCGCGGTCCAGCTCGCCTTCCTCGTTGGTGAACACCATGCTGCTCTTCTTGCCGAAGGGCGGATTGGCCAGCACGTAGTCGAAAGTCTCCTTCGGCGGCGCAATCAAGGCGTCGTTCGGCGACACCGGGCTGTCACCGTCGATCTCGCCGATGTTGTGCAGGAACATGTTCATCAGCGCCAGGCGCCGCGTACCGGCGACGATCTCGTTGCCGAAAAAGGTGTCGTGCTTCAAGAAGGCGCGCTGGTCGCGGTCCATGCCCGGATAGGTATCGACCAGGAAATCGTAGGCGGCGAGAAAGAAACCGCCGGTGCCACAGGCGGGGTCGGCGATGGTCTTGGCCGGTAGCGGGCGCACGCACTCCATCATGGCCCGGATCAAGGGGCGTGGCGTGAAATACTGGCCGGCCCCCGACTTCGTGTCCTCGGCATTGCGCTCCAGCAGGCCCTCGTAGATGTCGCCCTTGACGTCCGCCCCCAGCGTCACCCAGTTGGTTTCGTCGACCATGTCGATCAGCCGCGAGAGCTTGGCCGGGTCCTGGATCTTGTTCTGCGCCTTGGTGAAAATCTGCCCGAGCAACCCCGGCTTGACGCCCAGCTCGCGCAGCGTGGACACGTAATGCACCTCCAGCTCAGCCCCGCGCTTCGCCTTCAGGCCCGGCCAGGCGTAATCAGCGGGAATGCCGATCTGGC
>JBASIS010000138.1:0-13117 GCA_049654905.1 Chromatiaceae bacterium
GGTCATTGATGGTCCCTTTACGGACTTTACGGGTGTGGTTGAGGAGGCCGATTACGAGAAGAACCGTCTTAAAGTGTCGGTTCTGGTTTTTGGTCGCTCCACTCCGGTTGATTTGGAATTCTCCAAGGTCGAGAAGGGCTGAGAGGAAGTAAGCGGTCAAGGCATGGATTGCCTCGGCACCCTTGCGCGAAATCCGACCCACAAACGAATTCATGGATTCAAATCCATGAGCCGATCCCACCCACCGCTCTGTTAGAGAGGGGGCAGCGGATCCGGGGAGCCAGCCCCTCGCGGCTGGCGATCGAACCCATCCACAGAGGTTGAAATGGCAAAGAAAATAACGGCTTATATCAAGCTGCAAGTCAAGGCGGGTGAGGCCAATCCGAGCCCGCCCGTCGGCCCGGCTCTCGGCCAGCGCGGCGTAAATATCATGGAATTCTGCAAGGCCTTCAACGCTAAAACGCAGAATCTGGAAAAGGGTATGCCCACTCCGGTGGTCATCACGGTCTACGCCGACCGCAGCTTTACCTTCATAACCAAGACCCCGCCCGCCACGGTCCTCCTCAAAAAGGCCGCGGGCGTGACCAAGGGCAGCAAGATCCCTCATACCAACAAGATTGGCACCGTCACGCGCGCCCAACTTGAGGAGATCGCCACCATGAAAATGCCAGACTTGACAGCCGCCAATATGGATGCCGCTGTTCGTACCATCGCCGGCAGTGCCCGCGCCATGGGCCTGAATGTGGAGGGAGTCTGAAATGGCTAAGCTTTCAAAGCGCATGCAGGCGGTTCGGTCCGGATTTGAAAAAGGCCGGGTTTATGGCGCGGAAGAGGCCTTCGTGGTGCTCCAGGGGCTATCCAAGGTTAAGTTCATGGAGAACGTTGATGTCTCCGTGAATCTAGGCGTCGATCCGCGGAAGTCCGATCAGGTGGTTCGTGGCGCTACCGTCTTACCGAATGGCATTGGCAAGCAGGTGCGAGTGGCCGTCTTTTGCCAGGGCGCGGCGGCGGATGCGGCCACGGCCGCCGGCGCCGAACGCGTTGGCATGGAGGATTTAGCGGAGGATATGAAGGCCGGTAACCTCAACTACGATGTCATCATCGCCTCTCCGGATGCCATGCGCGTGGTTGGCCAGTTAGGGCGTTTGCTGGGTCCTCGCGGACTCATGCCTAATCCCAAGGTGGGTACCGTGGCCGCCGATGTGGCCGAGGCGGTGCGTAATGCCAAGGCCGGTCAGGTGCGCTATCGCACCGATAAGGGTGGCATCATCCACTGCCCCCTGGGCAAGGTCTCCTTCGAGGCCGTGGCCCTGCGCGAAAATCTTGAGGCCCTGCTGCGCAACCTGATGAAGGTCAAGCCCAGTACCTCCAAAGGTGTTTACATGCGCAAGGTCACGGTCTCCACGACCATGGGGCCTGGACTGACGGTGGATCACCAGGCTCTCGTCTAACCCTTCGTGAGGGGGGCGATGCCTCACCTCGACTTGGCGGCCACCGGGAATGATGGCCACGATAATTTTCGGACCCTGGCCTTCGGGTCGGGGTTCGATGTGATCTTTGGGGCCCTGGTTATTTGCCGGGGGCCGTCAAAGACCGCGGGCGTCCGGGCTGCCACAGGGATTCCACGTTGCGCCAGACTTAATTTACGCAGGCCCGCGCAGACGGTGCTCCCGAATCGGACTGGTGACCGCGCAAGCGGTGGCAAGACCCCTGATAACGGCGCACGGAACCGCCGCCTTACTGGGTTAGGGATAGCCCGGGCGGCAATCGGCACAGGGGATAGCGTCCCCAGACAACCGAAATCAGGAGGTGACGAACTGTGGCACTGAATTTTGCCCAGAAAGAAACCATCGTCGCCGAGGTCGCGGAAGTCGCGAAGAGCGCATATTCGGCCGTTGGCGCCGAGTACCGGGGCTTGACCGTCGCCCAGATGACCAGCTTGCGCGTTGAAGCGCGCAAGGCAGGGGTGTATCTGCGCGTCGTCAAGAACACCCTGGCCAAGCGCGCCGTCGAAGGTACGGAATTCGCCTGCATACAGGGGGCCCTCAAGGGGCCCATGGTCCTGGCCTTTTCGCAGACGGATCCGGGTTCGGCGGCACGCGTGGTCGAGGCGTTTGCCAAGGGTAATAACGCGCTCAAGGTCACGCTTGTGTCCATTGGCGGCAAGCTGCTCGCCCCCTCGGAACTCGGCACGCTCGCGAAGATGCCGACCTACGAGCAGGCGATATCCCAGCTCATGTCCGTCATGAAGGCCCCGGCGCAGAAACTCGTGGCGACCATCAACGAGGTCCCGGGCAAGCTTGTCCGTACCCTCGCGGCGGTCCGCGATGCCAAAGAGGCGGCCTGACCCCACGGGTCCGGTCCTCGGTAGGGCATCAACCAGCTATTCGATTTAGGAGAAACCCATGTCTATATCCAAAGAAGACATCCTGGAAGCCATCGCCAACATGACCGTCATGGATGTCGTTGAGCTTATCAGCGCGATGGAAGAGAAGTTTGGCGTAACCGCCGCCGCCGCCGTCGCCGTCGCCGCGGCCCCCGCCGCCGTGGCCGAGGCCGTCGAGGAGAAGACCGAGTTCGACGTCGTTCTGACCGGCTTCGGCGAAAACAAGGTTAGCGTCATCAAGGTCGTCCGCGCCCTGACGGGCCTGGGCCTCAAGGAAGCCAAGGACGCCGTCGAAGGCGTGCCGACCACCGTGAAGGAAGGTGTTCCCAAGGATGAAGCGGCTACCGCCAAGAAGCAACTGGAAGAGGCTGGCGCCACCGTCGAGGTTAAATAATCTCAGCCTTGCGTCGTTATTCTTCCATTAGGAATGAGGGGCTGGCGGTCCTTGGACCGCTGGCCTTTCCCTGTTTCCGTCGCGGGGCTTTGAGCCACGCACGCATCGGGTGGGAAGGACGGTTAGGCAGTCCGCACGTTCCGTCCCGATCCGCCGCCCATTCCAGGGCGGCCCAATTATCAGTACGTCGAGGGTAAGGCAGCATGGCTTATTCGTTCACCGAGAAAAAGCGTATCCGCAAGGACTTCGGCAAGCGCACCAGCATCCTGGAAGTCCCCTTCCTGCTCGCGACCCAGATTGACTCTTATCGGGATTATCTTCAGGAGGGCATGAAACCCTCCGAGCGGCACGACATGGGGCTGCACGCCGCCTTCAAATCCGTCTTTCCCATCGAGAGCTACTCTGGGAACGCGGTGCTGGAGTACGTCAGCTATCGTCTCGGCGAGCCGCCCTTTGACGTGCGCGAGTGCCATCAGCGGGGAGCCACCTATGCGGCCCCGCTGCGGGTCCTGCTGCGCCTGGTAATCTACGATCGGGATGCCCCGGCCGGGTCTCGCGTCATCAAGGATATCAAGGAGCAGGAAGTCTACATGGGCGAGATGCCCCTCATGACCGACACCGGTACCTTCATCATCAATGGCACCGAGCGGGTCATCGTCTCCCAGTTACATCGCTCGCCGGGCGTTTTTTTCGACCATGACAAGGGCAAGACCCACTCCTCCGGTAAGTTGCTCTTCTCGGCGCGCGTCATCCCCTATCGTGGTTCCTGGCTCGACTTCGAGTTCGATCCCAAGGACAACGTCTTCGTGCGCATCGATCGTCGCCGTAAGTTGCCGGCCACCATCCTGTTGCGCGCCCTGGGCTATGACACCCAGCGCATACTCAACTGCTTTTTTGAGACCGATTGCTTTCGCCTCAACGGCGACGAGTTTGAGCTGGACCTGGTTCCGGATCGGCTCCGGGGCGAGACTCTGGTCTTTGACATCAAGGTGGGTGACCAACTGGTGGTGGAAGCCGGCCGCCGGGTAACCGCCCGCCACACGCGAGAACTCCAGAAGCTGAACGTGGAGCGCCTGACGGTGCCCGCTGACTTTCTGTTAGGCCGCATTCTGGCTCACCATCTTATTGATACCGAGACGGGCGAATTGCTGGCCAACGCCAATGACCTCATCACCCCCGAGTTGCTGCAACTGGTACGGGAGAAGGGTATCGGTGAGTTGCGGACTCTCTTCGTCAATGATCTGGACCAGGGCCCCTACATGTCGGAGACCCTGCGCATCGATACCACCGCCACCGAGTTGGAGGCCCAGGTCGAAATCTATCGCATGATGCGACCCGGCGAGCCCCCAACTAAGGAAGCGGCCCAGAACCTCTTCCACAACCTCTTCTTCACCCACGACCGCTATGATCTATCCGCCGTGGGCCGGATGAAGTTTAATCGGCGCCTGGCCCGCGAGGGCGAGGAGGGTCCCGGGATTCTCTACGATCACGTCTATTTCGGCGCTCGCAATGACGATGTCTCCCACAAGCTCTGCGCCGCGCAGGGGGAGGGCTCCGATATCATCGACGTGCTACGCATCCTGGTGGAGTTGCGCAATGGGCGCGGGACCGTGGATGACATCGATCACCTCGGCAACCGGCGCATCCGCTGCGTGGGCGAGATGGCGGAGAATCAGTTCCGGGTCGGCCTGGTGCGCGTCGAGCGGGCAGTCAAGGAGCGCCTGTCCCTGGCCGAGTCCGAGGGCCTGATGCCCCAGGAACTCATCAATGCCAAGCCGGTGTCGGCGGCCATCAAGGAGTTTTTCGGTTCCAGCCAGTTGTCGCAGTTCATGGATCAGAACAACCCCCTCTCCGAGGTCACCCACAAGCGCCGGGTTTCAGCCCTCGGTCCGGGCGGCCTGGCCCGCGAACGCGCCGGCTTCGAGGTGCGTGATGTGCATCCGACCCATTACGGCCGTGTCTGCCCGATCGAGACCCCGGAAGGTCCGAACATTGGCCTCATTAATTCCCTGGCCGTCTTTGCCCGCACCAACCGCTATGGCTTCCTGGAGACCCCCTACCGCCAGGTAGAGAACGGCAAGGTCACCGCCGAGATCCACTACCTTTCCGCTATCGATGAAGGCAAATTCGTTATCGCCCAGGCCAATGCAACCCTGGATGCGGATGGCCTCCTGACCGATGCCCTGGTTTCCTGTCGGCACTCGAACGAATTCACCATGAAGGCCCCGGCCGAGGTCCAGTACATGGACGTGTCGCCGCGCCAGATCGTGTCCGTGGCGGCCTCCCTGATCCCCTTCCTGGAGCATGACGACGCCAACCGCGCCCTCATGGGCTCCAATATGCAGCGTCAGGCGGTACCCACCCTGCGGGCCGAAAAGCCCCTGGTCGGAACGGGCATGGAACGTGTAGTGGCCATTGACTCTGGTGTCACCGTGGTGGCGCGGCGCGGGGGCGCGGTCGAGTCCGTGGATGCCGCCCGCATCGTGGTGCGGGTCAACGACGACGAGGCGGAGCCGGGTGTGCCGGGCGTCGATATCTACAACCTGACCAAGTACACCCGTTCCAACCAGAATACCTGTATCAACCAGCGGCCCCTGGTGGGGGTGGGTGATCTCATCTCCCGGGGCGATGTCCTGGCGGACGGTCCTTCCACCGACATGGGTGAACTGGCCCTGGGCCAGAACCTGCGCGTCGCCTTTATGCCCTGGAACGGCTACAACTTCGAGGATTCCATCCTCATCTCCGAGCGGGTGGTGCAGGAGGACCGTTTCACCTCCATCCATATCGAGGAACTGACCTGCCTGGCCCGCGACACTAAGCTGGGTCCTGAGGAAATCTCCGCCGACATCCCCAATGTCGGCGAGGCGGCCCTGGCCAAGCTGGATGAGTCCGGCATCATTTATGTCGGTGCCGAGGTGCGGGATGGTGACATCCTGGTGGGCAAGGTCACCCCCAAGGGCGAGACTCAGCTCACCCCCGAGGAGAAGCTGCTGCGCGCCATCTTTGGCGAGAAGGCTTCGGACGTGAAGGACACCTCACTGCGCCTGCCCTCCGGCATGGCCGGAACGGTTGTCGATGTCCAGGTTTTCATCCGCGATGGTGTCGAAAAGGACAAGCGCGCCTATCAGATCGAGGAGATGGAACTGGAGCAGGTCCGCAAGGATCTGGCCGACCAGTTGCGCATCATGGAGAATGATACCTTCCAGCGCGTCGAGCGCATGCTGGTCGGCAAGATCGCCGATGGTGGCCCACGGGGTCTTAAGGCTGGGGCCAAGATCACCAAAACCTATCTCCATGAGGTGGTCCAGCAGGATTCCCGCGATAAGTGGCTGGAAATCCGCCTACGCGCCGAAGACTCCGCGAGCCAGCTTGAGACCATTGCCAAGCACATCAAGGAGCAACGCGAGGAATTTCGAGCCCGCTTCGAGGTTAAGAAGCGCAAGATCACCCAGGGCGACGACCTCGCCCCTGGGGTGCTGAAGATGGTCAAGGTCTATGTGGCGGTGAAGCGTCGCGTCCAGCCGGGCGACAAGATGGCCGGCCGTCATGGCAACAAGGGCGTTATCTCCATGATCGTGCCGGTGGAGGATATGCCCTTCTCCGCCGATGGCGAGCCGGTGGATATCGTCCTTAATCCGCTGGGCGTGCCCTCGCGCATGAATGTGGGCCAGGTGCTGGAGACCCATCTGGGCTGGGCCGCCAATGGCCTGGGTCGTCGCATCGACGAGATGCTGCGCGCCCATCGGGCGGTCGGCGATCTGCGGGACTTCCTGGGTCAAATTTATAACTCCAGCGGTAAGCCGGAGAACCTGGACAGTCTGACGGACGAGGAGATTTTTGAACTCGCTCGCAACCTGACCAAGGGCGTACCCATGGCGACGCCGGTTTTCGATGGCTGCGCCGAGGGGGAAATCCGCGAGATGCTCCGCCTGGCTGGCCGGGATAATAGCGGTACGGGCATCCCCATGGCCCAGACCCAGCTTTACGACGGCCGCACCGGCGATGCCTTCGACCGCCCAGTCACCGTCGGCTACATGTACATGCTCAAGCTCAATCACCTGGTGGATGACAAGATGCATGCGCGTTCCACGGGTCCCTACAGCCTGGTTACCCAGCAACCCCTGGGCGGTAAGGCCCAGTTCGGCGGCCAGCGCTTCGGGGAGATGGAGGTCTGGGCACTGGAGGCCTACGGTGCGGCCTACACCTTGCAGGAGATGCTCACCGTCAAGTCCGACGATGTGAACGGGCGTACCAAGATGTACAAGAATATCGTCGATGGCGACCATCGCATGGAGGCTGGCATGCCCGAGTCCTTCAACGTGCTGGTCAAGGAAATACGCTCCCTGAGCATCAACGTCGAACTCGAACAGGACTGAGGCTCCCGGGTGCACGGTGGCGGTCCTGGAATGAGGACCGCCAGCCCCCCAGGCCTCCGTCCTCGGCGCCTTCTCGGCTCCCGGGTCATGCCCTGGAGTCCTCCATCACGGAGACACTGAATTGAAAGATCTGCTCAAAATTCTCAAGGCCCAGGGTCAGGCCCTGGAGTTCGACGCCATCAAGATCGGGTTGGCCTCGCCGGACACCATCCGTTCCTGGTCCTACGGTGAGGTCAAGAAGCCGGAGACCATCAACTACCGCACCTTTAAGCCGGAGCGCGATGGCCTCTTCTGCGCCAAGATCTTCGGCCCCGTCAGCGATTACGAATGCCTGTGCGGCAAGTACAAGCGCCTCAAGCATCGCGGCGTCGTCTGCGAGAAGTGCGGCGTCGAGGTGACCCTGGCCAAGGTGCGCCGCGAACGCATGGGCCATATCGATCTGGCGAGCCCGGTGGCTCATATCTGGTTCCTCAAGTCACTGCCCTCGCGCATTGGCCTGCTGCTGGACATGACCCTGCGCGACATCGAGCGCATCCTCTATTTCGAGTCCTTTGTCGTCATCGATCCCGGAATGACCCAGCTCGAGCGCCGCCAACTGCTGACCGACGAGCAGTATCTGGAGGCCCTGGAGGAAAATGGCGACGAGTTCGATGCCCGCATGGGCGCCGAGGCGGTCTATGAGCTGCTGCGCACCCTCGATCTGCCGGCGGAAATGCGCCAGATGCGAGAGGAGATCGAGGCGACCAACTCCGAGACCAAGATCAAGAAGCTGTCCAAGCGGCTCAAGCTGATGGAATCCCTGCTGGAGTCCGGCAATCGGCCCGAATGGATGATTCTTACCGTCCTGCCGGTCTTGCCGCCAGAATTGCGGCCCCTGGTACCCCTGGACGGGGGGCGCTTCGCGACCTCGGACCTGAACGACCTCTATCGCCGGGTCATCAATCGCAACAACCGCCTCAAGCGGTTGCTGGACCTGATCGCGCCGGACATCATCGTGCGCAACGAAAAGCGCATGCTGCAGGAGTCCGTGGATGCCCTGCTCGACAACGGTCGCCGTGGCCGCGCCATTACCGGCACCAACAAGCGCCCCCTCAAGTCCCTGGCGGACATGATCAAGGGCAAACAAGGACGGTTCCGTCAGAATCTGCTGGGTAAGCGGGTCGACTATTCCGGGCGTTCCGTCATCGTGGTCGGCCCCAAGCTGAAGCTGCACCAGTGCGGCCTACCCAAGCGCATGGCCCTGGAGCTGTTCAAGCCCTTCGTCTACGGCAAGCTGCAACTGCGTGGTCTGGCCACCACCATCAAGGCGGCCAAGAAGATGGTCGATCGCGGCGCGGCCGAGGTGTGGGACATCCTGGAGGATGTCATCCGCGAGCATCCGGTGATGCTCAACCGCGCCCCGACTCTGCACCGTTTGGGTATCCAGGCCTTCGAGCCGGTGCTGATCGAGGGCAAGGCCATCCAGCTCCATCCCCTGGTCTGTACCGCCTTCAACGCCGACTTCGATGGCGACCAGATGGCGGTCCATGTGCCCCTGTCCCTGGAGGCGCAAATCGAGACCCGCGCCCTGATGATGGCCTCCAACAATATCCTGTCGCCCGCCAATGGCGAACCCATCATCGTGCCGTCCCAGGATGTGGTCCTGGGTCTCTACTATATGACCCGCGAGCGCGCGGGCGTCCGGGGCGAGGGTAGCGTCTACGCCAATATCGACGAGGCGCGGCGCGCCTACGAGACGGGCCAGGCCGATATTCATGCCCGCGTCAGGGTGCGCATCCCCGAGGTGCTGATCAACGAGGCGGGCGAACGAGAATCGCGGCTATCCCTGAAGGATACAATCCTGGGCCGCGCCCTAGTCTATGAGATCGTGCCCGAGGGCCTGCCCTTTAGCCTGGTCGATCAGGCCTTGGGCAAGCGCCAGATCTCCCGCCTCATCAACACCTGTTACCGCACCCTGGGCCTCAAGCAAACCGTGGTCTTTGCCGACCAGGTCATGTACCTGGGCTTTCGCATGGCTACCCGGTCCGGTATCTCCATCGGTCTGGAAGATATGGCGGTCCCGGAGGAGAAGCCGGGGATTCTGGGCGAGGCGGAGCGCCAGGTGAAGGAGATCGAGCAGCAATACGCCTCGGGCCTGGTCACCAACGGCGAGCGCTATAACAAGGTCATCGACATCTGGTCCCATACCAACGATCTGGTGGCCAAGGCCATGATGGGCAAGCTGGGCAAGGAGTTGGTGACCGACACCAAGGGTAAGGCGGTCCTGCAGGATTCCTTCAACTCCATCTATATGATGGCCGACTCTGGCGCCCGCGGTTCCGCCGCGCAGATTCGCCAATTGGCGGGCATGCGTGGTCTCATGGCCAAGCCCGATGGCTCCATTATCGAGACCCCCATCACGGCCAACTTCCGGGAGGGGCTGAACGTCATCCAGTACTTCATCTCTACCCATGGCGCGCGCAAGGGTCTGGCCGACACGGCCCTCAAGACCGCCAACTCGGGTTACCTGACCCGGCGCCTGGTGGACGTGGCCCAGGACATGGTGGTCCTGGAAACCGATTGTGGCACCGAGCGCGGCCTGCTGATGACGCCCATTATCGAGGGGGGCGACATCGTCGAGCCCTTGCGCGAGCGCATCCTTGGCCGGGTGCTGGCCGAGGATGTCTATCGCCCGGGCAGCGACGAACTCATTTGCTCCGCGGGTACCCTCTTGGATGAACAGGGGGTGGTGGCCATGGAACAGGCCGGTATCGACCAGGTGCGGGTCCGGTCGCCCATCACCTGCGAGGCCCGCACTGGGGTCTGCGCCCATTGTTATGGGCGTGATCTGGCGCGCGGTCATCTAGTGAACATGGGTGAGGCGGTGGGTGTCATTGCCGCTCAATCCATCGGCGAGCCGGGCACCCAGTTGACCATGCGCACCTTCCATATCGGTGGCGCCGCCTCCCGGGCGGCGGCGGTCAATAGCATCGAGATCAAGTCCGCCGGTACCGTGCGCCTGCATAATCTTAAGGTTGTCCGTCATCAGATGGGCCACCTGGTGGCCGTCTCCCGCTCCGGTGAACTCTCCGTGGTCGACGAACTGGGCATGGAGAAAGAGCGCTACAAACTACCTTACGGCGCCACCCTGCGTAACGCCGACGGCGATTCCGTCTCTGGCGGCTGGGTGGCGGCGACCTGGGACCCCTTCACCCACCCGGTGGTGACCGAGGTGGCGGGGCGGCTGCGCTTCGACTCCTTCATCGAGGGTGTTACGGTGCAGCAGGAAACCGACGAGGTGACGGGCCTCAAGTCGCTGGTGGTCATTGATCCCAAGCAGCGGCCGGCCGCGGGCAAGGACTTGCGGCCCATGGTCAAGCTGCTCGACGAGAATGAGCAGGAACACAACATCGCGGGTACCGATATCCCGGCCCGTTACTTCTTGCCCGCCGGGGCGATCGTGGGCGTCGCTGACGGCGCCGATGTCGGGGTGGGTGATGTCCTGGCGCGAATTCCGCAGGAGTCGAGCAAGACGCGCGACATTACGGGCGGTCTGCCCCGGGTCGCGGACCTCTTCGAGGCCCGCCGGCCCAAGGAGCCCGCCCTCCTGGCGGAGGCCTCGGGCACCATCAGCTTTGGTAAGGACACCAAGGGCAAGCAGCGCTTGGTCATCACCACGGATGACGGCGAACAGATCGAGGAATTGATCCCCAAGTGGCGTCACGTCAACGTCTTCGAGGGCGAGCGCGTGGAGCGGGGCGAGATCGTGTCCGATGGCGAGCTCAATCCCCACGATATTTTGCGGCTGAAGGGCGTCACCCAACTCGCCGAGTATCTGGTGAAGGAAATCCAGGACGTCTATCGCCTCCAGGGCGTCAAGATTAACGACAAGCATATCGAGGTCATCGTCCGGCAGATGCTGCGCAAGGGCGAGATCCTGGATGCGGGCGATACCCGGCTGCTGCGCGGTGAACAGGCGGAACTGGGCCAGGTGTTGATCGAGAACGAGCGGGCCCTGGCGGAAGGTCGCCACCCCGCCCGCTATGAGCCGCTCCTGCTGGGCATTACCAAGGCCTCTCTGGCGACGGAGTCCTTTATCTCCGCAGCCTCCTTCCAGGAGACCACCCGCGTGCTGACCGAGGCGGCGGTACGGGGTTCCACGGATCGCCTGGGCGGCCTCAAGGAGAACGTCATCGTCGGCCGTCTCATCCCGGCGGGCACTGGCCTGGCCTCCCACAAGGAGCGCCGTCGCAAACGCCGCGAGGAGCGGGAGCTAGAGGCGGAGGCCGGTGGCGCCAAGATCGAAATGGCGAGCGCCGAGGTCGAGGAGGCCTTCAAGGAGGCCCTCAATATCGCGGAAGCCGAGTGACCGAATATGCGACCTCAATCCCTGAAACTGCGTCAAGGTATTGACATGTTCTAGGGTGAAACCTATACTTTCGGGTCTTAGCCAAGCCGGCCATCTGGTCGGCTTGATTTATTACTGGGCAGGGTGAGGCGCAAGGGGTAGCCCGGCGTTTCCCGGATTTGGTGCGCGAAGGCGCCGCTGGAGAGTGTTTGCATGACAACCATCAATCAGTTGGTCCGCAAGCCGCGTAAGCGTCAGGTGGCGAAGAGCACGGTACCCGCGCTTGAGGAGTGCCCTCAGAAGCGTGGTGTCTGCACGCGCGTCTACACCACGACGCCCAAAAAACCTAACTCCGCCCTGCGTAAGGTCGCGCGTGTTCGCCTGACCAACGGTTTCGAGGTCACATCCTATATTGGCGGTGAAGGCCATAACCTCCAGGAACACTCGGTGGTCCTTATCCGGGGTGGCCGCGTCAAGGACTTACCTGGCGTTCGCTACCACACAGTACGCGGTACCCTGGATACCTCGGGCGTGGACAAGCGCCGTCAGGGTCGCTCTAAGTATGGCGCCAAGCGCCCAAAGAGCTGATCGCTAGTCGAATTTAGAAGGTCGGAGTCTCACATGCCCAGAAGACGGATCGTTGCTCGCCGCCAGGTTCTGCCGGACCCGAAGTTCGGAAGTAACCTACTCGCCAAATTTGTAAACATGCTGATGGAAGACGGCAAGAAAGCCGTTGCCGAGCGCATCATGTACGGCGCTTTGGAGACCATGGCAAACAAAAAGGGTGGTGAGCCACTGAATATGCTCGACCAGGCCATGGAGAATGTGCGCCCCGTGGTTGAGGTTAAGTCTCGCCGCGTAGGCGGTGCTACTTATCAGGTCCCCGTTGAAGTACGCCCGCAGCGCCGGAATTCACTGGCCATGCGCTGGTTGATTGATGCCGCTCGCAAACGTTCCGAAAAGTCCATGGCCCTGCGGTTGGCTGGTGAACTGATGGACGCGGCTGATTCACGGGGTACGGCGGTCAAGAAAAAGGAAGATACTCACCGCATGGCGGAAGCAAACAAGGCCTTCTCGCATTATCGGTGGTAGTGGGGTAGAGGAGCGCCGACCCCGTCTGGGGTTGCGCGGGGCCCGGAGATCCTGGTTCCCTCCTTTGCATTTTGATTGCGCCCTGAGGAACACTGCGGGCGAAGCGAAATAGACGGCACCTGTTTACTGCAGCCTCTGTGGGAAGTTGTAGGAAGATCAATGGAACAGGAAGGCCCCAATAGTAGCGACCGACCAGTCGCCAAAAATTGACTCGCGGTGCGGCGTACGCCGCCGGCAATCAATAGAGGCCGAGGCAGCCTTAGCGGAGTTGTTCGGTTTGGCCAGCAACTCACGCCGGGGAATGTAAGGATTCGCCACGAATTCTAGATAATCTGTTCCAAATCTCTGAGGTACCGGCAAAGCCGCCGATACCCTAGCCAAGACACACTAACGAGCAAATTTAGGGTAGATCGGGATGTCCAAAGCCAAATTCGAACGCAAGAAGCCGCACGTCAACGTAGGCACGATTGGCCACGTTGACCATGGCAAGACCACCCTCACCGCCGCCATCACCAAGGTCATGGCCGCCAAGTACGGTGGAG
>JBASIS010000139.1:0-43601 GCA_049654905.1 Chromatiaceae bacterium
CCGTGATGTTGCGCACATAGGTCACCTCGTAACCCAGATGCCGCAGATAGCGATAGACGACATCGAACACCACCATGACCCGGGCGTGCCCCAGGTGGCAGAGGTCATAGACCGTCATGCCGCACACATAGAGGCTTACCTTGCCGGGTTCCAGGGGGACGAAATCCGCTTTATGGCGGGTCAGGCTGTTATGGATCTGAAGCATGGGTTTGGGACCGGGATCTTGGGAATTCAGGGGATAGTAGCAAAGCAGTCCCTTGGGCGAAAACCGCGCCAATCACCCTCGCGGGTGATCCTGCGGGACCGCGAAGAGGAGACGCGGGGGTTTTCCGATTGGGACCGAACCCGTAATATGCCATCTTTTATCCCCGTCCCCTGCACTTTAAGGAGCTCCATGATGCGGAGATTCACGCTCGTTGCCCTCGCCCTGCTGTCGATCATCCTTGCGGGCACCGCCCTGGCGGGCAACCCCCAGGTCAGCCTCCAAACCAACAAGGGGGTCATCGTCCTGGAACTCTATCCCGACCAGGCCCCCAAGTCGGTCGAGAATTTCCTTGCCTATGTAGACAGCGGCTTCTACAACGGTACCGTCTTCCATCGCGTTATCAAAGACTTCATGATCCAGGGCGGTGGCTTTGGCCAGGATATGAAACAAAAGGACACCCGGCCCTCGGTGGTGATCGAGGCGGACAACGGCCTCAAGAACGAGCGCGGCACCCTGGCCATGGCCCGCACCAGCGACCCCAACTCGGCCACCGCCCAATTCTTCATCAATCTCAAGGATAACGCCTTCCTAAACCATACCGCCAAGACCCCGCGTGGTTGGGGCTACACCGTCTTCGGGCGGGTCACGGAGGGCATGGCGGTCGTTGACGCCATCGGCGGCCTGCCCACCGGGGCCAAGGGTCCCTTCCCGACAGATGTGCCCCAGGAGAACGTCATCATCGAAAAGGCCAGCCGCGTGGGCGGCTGAATCCAGGTCGCGGGCCCCTATCCCACCCATCAAGTCGGTCAGATGGATAGCACCCCGCCGCCACTCGCCATGGCCCGCGCCACTCGCGCGGGCATTTCACCTACCTCGCTCCGAGACGCTTACATGATCAAACTCACGACCAATCACGGCGACATCACCATTGAACTTGACTTTGAAAAGGCGCCGGGCACCGCCGCCAATTTCGAGCAGTACGTCCGGGAAGGCCATTACGACGGGACTATCTTCCATCGCGTTATCAATGGATTCATGATCCAGGGCGGTGGCATGGACAGCCGCCTCGCCGAGAAGCGTTCCCGCGCCCCCATCCCGAACGAGGCCAAGAACGGCCTCAAGAATAAGACGGGCACCCTGGCCATGGCGCGCACCTCGGACCCGCACTCCGCCAGTTCCCAGTTCTTCATCAACGTGGCCGACAACACCTTTCTCGACTATCCGGGCCAGGATGGCTGGGGCTATTGCGTCTTCGGCAAGGTGACCGAGGGGTTGGAGGTGGTCAACAAGATCAAAGGGGTCAAGACGGGTAACCGCCAGGGCCACCAGGATGTCCCCGTCGAGGATGTCGTTATCGAAAAAGCCGAGGTCATGGCCTAGGCGGGCCCCGTGGGGAGCGTCTGGCGGCAGCGATCAAGCATTAGCGGCTAGGCGCATGCCCTCCTCCCCGCCGGAATTCCTTTTCATCTCGGACCTCCACCTGGCGCCAGAGCAGCCGGCCACCGTGGCGTTGTTCCTGGGCTTTCTCCGCCGGCGGGCGCGGCAGGCCGAGGCCCTCTACATCCTCGGCGATCTCTTCGATGCCTGGATTGGCGACGATGATGATCAAGCGCCCTACCCCGCCATCCGCCAGGCCCTGCGCGACCTCACCGAGAGCGGCACCCGGTGCGCCATTATTTCCGGCAACAGGGATTTTCTGCTCGGCAAGCGCTTTAGCCAGGAGACCGGCTGTAGCCTGTTAAGGGAGCCAAGCCGGGTGGATCTGCTGGGGACTCCAACCCTGCTGATGCATGGCGACCTCCTCTGCACCGACGACCTGGCCTACCAGAAATTCCGCCGCGTCATCCGCAACCCCGTCGTCAAGTTGCTCTTTTTGTTGAAACGGCTGGATAAGCGACGCGCCCTGGCGACCAATTACCGCCGTAAGAGTGGCCAGGCGATCGCCCGCAAGCCCCTGGCCATCATGGACGTGAACCAGGAGGCCGTTAAGGCCATCCTGCGCCGCCATGGCGTCTGGCACCTGATCCATGGCCATACCCACAGACCCGGGGAACAGACCTTCGACCTTGACGGCCACGCCGCGATGCGCCAGGTCCTGGCGGACTGGCATCCCAAGCGAGGCGAGGTCTTGAGTGTCTCGGCGGCGGGCTGGCGGCGGGAGGCCATTCTTCCAGAATAGGGTCGGCCGCGGTTGGCGGTGGGGTAGGCGGGTTTGAGCCTGTTGAGACCCTGGCCGAGGCGAGCACCATCAGCAGGCCTGGATCAGGTCAAAGCGCCAGCAGGTTTAGGCGTAGCCGCCTGCAAACGCTCCAGTTCGGCCTCGCTAAAGCCCGCGCGGCGGCGATCCTCCAGATTGAGGGGGCCCCGCACCTCACCGCCCAGATAGCGGGCCAGCAGCTCAAAATACTGGCTCTCGGGTTCCAGCCCCCGCTCCGCGCAGAGGAAGTGGAACCAGCGCGTCCCCGCCGCAACATGGCTAATCTCGTCACGCAGGATGATCGCCAGACAGTCCGCGGTCTCGCCATCCCCGGCATCCCGGAAGCGGGTGATCATGTTCGGGGTCACGTCCAGGCCCCGCGCCTCCAGCACCCGGGGGATCAGGGCCATGCGCGCCAGGGGATCAGCCGCCGTGCGCCGCGCCATGGACCAGAGGCCATCATGGGCGGGGAAATCACCATACTCATGGCCCAAGGTCCTCAGGCGGTCCCGCATGAGACCAAAATGCCGGGCCTCCTCGTCCGCCACCCTCACCAATAGGCGCGGGGCAGGCCACGAAACCGGTAAACGGCGTCCCAGGCCAGATTGATGGCGTTGAATTCGATATGGGCCACGGCATGGATCAGGGCGGCGCGACCCTTGCCGCCGCCCTTACCCGCTTGGGCGGAACGCTTCGCCAGGGCCCGGGGCGGCACCAACTCCGGTCGCTCGGGACGGCCTGGTTCGTCGAGGTCCTCCAGGGGCGTGGGGTCGGTCAGCGCAAGCCGACCGGCCCGCCAGCCCTCCGCGGCTTGCCGCGTCAATTCGACCTTCTGGTCGGGATCCCGCTCTCGCAGGCAAGCCAGGGCCAACCCAAAAAGACCGGCGCCCTGCTTTCCCCCCGCCTCGGCTTCGGCCATCAGCTACTCGGAGGCATGCGCCATCAGGGCCAGGTATTTGTCGAAATAGTCATCACGCCCCGGCTTGCTCTTGAGCAGATACTCACAATCCCCCGCCTGGCAGTAATGCCCCTGGGTCAGATCGTTCATAACCAGCTTAGGCAAATCGAAATGCCGCATGGGGTCGAAAGAGACCGGCTTACCCCGATCAAGAATGGCCAGCCGGTTGTAAAAATGGTTGCCCTCGATATTGTTCATGTAAGCCAGGGCCTGATAGGTTGGGGGTCCGAACTGGAGGGGCGGGACGTGATCACTGACCAGCACGATCAGGCTATCGGGATCGATGGCCAGAAGTTCCCGAACATAGGCCGCCAAGGCCTGGGTGCGGTAGTAGAAATGGTTAACCACGCGGACCAGATGTTCGTCGGCGTAGGCGGATTCCACCTCGATGACCCGGGGATGCCGGTCCAGATCCTCGTTATGGGGCGTATGGCCGAAAATGGTCAGGAGGTAATTGAATAGCGGCTGGTCGGGATATTCCTGCAGATGGCGACGCACGAATTCCAGGTTCTGGGGCAGCAGATCGCTGTCAAAGATGTATTCTTCCTTACCCGGGTCACCAAACTTGAGGTAGGTAACCTCGCGCGGCAGGAATTCCTCGGAGAAATACTGCTCGGCGAAACCCATACCCTTGTATGCGGACTGGGTGTTGAAAAAGTTGGGCTTGTAGGCGTTGCTGGCCACCGCGCGATAGCCCAGTTGACCCAAGAGGTCAGGCAAACAACGGGCCGGGGCGCCGGTGAAGGTATTGAATTCGACACTGGACAACCGCTCCAAGGCCGGCACCCCGCACAAGACCTCGAACTCGGCCTGGGAGGTGGCGCCACCGAACACCGGGGAGATGGACAGGCCCAACTGGTCCCCAAACAGGGCGGCGAAATCCGGATGCACCGGGTCCCGCGACAGTTTCAGATCGCGGAAGAGGCGGGGGTCCAGGAAGCTCTCCAAGATGAGCAGGTGGACATTGCGGGGCTTGAGGTAGGGCCGCAGCCGCTCGACCTCGCCCGTGAAAGCCTTGTCATAACCGGGCCGGTTCAGGTAGGGCTGAATGGACTGGAGGGTCTTTTCCCGCTCCGCCTCGCGGAAGAGCATCATGGCCAGGCGGCCATTAGTCTCCACGCTTTTACCATCCGAATACTTGACAATCTCATAGGCAAAGGTCCGGAAACCCGTGGCGAAGGCGTCGGGTGTGGCCTTGATCAGGGTGACGACCAATGCCAGCGGCAGGAGGGCGATGAGGATCCGCAGGGGCCGGTGATAATCGATACGAACCAGAATCAGAACCAGGGGGGTGAGAAAAAACACCACCAGCAGCACGGAGTAAAGGGGCGGGAGGATTTGCAACAACTCGGGCAGTTCCGCCATATTGATGAGGCGGAAGACCTTGCCATAGACGAGATAGAAGACGTCATGGGTCAGGTAAAGGAGAAAAATGGGCGCTCCCGCCAGCCAGGGCCGCCAGGGGGAGGGCTTGAGCAGGGCGTAGATCAATCCGTACACATAGAGCACCACCAGCGCTTCCGGCCATTGCAGGTACATGACCGCCGTGCTGAAGCCACCGAAATGCTCCATCAGCAGAGCGTACAGGTAGATGGCCGCCAGGAAGAGGGCAAGATGCACAAGCGGCTTTCGCCAGGCGAACGGAAGGGGATTGAGCATGGCACTCCGGATTGACCAAGGGGGGTTGACAGACGACTAAATTGTGGGCTAATGGCCACTCAAGAGCAATCCCACCATTACCCTGGGATTAAGCTCCGATGACCTTTCAATCATCCGGCCGCTATCCACGGCCAGATTCCATCCCGACCGGGATGCTCACCGAGCGGCGATACCCCTCCGCGCAGGCCGCGAGAATAACCAATTTATTCAAAAAGATGAAACCTCGAATGGACCCTCGTGGCCATGGGCCAGCCGCAAACCCGAGCCGGGCAATCCACGCCCTAGCCATCAGGCCATGGCGGATTGGCCGCCGTCGTGGCACAGTTCCCCTTTAATACGCCAAAATTTCTCCTTTCCTGCACTTTTCAGGGCGTCGCCACATGAAAAAAATCCACCGTCTCCTCGTCGCCAATCGCAGCGAAATCGCCATCCGCGTCCTGCGCGCGGCCAGCGAGATGGGTATCCGTACCGTCGCCATTTTTTCCAATGAAGATCGCTTTGCCCTGCACCGCTTCAAGGCCGACGAGGCTTATTTGGTGGGCGCCGGCCAGAAACCCATCGCCGCCTACCTGGATATCGCCGACATCATCCGCATCGCCCAGGAGAACCAGGTCGATGCCATCCATCCCGGTTATGGCTTCCTCTCGGAGAATCCCGATTTCGCCGAGGCCTGCGCCACCGCCGGCATCGCCTTCATCGGCCCCAGACCCGAGGTCATGCGGTTACTGGGCAACAAGGTCTCGGCGCGGGAACTGGCGGCCCGGGCCGGGGTGCCAGTGGTGCCGGCGACGGGCGCCCTGCCCCGGGATTTGGAGGGGGCCATGGCCCTGGCGGCGACCGTCGGCTATCCCCTGATGCTCAAGGCCAGTTGGGGCGGCGGTGGGCGCGGCATGCGCGTGATACCCACCGCGGCCGACCTGGGCCCCGCCATGGACATCGCCCGCCGCGAGGCCTTGGCGGCCTTCGGTAACGACGAGGTCTATCTGGAAAAGCTGGTGCGGCGGGCACGGCATGTGGAGGTCCAGATCCTGGGCGACACCCACGGCCAACTGGTCCATCTCTTCGAGCGTGACTGCTCGGTGCAACGCCGCAACCAAAAGGTCGTGGAGCGGGCCCCGGCGCCCTATCTGACCGAGGCGCGCCGCGTCGAACTCTGCGAGGCGGCCCTGCGGCTGGCGCGGGCGGCCCACTATAGCCACGCCGGCACCGTCGAATTCCTGGTGGACGCGGACACCGACAACTTCTACTTCATCGAGGTCAATCCGCGTATCCAGGTCGAACACACCGTCACCGAACTGGTGACCGGCGTGGATATCGTCAAGGCGCAGATCGCCATCACCGAGGGCGCGCGGCTGGGCGACGACGACTCCCACGTCCCCCGGCAGGAGGCCCTGCGCCTCAATGGCCACGCCCTCCAGTGCCGCATCACCACCGAGGACCCGGAGAACGGCTTCACCCCGGATTATGGCCGCATCAATGCCTATCGCAGCCCGGCGGGCTTTGGCATCCGCCTCGATGGCGGCACCGCCTATTCCGGGGCCGTCATCACCCCCTATTACGACTCCCTCCTGGTCAAGGTCACCGCCTGGGGGCACAGCCCCGAGGAAGCGGCACGGCGCATGGACCGCGCCCTGCGCGAGTTCCGGGTGCGGGGGCTGGCCTCCAACCTGCCCTTCCTGGAAAACGTCATCAACCACCCCCTCTTCCTGTCGGGGAAGTGCACCACCCGCTTCATCGATGAGACGCCGGAGCTTTTCACGTTCCGCAAGCGCCGCGACCGCGCCAACCGCCTGCTGCGTTTTCTGGGCGATATTCGGGTCAACGGCAACCCGGAGATGAAGGGCAGGGCCCTGCCCGCCCTGCCCATGGCCCCACCACTCAAGCCCCCCTGCGATCTCACCCGGCCCCCGGCCCCCGGCTCCCGGGACCGGCTCCAGGCCTTGGGCGCCACCGCATTCGCCGCCTGGATGCGGGCTGAACAGCGCGTCCTCCTCACCGACACCTCCATGCGCGACGCTCATCAGTCCCTCTTCGCCACCCGCATGCGCACCCATGACCTGACCGAGATCGCCCCCCACTACGCACGTATGGTGCCGGAGCTCTTCTCCCTGGAATGCTGGGGCGGCGCCACCTTCGACGTCGCCCTGCGCTTCCTGAAGGAGGACCCCTGGGAACGCCTGGCCCGCCTGCGCGCCGCCGCGCCCAACATCCTGTTCCAGATGCTGCTGCGCGCCTCCAACGCCGTGGGCTACACCAATTACGCCGACAACGTGGTGCGCTATTTCGTCCAGCAGGCCGCCCGGGAGGGCATCGACCTCTTCCGGGTCTTCGATTCCCTGAACTGGGTGGACAACATGCGGGTGGCCATGGACGCCGTCATCGAGACCGGTGCCCTCTGCGAGGCGGCCATCTGCTACACGGGTGACCTGCTCGATCCGGCGCGTCCCAAGTACAACCTCAAGTACTACGTGAATCTCGCCAAACAACTCGAAAAGGCTGGCGCCCACATCCTGGGCATCAAGGACATGGCCGGCGTTTGCAAGCCCCGCGCCGCTCGGGAGCTGGTGCTGGCCCTCAAGCAGGAGATAGGCCTGCCGATCCATTTCCACACCCACGACACCAGCGGCATCGCCGCCGCCTCGGTCCTGGCCGCCGTCGAGGCCGGCTGCGACGCCGTCGATGGCGCCCTGGACGCCCTGAGCGGGCTCACCTCCCAGCCCAACCTGGGCGCCATCGCCGCCGCCCTGGCCGGAAGCGACCTGGACCCGGGCCTGAACCTGGACGCCCTGCGAGGGCTCTCCCAGTACTGGGAGGGGGTACGCCGTTACTATGCCCCCTTCGAGGCCGACATCCGCTCCGGCACCGCCGACGTCTATCGCCACGAGATGCCCGGCGGACAATACACCAACCTGCGCGAGCAGGCCCGCGCCATGGGGCTGGATCACCGTTGGGGCGAAGTCTCCCAGGCCTATGTGGACGTCAATCACCTCTTTGGCGACATCGTCAAGGTCACCCCCACCTCGAAGGTGGTGGGCGACCTAGCCCTCTTCATGGTCGCCAACGGCCTGACACCCGCGGAGGTCGCGGACCCGGCCCGCGAGATCGCCTTCCCGGACTCGGTGATCTCGCTCATGCGGGGCGAGTTGGGCTACCCACCGGATGGCTTCCCCCCGGCCTTGCAGCGGAAGGTCCTCAAGGGCGAGCCGCCCCTCATCGGCCGGGCCGGGGACTGGCTACCGCCAGTGGACCTGGAGGCCGCCCGAGCCGAGGCCCAGGCCGCCACCGGCCGCCAGATCCAGGATACCGACCTGGCCTCCCATCTCATGTATCCCAAGGTCTTCAAGGAGTACGCGGCCCACCGCAGTCATTACGGCGATGTCTCGGTGCTACCCACCCCCACCTTCTTTTACGGTCTGCAAGGGGGTGAAGAGATCAGCGTGGAACTCGAGCGCGGCAAGAACCTCATCATCTCCGAACAGGGCATGGCGAGTCCGGACGGCGCGGGGGTGGCCAAGGTCTTCTTCGAACTCAACGGTCAGTCCCGGGTGGTGCGGGTCCCCAAGGCGGGTCTCGCCAACCTCAAGGCCAAGCCCCAGGCCGAGGAAGGCAACCCCAGGCACGTCGGCGCCCCCATGCCCGGAACCATCGTCACCCTGGCCATTCATGTCGGTCAGAAGGTAGCCAAGGGCGATCCCCTCGTCTCCATCGAGGCCATGAAGATGGAGACTATGCTCACCGCCGAACGGGAGGGCGTTATCCACGCCATCCACGCCCGCCATGGCGAGAGCGTCAATGCCAAGGACCTGCTGGTGGAATTCGCCTAGGACCCGCGCCGGCCGGGGACTCCGCGGGGGGGCCCTGATCCCTTCAGGGGCCCCCTGCCCTTTCTCCGGTTTGATTCCTGGACCTCCGCCATCAGAAGAATTTACCCAGCGCCAGGTACAAAGACGCTTGGCTGTCCTTGGAGAGGCCGGCGCCCAGATAGAAGGGTCCCAGGGGGGTATCGGCACCCATGAAGAGGCTGCCCGCAGGGATGATGGCATCGGCCTCGATACGATCGAGCGAGTCCCAGACAGTGCCTACCTCCAGCGAACCGCCGGCGTAGAGCGGAATGGAAAAGGCCGAAGAGGCACTATCCAGCCGATACATGTAGATCAGCTCCCCAAAGGCGACGTTCTGCCCGGTAATGTCTCCCAGTTGATACCCCGAAAGATTGAGGAAACCGCCCAGTAGGAACAGATCCTCGGGACCGGGATCGCCGGATAGGGTGCCGCCCAGATACAGCCGAGGGATGAGGGTGGATTTTCCCCAGGTCCAGGGTTTGTGCCCTTCCACGAGCAAGGTTTGATAGTCCGCGTCGGCGCCGAGCAGGGTCATGGCGCCACGCAGGCGCACATTGGCCATATAACCCTTGGTCGGGAAATTGATGCTGTCCAGGGTATCCGCCTCCAGACGCAGGGAAAAACCGCTGTTGTTGAAGTCGCCCTCATAGGGGGAGACGATGCCAAGACGGCGGCCATTGTTCCCTCCGTTGTAATACAGGCCCATGACCACCCGCCCCCAATGGCCAAGATTGCGGCCAGCGTCCAGGCCAAGCTGTAACTCGCGCACCCGCAAGCCCGTAATCAAATCCTGGGAATCGCCCTCCAGGGTGAGGTTGTATTGCTTGTAGCTCAGGTAGGGATCGATAAAATATTGCTGACCCGCATCCAGGGGTTGGTAGAAATCGGTCAGAAAGGCGCTGTCGTTGCCTAATTGCAGGAAGGTGCGCCATTCCGCGCCCAGGGAGTTGATTTGTGACATGGTGTAGGCGGCGCTGATGTTGAACATCGAGTCGCCCTTCAGGTTGGCGCCCAGAAATAGCCCAAAATTCAGATTATTGTCACCGATATATTTCTTCTTGGTCTCGACTACCAGACCGGTCTTGCCGTTTTCCCTGACCAGGGAATAATCGACCTCCTGAAAATCGCCCATACCATAGATCACATTGAGATCACGATTGAGCTGCTCCGGGTCAAGGTGATCACCGGGTTTGAGACCGATTTGCTGTTCGATGACCTGGTCCGACAAGCGGGTCTCGTTCTCGATGCGAATGAAGTCGATGACGGGATGATTCTTTTCCGGCAGGGCCGGCCGGGCGACCAGAAAGGCCTCATAGGCCTCGGGCGCCAGGGAGAGCCGGCTCAGAGGGGTCAACTTGGCCTTGGCCGCGGCATAGCCCGCCGCGACCGCCGCCGCGAATTTTTCAAAATCGATACTGGAAATATCCTTGAGATCCGGTTTGATCAGGATATCCCGAGGCCCCAGGGTTGCGAGTTGGACCTCGGTATTGCGGACGGTCAGAAATCCCGTGAGTTGCTCGGTGATGGACAGCACCGAGGTCAGGTCCTCGGTTGGGACCAGGGGTGCCCCCACATCCACCGCGATGATGACATCGGGTTTGCAGAGTTTGCGCGCCACGTCCACCGGCACGTTATCCGCCATGCCGCCATCGGCCAGCAGTTTGCCATCCATTTCGACCGGTACCAGGGCGCTGGGGATGGACATGCTGGCGCGCATGGCCCGGGATAATTCACCCGACTTCAGCACCACGGCCTTGCCGGTGGCCAGATCGGTGGCAACGGCCCGATACGGTACCCGGAGATCATCAAAATCCCGGACATCGGCGGCGGGCAGGGTCAGATCCTCCAACAGCAGCGAGAGGTTTTGACCCTGCAACAAACCCAGGGGCAACTGCAGCTTGCCATCCTTGATGCCCACCCCCTTGTCCGTCAGCAAGACCCGCTGTTCCTGCTTGGTGCGAAAGGGTAGATCGGCGCGCGGGGGGCCATCGGTAAACACCTGGGGCCAATCGATTTTACTTAAGGTTTCGTCCATCTTCTCGGGGGGCATGCCCGAGGCATAGAGACCCCCGATGATGGAGCCCATGCTGGTGCCCGCGATGCAGTCGATCGGCACCCGCAACTCCTCCAGCACCTTCAATACCCCGACATGCGACAAGCCGCGAGCGCCACCCCCACCCAACACCAGGCCCACGCGCGGTCTTTTCTGAGCCGCTGCCGCGATGGGGACGCTGTCGGGAAGAGGCACCAGGCCAGACAACACCAGCAACATCATGGCCCAGAGGGTTAGGGAGGACACCCGACTTCTGTTGTTCATAAGCTATGTACTATCCGTACCAGGGTTGGTGGCTAAACCACACCGGACTATACCCCTTCACAAGCGCTACTGGACGGTCACGCTGAGGTTATCGACATGCGCGTCCTCGTCCCCGGCTGAGAGGCTCCCGCGAAACCGCAGGCGCAATCTGTCGCTGGCCACCAGGCCCGTCAGTCCGATCTGGGCCCTTTGCCAGAGGTTCTCGGTAGGACTGGCACTGTTGCTTCCGCTCAGTCTCGCCATTTCGGTCCAGGTGCCGCCCCCATTGATGGAGACGTCGAAGGCCAGGTATTCGCCCGAGTCCAGGCTGCTGGCGATGAACCAATCGAATTTAAGGGTGGCGATGCTGGCCTCGTGCGGGTTGATCTCGATAGAGGTCAGTTGCGCATCCCGAGTTGGGCCAGCGATCTTCGCCGAGCGGCTACCGGCCGTGGCCCGCCGAGGGGAAACAAACCAGTCATTCTGACTATCCTGGACCCAGCGTCCGGTGAAGTCGGTGCCCTCAAAGCTGTCCGAGAACACCACCAGGGGTTCCGGCGGGGTCAGGGTGTTAAGTTTGCTCAGGGTATCGCTATCCGACTGTAACAGGGTCGGGAGTGGGCTCGGGTCACTTGCCTCTGATTCGTTGGCTCCAACATCGACCTCACCAGCCATCACCCGCGACTTGCCACCGAGGTCAAATGCGGGGAGATCGGGCGTCGCGGGAGAGCCGGCATCAATCAGGGGCGAAACAGCCCGCAGGCGCAGGTCCCCACTCACGGCATCAACAAATTGTGGGTCCAGGGTATTCAGATTGCTCGCGTCAATATAAACCGGCGAATTGACCCAGAATCCGGTCGTGGGTGTCCAATTAAAGCTGTTAGCTAACAGGATGACTTGCGAGGCCGTGGTATTAAAGATCCTGAAATCCTCGCCTTGATTAACCTGCGCCTGGTTATGCCAGAAGAGATTGTTATAAAATTGGGCCCTTGTCGTGGTCTCCGGTCCTTCGAGATAAAGACTTAGCCCACCGCCAGCCTGTGACTCATTATCACTCAGGGCATTGTTAATGAGCGTCGTCCCGGCATCGGACATCCTTCCGTAAAGCCCCCCACCCTCAGGGGCGCTATTCCCCACCAAGCGGTTGTTAATAAAAGTGACGTCAAGATGCCTGCCCTTAACCCAAACACCCCCTCCCTGGGTGGCGGCGCTGTTGCCCTGGAGGTGATTGGCCACCAGCAGGGCGGTACCGCCATCGGGGCCATAAAGGGCGATGCCTCCACCTTCGCTCGCACGATTATTATTTATACGGTTGTGGTCGAGCCGGATGGTGGAGAAATGGTTATAGGCGCAAACGCCCCCACCCCCCGAACTGGAATTATCCTCAATGTGGTTCTCGGTCAAGATGGCATGGCTGGCAAAAAGCAGGACGCCGCCACCGCAAAGGGTGGAGCTATTGCCCTGAATACGGTTATGGCTAAGGTCGGCGCCGCCAAAAACAATAGCGCCACCGCCGCCAAAATGACCCTGGCGGGATTCGTTATCGTGAATGCGGTTGCCGGTGAGCGAGAGGTTGCCTGCCCGCAGATAAGCGCCACCCCCATCCGCTCCGGTATTGTTAAGAATCTGACTCTGCCGGACGGTGACCAAACCCTCCGTACCGGCATTCACCAGTAGGCCACCGCCATTATCGACCGACGCGGCAGCGGCTTTGCCATTCATCAGGGTTAGGCCCTCGAGGGTGAACTTCGCCGCCACCTCCGGGGCCAGCAGCGCCAGCACCCTGCCGGTCCCTTGGCCGTCCAGGATGGTATTGGTCGGGTCAAGGGCACGGCTGGCGCAGCCTTCCGTGTAGCCGCCCAGCAGCGCTAACGCCTTGGCCTCGCCACTGGAATAGACGAAGTTGCCGAAATAGACCCCCTGAACGATCTGGATCTCGTCGTCCTGACCGTTAGCGGCGGCCCCGAGGAGTTCATTTTGCAAGGTGACCGCGCTGTTGACGCAGAAAACCGTGGCGGTGGCCTGGCCGACCATGGCCAAGAGCCCAAACGCTCCGGCAAGCCAAGTGACAAGTCTGGGATTCGATCGAAGCACGGCAGGCACTCCAGATGATGAGGCCCTGGATTCCTGGCTCGGCGCCCTCGCAGGGGGGGTGAGTGAGCCAGGGGATTAGGCCCTGATTTTGATGAGAGGAAGACCAGGCGATGCCTTGAGGACAGATATAAAAAAGCCCCTATTAAGGGGCTATTTTATCTCAATGTTTTGGTGGCTACGGCTAGATTCGAACTAGCGACATCAGCATTATGAGTGCTGCGCTCTAACCAGCTGAGCTACGTAGCCATGGAAGGGAGGCATCTTAGTAAGCGGAATTCCGGGCGTCAAGCTAAAAGTCGTTTCCCCCGCGCGGGGCGCAAGGTCTCATGACTTCCCCGCCCCTTGCGGCCGCCCACGCCTGATCAGATAGAAGATCAGGCCAAGCAGGAGGATGGCGGTTATCGCCAGGCCACAGGGCCCGAGGGGCTCCAGGAAGGCGACAATGGCATGGAAATCCTCTTCCAGCAGATAGGCGCCCAGACCGAAAGTGCCCACCCACAGGCTGGTGCCCACCAGGGTGCCGAGCAGAAAACGCCACCAGGGCATCTCCAGGACACCGGCGGCCATGTTACTGGTTTGGCGAATACCATCCAGGAAACGGCCGACCATGAGGAGGCCCATGCCCCAGCGAGAAAAGAGGGCCTCCGCCTTGCGTAATCGCTGATCCTGCACGGCCCCCGACCGGAGCAACCGCTTGAGCCCCCACCCCCCAATCAGGAAGCCAATGATGTCACCCAGTTGGGTTCCCACCCAGGCCACCGTGAGCACACTGGCGAGATCCAGGTTGCCGGACGCGGCACTCAGGGCGCAGGCAATCAGCAGGGTCTCGCCCGGTAGTGGAATACCAAAGCCCTCCACCAGACAACTGACGAACAAGGCCCACAGCCCATAGCGATCCAGGACCGGCTGGACGCTGGCAATATTGGCCGTCAGGGAAGAGGCAATTTCGGCTTCGATACTCATGCCAAGGGCTAGGCCTTTTTCGCCCGCAACAAGCGCTGGGCCTCCTGGAGGGCGACCAGACGCTTCTCGACCCGATGGCCTGCGGGCACCTCGGCGATGATGCCCTGCTTGGTCAACATCTCCTGGACGGGTTTGCGTGTACCGACCAGAAAGACCTCGCGCCCCATGGACTTAGCATCCGTCACCATATCAAAGAGCGCGCGAGAGGCGGTGAAGTCAATCTGGGGCATATCGGTCAGTTCCAGAATGAGGCTGTCGTACTCATCGAACTGGGCCAGGAGTCGCGCCATGCCCTTAGCGGCGCCAAAGCTCATGGGCCCACCCAGATGCACTAACAGGATACGGCCCTGGGCCGCCCGGAAAATTTCCGCCTCCTCCGGCGATAGGGGGGTGTCCTCGTCCACCTCGCGGATGGTCTTGATGCTCTGGAGCTGCAGATCCACATGGCGCTTCATGAAAACCATGCTGGCCATCACCATGCCCGTGGCCACGGCAATGATGAGATCGACGAAAACGGTCATCACCAGCACCACCAGCATCATGGTCACGCCGGCCTTGGGGGCATGGCGCAGGTGCTTGAGATAATCCCAGTCGATAATGTCGATACCCACCTTGATCAGAATACCCGCCAGCACGGCATTGGGGATATTGCTCGCCAGAGCACCGGCACCCAGAGCGATGGCCAGCAGGACGACCGAATGCAAGGCGCCGGAGAGGGGGGTCTGACCGCCTGACTTGACATTGACCACGGTCCGCATGGTGGCACCCGCGCCCGGCAGGCCGCCGAAGAATCCCGCGATGGTGTTGCCGATGCCCTGGCCGATGAGTTCCCGGTCCGACTTGTGGTAAGTGCGGGTGATGTTGTCCGCCACCAGGGAGGTCAGCAGGGAGTCGATGGCCCCCAAGGCCGCCAGGGTCAGGGCGGACTGGAGCATCATGGGCAAGAGGGTGAACTCGAAGGTCGGCATCCGGGGCTCCGGCAAACCGGTGGGAATCTGACCAAGAATCGAGGCATTGCCACCACGCAGGAACAGCAGGTAAACCAGGGTCCCGACGATGAGGGCCACCAGGGGCGAGGGGATAAGGCGTCCGATTTTCTTAGGCAGAAACAGGACAATGGCCAGGGAGATAACACCCAGGATGACGGCATCGATAACGAGATGGTCGAAGGCCAGCGGCAGAACCTCCGCCGAGGCCAGGGGGCCGGCCTGGGTGGGGTAGCCCAGCAGGGGCGGCAGTTGCAAGAGGATGATAATGACCCCGATGCCGCTCATAAAACCCGAAACGACCGGGTGAGGCACCAACTCAATGAATTTGCCGATTTTAAGGAAGCCAAACAGAATCTGGAATAACCCGCCCAGCATGACCACGGTAAAGGCCAGGGCCGCGCCCCGCGCCGGGTCGTCTGGAAACATCGCCGTGTATTGGGTGAAGATCGCCGCCATGACCACCGTCATGGGACCCGTGGGACCCGAGACCTGAGCGGGGGTGCCGCCAAACAGGGCGGCGAAGAAGCCCACGAAGATAGCGCCATACATACCCGCGATGGGTCCGGCGCCGGACGCAACGCCCATGGCCAAGGCCAGGGGCAGGGCCACCACGCCGGCGGTAATGCCACCGTAGATATCCCCGCGGAGGTTTCTGAAATGAAGGCCGTTGATTAAATTCATTAGGGTGGTCCTACAGCATTCCCGGCATGGCGACCCGGAAAGGACAGGGGCAGGCAAAATCCGTCGCAACCCAGGGCGACTGACCGCGGGTGGGTGGCAAATCCTGGCAGCCCAAGGGCCCCCCGCCGCGGATAATGCCGACTGGCGAACTTCGTCATGAAGTCTTAGCCATCACGTCGGAGGTTACACCGCCGATTATGATAGCACCCTCGCCTCTACCGGGCGGACCCGAGATAGCCACGAATCGGGAAACAGCAGATGGGTTCATCAGTCCCGAATCGGCCTGGCCCGGCGACCAGGCATCCGTCAGGCAGGGGTCCCGACGCCAAGCTATCCCCTGGCATCGCCACCGCGACTGAGGGGGCCCTATGTTATCCTCGGAACATAAAGGCATCGCCCCACGCCCACCACACCGGCTTCCTGGCCAAATAAGCCCCACCCAGACGAACCCTGGTTCGCCCCGAGCCCCCCTCTATGGAAAGCCTCCTGGCCATTTTCGTCCTGCTCCTCATCGGCTGGTACTGGCTCGATAGCCTGCGGGCACGGGAGCTAGCCCTCGGCATCTGCCGCGCGGCGTGCGAGGAGCGCGAATTCCAGCTTCTTGACCAGACGGTAGCCCTGCGCCGCCTGCGGTTGCGCTGGACTACCGATGGCCTGCGACTGCGGCGCACCTATCGTTTCGAGTTCAGCGAGGAAGGCGCGGGACGCCAGGGCGGCTATCTGACCCTGGTGGGCCTGGACCTGGAGGAGATCAGCTTCGGGCTGCCGGGGCGGACTTGGGATGCCTGAATCCGCGGCTAATTGACGGACTATGCCACCGCCGAGCCTGGCCAGCATCGAGGATTAAAGTGGACCCCGAAAACCGGACAGTAGTTTAAGCTAGCTATTCCGCTAGGGTTCGCTCGTTGCTGAAGACTTGGTACACGAGCCTATGCTGAATTTTGATTCGACGCGAGTAGGCGCCATCTCGTAGGTTAAAGCCTACTGTTTATCCAGGCCCTGGAGGTCCAGGGTGTCGCAAGATCGCTTGCCCCCGGCAAGCCGCGCCAAGCCACGCGCCAGGCCCGCCTGGCACCCTCCCCAGCGCCGGTCTACCCCCCGCGCGGCCTCCTTCCCCGCGGACCCCGTCGGCTCGCGCCGTGCCATTGACAATTATCATTCTTCGATGCTAGCTTTTTCCCCGATTCCCGCTGCGGTGTGGTTGGATTGCCTACCCACTTACAGGAATAAATAATAAATAAAGCGGAGGTGATCGAATGCCATACCCATTTTTTAAACCCCCTTTTTTCCTGGCCTCTGATTTGTAGCGAGCAACAGGTAAATGAGCAGAATAAAGAAACGACAAAATGAGCAAAAGGGACTGGGTGGAATCATGAAAGCAGTAAAATACATAATCTTCATTTTCACAATTGTTGGCCTAAATAATTTAGCCGTTGCAAACTCGAGTTCTGCTGAGACTGAGGCAAGCTCATCTGGTGGGTATTGCCAAGATTGTTTGAAAAAAGACGCTGTGACTGCGCTTGGGACAGAGATTGCGAAGCATATTGGCAAGACTTTCGACCAAGAAATGAAAGAAATCACGACTCGTCCCGTGGATGTCCGCAGAAAAGGGCAGGAGATATTAAATGCCGTTGTACGCGTAGGAGCCTCTCTACTCAATAAAGATAGTGGAAAAATAGCAGATGTTTCAGGATCTGGGACACTTGCCACCCGGATTGGTGAGAATAAGCCTTGTATAGTCATCACAGCCAAGCACGCGGTCTGCGCTCAGAGTCATGAAACGATTGATGGGAACTCTATAGTTAGAACTATGAGTGATGAAAAGTGTATGGACCCTAAGCGCAGAGTAGTGGTAGATGCAGGGAAGACTAGGGATCCTCTAGGTGATAGATTTGATTTTGAAGGACTTTCAGCGCAAGTGGTTGCGGTAGGTAGCTTTGAGGGAACCGGTGAGTTAAGTGACTGGGCTATTTTAAAGTTAGATAAGGTGAAAGTTACTGAAAAGCGGAAAGATGGCACCTCTCATGTTGTTTGGAAATATCCGAAAAACCTTCCCAAACCATTGGAAACGGTCTTTCTTCGGAAGGGTTCCACATATGATGATTTGGATCTAATCTCTGCTGGGTATCCTGGGTATGGTGGAATGAAAAAGCTTTATGCCGACTGGAAGTGTAAGAGTGGCAAGGCATTTGGAAATAAGGCTGAGACAAGTTGCGAGATTTATGCAGGATTTTCAGGGGGCGGAGTTATTGGATTCGATGATGACAATAAGCCCTTCCTTGTTGGGCTTAATACAAATGGGAACTCCTGGCTTGAAGATGATGGATCTACGACTCAATTAAGTGGCGATATTCTCACATTTGACTTCGATAATGGGATGTTAGAGGACGGGCCATCGGATGGAATGCGTATCGCGTCTGCTATGGGTAAGATTCAGTGCGATTAGAGTGGAGCTTTGCTGGCGCTGATGGGTGTGCGCAGTGGTTCGATCTTCTGCTCCGTGCATATGGTGATTCTTGTATAGGCGTCTCAAGTTGAGACGTGACCATGACCTGATTGAATTTCTATTACAAAAGTCTCACTTCTTAACTCATTTTGTTCAATCTTGGGCCAAAATTATGTACCATTAGGATATGGGAAGACTTTGGACGTTAATCTTATTCCTAGCGCCAGCTGTGTGTTTAGGGGAAACCTATCCAGGGTGATTCGGGGTCAGACCCCAACTCCCCACCCATTTTCCAGAGAGCCATTCTCCCTAGGGTGTGAAACTATCATTTGGCACCCCGCGATGCCAAGGGTGGCGGCCCCGGATGCCGGCCCTGGCCTGGTTACCCACTGATAACGCCCAACAGCCGCGCCTAGGGCGGAACCCTGGGACGGCGCGCGCGGGTTGCGGCTGGTGGGGCGAGCCCTGGGAGGCAGTCCGGGGCAATGGCAGCGGAACATGGCCACCGGTTTTGGCTGGGTGATGTCCCAGGTCCAAACCTGATTGGCGGCAGTGGCCACCCGGCGCGGGATGGCAGGGTGCTGGGCGGGGCGTGGTGCACGCCGTTCCCCCGTGGCCTGATCGGCACGCAGCAGGCGAGGCCTTCACCGCTCGTTTATCGAAGGGTTCCGCCCGGCAGCCGCACATCGACCCACACGCCGTAATGATCGGAAGGGGGTGACTCCCCGGCAGCGGCTTGTCCGACTATACCCGCGGCAATGGGGGTCAGATCGGGCGACAACAGGATGCGGTCGAGGCGCCGGCTCGGCTCCCCGGCAAAGGCGTTGCCCCTCGCCAGTGGGTTCGTCGCGAGGTCATAGGTCACCGCCGGGGTGGGGTGAAGCCTCGCCCAGCCATCGACCCACCGGGAGAGCAAGGGCAACCGCTGCTCCGGGTCCTGGTCGCCAAAATTGAAATCGCCGAGCCAGACACTCCGGTGGCGGCTAGCGAGGCGCCCTTCAATCTCAAGGAGCTGCCGCTCGCGCTGGCGCCGCGACTCCAGGGGGCTCTCGAGGTGGACGTTAGCGAACCTGATCTCATGCCCGTCCACCGAAACGGTCGCGAATAGGGCGTGGCGTCCAGCGGGACTGGCGAGCTTGCGGTACCGGTAGGCGACGATGGGATAGCGCGACAGCAGCACCAGGCCCCCGGGGGGCTCGCTGAGTGGCGGTAGGGTCGTATGCACGACGCCTGGCCCGTCGGGATCGTCGCCGAGTACCCGCAGGAAGTCGGCGTCGACCTCTTGCAGGGCAATGACGTCGGCCTGAAGCCGCTGGATGGCTTGGTTGACCTGGCGGGCCCGGGCCTGGGCGATAGACTCCAGCCCCAAGGCACCCGCCAGCCGCTCCCAAACAGTGGGTTCCAGGACGTTCCAGGTGAGGATCCGCAGGGTGCCCTCGGGCTTTGGCGTGACCTGTGCAGGCTCGGCATCTCCGGCAGGCGCGGCACCCGCACTTGCCGGATAAAGAGCAGCGCTATCGATCCCCAAGAGGCACAGGATCAGTACCGCGATTGCCAAAAGCCTTCGGGGCCAAGGGTGCCAGCGCTTCACTCCTCTCACCTTCAATACGGAACTTTTCCAGCAGCAGATTCACCCGGCGTAGGATCGGCGCCGCCTCCCGCCTGTAGGTCGCCTCGATCAGGCCCTTGAGCAGATCGAGCGCCCTGCCCTGGATGAGGTCGCCGAGTAGGAACTTCTGGCTGCTCGGATCCTAGCCCCGGTCGCCGGCGTCGGAGGTACAGGAAATCCAACGACATTGCACCAGCCAGGTTACAACCGGACCCTACCGGGCAAGGGGGACGAAGCCGGACAAACTCAGAATTCCACTTCCTTAAGCAGAAAACGCACGACAAATTGTTCTTGGTTTTCTGCCACCAGCGCCGTCACTTGGTCCATGCCGACATTCATGTAGTCATGCACGATGCGATTTCGTAAGCCAATAATGGCATTCCACGCCGGGAGATCAGCCCGTTGTATGAGGTTGCGATTGGCTAAAGCCTTAAAGGCGTCATAACCAGATACGGGCACGGGTTGTGCGCTGGCATTGAGCAATTGCTTGGCTTTGCCAATGGCGTTTTCAATGAGGATTTGCAAGGCATGCAGCACTCCGCCCTGCTCCAGGGGCGTCAGTGCTCTGCCTTGCTGGAGGATGGCCCGCGCTTGCGCCAGCAGGGCACTTTGCTCGGCGGCGATGCGCGCTGTCTCTGCCTGATACAGATCAAGCCGCATGGCGTCTCTCCCAGTAAAAATCTTCCAACTCGCGCCAGGTGCGTTGTAAGAAACGCATCCAGGCTAAAGACTCCTGTCCGCACAAGGGCAAGCCCTCTTCAGCCACGCTGGCGCGCATGGCCAGGTTGGCCCGGCGCAGTTCGATCAGGTCGATAGACGAGGGGGCAATGTGCAAGGCTTCCGCCAGGGTGTTGCGCAGGGTTTCGGTCTTACTCAGTACGGTCATCCAGTCCAGTTGCGGCGACCATTGCAGGGCGATATCCCAATCGCTGTGGGCATGAGCCGCCCCGGTAGCACGACTGCCCACCAGCACGGCAAACTGCAGTTGTGGCTGGTCACCCAATATTCTGGCCAAGGTGTCTGTTGGTGGCATCGGCGTTGCGGGCGAAGATTAGGGCTGGCAAGAACAGAGCCTCATTATAGGCAAGGCGGGGAAAAGGATGCACTTGGCATCTCCCCAGCCCTCCATCTAACCGGGCAGGCCACTGGCCAGCGCGCAAGTTTCGGTGGCCTGCGATCCAGGATGCCGGTTGGAACTGCAGCTTACTTGACGACCCGCAGGTTGGGTTTACCGCGCTTGGGTTTCAGGGGAGATGGGGGGCCCTTGTCGGGCGGGGATGGCGGGTTGGCGTCCCCCTCCTCCTCGGGGAAAAGCATGCCATGGCCGTTTTCGCGGGCATAGATACCCATGACGGCCTCGACCGGGACCAGGACATCCATGGGACGGCCCGAGAAGCGGGCGTTGAAGACGATCTCGTCGTTACCTAACACCAATTCGCGCACGGCACCGGGGCTGACGTTGAGGACGATCTTGCCATCCTGGACGAACTGGGAAGGCACCACGGTGGGGGAGCGGCTGGTATCCACCAGCAGATGCGGCGTCATGTCGTTGTCCAGGATCCACTCATAGAGGGCCCGGATCAGATAGGGACGATTAGGTGTCATGGCGGGGACCGGCTCGCGAGGGGATCAGCGGCGCGGGGGCTCGTGGGGCATCTCCCGCTCGATCTCGGTAAGACTGTGGCGGAAGGATGGCAGTTCGAAGATGCGCTTGATGTACTGGTGGATGGCCGTGGCGTTGGGCGGGATCTCCACCCCCAGAATCGGCAGCCGCCACAGCAAGGGCGCGATACAGCAATCGACGAGGGAAAATTCGTCGCTCATGAAGTAGGGCTTGGCACCAAAGACCGGGGAGGTGACGATAAGGCTTTCGCGCAGTTCCTTGCGGGCCTGGGCGATATCGGCATCCTGGGTGCCCTTGAGGATGCGGCCCATAAGCTGGTACCAATCCTGATCGACCCGGTACATGAACAGCCGGGCATTG
This sequence comes from Chromatiaceae bacterium, assembly GCA_049654905.1. Lineage (GTDB taxonomy): Bacteria > Pseudomonadota > Gammaproteobacteria > Chromatiales > Chromatiaceae > M0108. Next base: position 21,924 of record JBASIS010000139.1, read on the forward strand.
GCGCGGGCGATGGGGTCCACCGGCATGAGCGGTGGGTGAGGAAAGCGCTCATCCAGGTATTCCATGATGATGCGCGATTCCCATAGCCGCAGTTCGCGATCGACCAGGGTGGGCACCGTGCCGTAGGGGTTGAAGTCCAGCACCTCCTCGGGGAGGTTCTGGGCGTCCACGTCAACGACTTCCACCGCTATGCCCTTTTCGGCAAGGACAATACGGACACGATGGCAGAAGGGGCAAGCGGGGTCTGAGAAAAGAGTCATCACGGATCTTCGGTTCGTACCCACGGATATTTGTCCTTTGCTCCAACGAAGGAAAGCCCCTCGCGCGGAGCCCCGATTTTTTACAGAGGCCGATTATAGCCGAGATTCCAGATTGGCGGTCACGGATTAGCACCGGGCCCATTGGCAAAAAGCCCCGCGAGCGCGGGGCTGGTCATCCCTTCAGGGTCCGGGGCCCGCGCCTGGGAGCGCCGGCCCGGTACCCGGGTCAGTGGACGTCTTTCCAATACTCCTTCTTCAGGGCGTAGGCGACGACAAAAAAGAGGGCGAGGAAGATGAGGACATAGATACCCAGCTTCTGACGCTCCAGCTTCATGGGTTCGCCGGCATAGGTCAGGAAGGCCGTCAGATCGCGGGCAAAGGTGTCAAACTTCTCCGGCGACAGGGTGCCGCCTACCGCATGTTCGATCCCTACGACCCGCTGGACGACCTGGCCGTCGGCACTCTCATGCTTCTCGAACTTCGGCTGCTGGACCCCCTGGAGACCCGCCAGGACATTCGGCATGCCGACCTGCGGGAACAACAGGTTATTGACGCCATAGGGGCGGGTCGGATCGGCATAGAAGCTCTTGAGGTAGGTGTACACCCAATCCGGGGACCGCCAGCGGGTGACCAGGGTCAGATCGGGCACCGCGATATCCAACCACTTAGCGGCGTTCTCCGGACTCATGGACGAAATCATGAGGTCGCCAGGCTTGGCCCCGGTAAAGATCAGGTTCTGGCGCAGGGTAGTGTCATCGATATCCAGATCCTCGGCCATGCGGTTGTAACGCATGTATTGCAGCGAGTGACAGCCCATGCAGTAATTGACGAAGTACCCGGCTCCGCGTTGCAGGGACTCCTTATCCTTAAGGTCGATGTTGGCATCCTGGAGAGCAGGACCTTCGCTTGACGCCGACGCCAAGAGGGGGGCCAGAAACAGGACGGAGGCAAGAATCAGCTTTCTCATTTCGTCACCCTCTCCGGAACTGGCAAGGTTTTGTCCAGCTTGGAGTAAATCGGCATCAAGAGGAAAAACAGGAAGTACAGGACCGTGAATACCTGTGCCATTAAGGTCGCGATGGGCGTCGAGGGCTGCATGCCCAGATAAGCCAGGACCACGAAACTGACGGCAAAGATGCCTAGGGCTACCTTGGAGATGATGCCCTTGTAGCGGATGGACTTGACGGGGCTACGATCCAGCCAGGGCAGGAAGAACATGATGATGATGGCCCCAAACATGACCACGACGCCAGGGAACTGGGAGCCAAACATGGGCGGCACGGCCCGCAACATGGCGTAAAAGGGCGTGAAATACCAGACTGGGGCGATATGCGCCGGGGTCTGCAGGGGGTTGGCCGGCTGGAAGTTCGGACCTTCCAGGAAGAGGCCGAAAAAGTCCGGGATAAAGAAGACGATAACCGAGAAGAAGGCGAGAAAAACGGCTATGCCGGCAATATCCTTGACCGTGTAGTAGGGGTGGAAGGGAATGCCATCCAGGGGGATGCCGTTCGCGTCCTTTTTCTCTTTGATCTCAATGCCATCGGGGTTGTTGGAGCCCACCTTGTGCAGGGCCACGATGTGGATGAAGACCAGGGCCGCCAGCAGGAAGGGCACCACGAAGTGGAAAGCAAAGAAGCGGTTGAGCGTGGTATCGGAGATGACGTAATCACCCCGCACCCATACCGAGAGGTCCTCGCCCACGCTGGGGACGGCCGCGAAGAGGTTGACGATGACCTGGGCACCCCAATAAGACATCTGGCCCCAGGGCAGCAGGTAGCCAAAGAAGGCCGTGGCCATCATGGCCAGATAGATAACGATGCCAAGGATCCAGAGCAGCTCGCGGGGCTTACGGTAGGAGCCGTACATCAGGGCCCGGAACATATGGAGATAGACGACGATGAAAAAGGCCGAGGCCCCGGTGGAGTGGATATAGCGGATCAGCCAGCCCCAATTGACATCGCGCATGATGTACTCGACGGAGGCGAAGGCCTCCGTCGCCGAGGGCTTGTAGTTCATGGCCAGCCAGATCCCGGTCAGAAGCTGGATGACCAGCACCAACATGGCCAGGGAGCCAAAGAAATACCAGAAATTGAAATTCTTGGGGGCATAGTACTGGGCAAGATGCTCATTCCAGACCTTAGTCAGGGGAAAGCGTTTGTCAACCCAGCCGAGAAAGCCCGGGGGTGTGGTTTCAGTGCTCATCAGGCGGCTCCTCCGTCTTCACCCACCACTATGACGGAATCGGACACAAATTTATGCTTGGGGATGACCAGATTGGTAGGGGCTGGCGAACCCTTGAAGACCCGGCCCGCCAAGTCGAAGCGGGAACCATGGCAGGCGCAGAAAAACCCGCCCAGCCATTTGGGGCCTAAATCATCGGGGGCGACGTCGGGTCGGTAGGTCGGTGAGCAACCGAGGTGGGTGCAGATGCCAATGGCTACGAGATACTGGGGCTTGATGGAGCGGTGTTCGTTCTGACAGTAGGGGGGCTGCTGGGGTACGGTCGAGTTCGGGTCCGTCAGGGACGCATTGAGCTCGGGCAAGCCGGCCAGCATGGACTCGGTACGACTGACGATCCAGATGGGTTTGCCGCGCCACTTGACGCGCAGCAGGGCACCCGGCTCGAGCTTGCCAATATCCGCCTCGACGGGAGCGCCGGCCGCGCGGGCCTTGGCGCTGGGATTCCAGTAGCTGAGGAAGGGGACGGCTACAAAGCCAGCGCCCACGGCCCCAACCACGCTCGTGGCGGCGATTAATACGCGCCGCCGGTTCTTGTCAACGCCTTGTGCGCTCATCTTTTATTACAACCCCCGGTTGACTCGGCGGGTTCGCCTCCGCGATGGAAACGGCACCCGTTCGAGAAGGCAAAAATCCCACTCCGTCGAAGCAACGAAAACCGACGGGGAATTCTCACCCATCGTCCCCAATGGGTCAAGGTATGCCTTGGGATGGTAATAGGTAATTTTGGGGTAGGGACCGGATCCCCGCCCTCATCAGACCGGGTTGTCGATGTCCAGAAAATGGTGCTCAAGGGCGAAATGAGCCGCCAGGTGCGCGCCCAAGGCCTGGACCCCCAGGCGTTCCGTGGCATGGTGACCAGCGGCAAAATAATCGATGCCCAGTTCCCTGGCCAGGTGGGTGGTCTGCTCGGAGATCTCGCCACTGAGGTAGGCATCGACACCCAGGGCCGCCGCTTCCTCGATAAAGCCCTGGGCGGCACCGCTGCACCAGGCAATGGCGGCCAGGGGACGGCCCCCGGCCGGGATATGCAAAGGCGGCCGCCCGAGAGCGACCGCCACCTGCTCGGCAAAGGCATCTCCCGACAAAGGCCGGGCCAGTTGGCCGCGCCACACCAGACCACGGCCAGCCCCGGTAGGCTCCGGGGCCGCGATACCCAGCAACCGCGCCAACTGGCGGTTGTTACCCAAATCCCCATGGGCATCCAGGGGCAGGTGATAGGCCAGGAGACTGGCCCCCGACGCCATCAGGGCCCGTGCCCGGCGGCCCCTGAGACCGGTCAGGCAGGGGGCCTCCCCCTTCCAGAACCAGCCATGATGGACCAGGATGGCATCCGCCTCCGCCGCGCGGGCCGCCTCGATCAGGGCCAGGCTGGCCGTCACGCCGGAGACCAGGCGACGAATGGGCCGAGTGCCCTCGACCTGAAGCCCATTGGGACAGTAGTCATCAAAGTCCCGCGACCCCAGCAGGGCGTCGCAATAGGCCGCTAATTCAATCCCCGGAACCATGGCGAGGGAATCAATTGTTCTGGATCACGATGCGCGGGAACTTGGCGGCGTAGTCCTTGGCCTGGAGGGATAGCTTGGCCGCCGTCTTGCGGGCGATCTCGCGGTAAATCTCGGTGATACGAGACTCCGGCTGGGCTACGACCGTGGGCTTACCGCTGTCGGTCTCAACGCGGATGGCAATGTCCAGCGGCAGGGAGCCGAGGAGATCGATGCCATATTGGTCGGCCATGGATTGGCCACCCCCGGACCCGAAGATGTGCTCCTCGTGACCACACTGGGAGCAGATGTGGGTGCTCATGTTCTCGACGATGCCCAGTACCGGAACCTCCACCTTTTGGAACATCTTGAGACCCTTGCGGGCATCCAGCAGGGCGATGTCCTGGGGCGTGGTGACGATGACGGCGCCGGAGACGGGCACCTTCTGGGCCAGGGTCAACTGGGTGTCGCCGGTGCCCGGCGGCAGATCTATGACCAGATAGTCGAGGTCCGCCCAGTTGGTATCGTTGAGCAGTTGCTCCAGGGCCTGGGTCACCATGGGACCACGCCAGATCATGGGAGTCTCCTCGTCGATGAGGAAACCGATGGACATGGCCTGGAGGTGATAGGCGTTCATGGGCTCCAGGCTGTTCCCGTCATTGGACTCCGGCCGGCCGGAGATGCCGAGCATGCGCGGCTGGGAGGGCCCATAGATATCGGCGTCCAGGATACCGACCCGGGCGCCCTCGGCGGACAGGGCCAGGGCCAGGTTGACGGCGGTGGTGGATTTGCCCACGCCGCCCTTGCCAGAGGCGACGGCAATGATGTTCTTCACATTATCGATAGGCTTGAGAGACTTCTGCACCGAGTGGGCGACCACCTTCCAGGTCACCTCCACCTCGGCCGAGGTGACGCCGGGGACCGCCGCGATCCGTTCCCGCAGGGCTGCGGCGATCACCTCGACCACGCCCTTGGCCGGAAAGCCGAGGAGGACGCCGACCTTGACCTTGCCACCCTCGATCTCGATCCCCTTGACGCAAGCGGCACCGATCAGATCACGGCCCAGGCTGGGCTCGATGTAGGTCTTGATGGCGGCTTCGATGGATGCTTTCGTGACTTCTGACATGGAGTACTCCGTTAGGGGTCCCGCTCCCGACGCCCCGCAGGGCTGGACCCGGAGTTCAAACCGGGTTTCGGGATCGATGCAAGGGTTGAGGTGGAATGAATCGCCAAGCGGCTGGGTACGGCTGTGCGCTGGGGCCGAATTTGGTCTTTGCCACCTGAATTTCAAGCCCGGGACGCGCCCGAAATGGCCCCTCATGCCCCATAATGCGCTTCTCGTCCCGCCTCGCCCGCTGGCGACGAGACACCCGCGGCCCACCCCTAGCAGCCAAAGTAACCGCAGCATGAACGACAACCGAGACATCCTGGTCACCAGCGCCCTCCCCTACGCTAATGGGCCCATCCATATCGGCCACCTGGTGGAATACATCCAGACGGACATCTGGGCGCGGTTTCAGAAGATGCGCGGTCATCGCTGCTACTACGTCTGCGCCGACGACGCCCACGGTACCCCCATCATGCTCCGGGCCCGCCAGGAGGGCATAGCCCCGGAAGAACTCATCGCCCGGGTCGCCCTGGAGCACCAGGCGGATTTCGCCGCCTTCCGCATCGGCTTCGACAACTACCACTCCACCCACTCCCCGGAAAATCGCCACTTCGCCAACCTCATCTACGAGCGCAACCGGGACCAGGGCCACATCGCCAGGCGGACCATCACCCAGGCCTATGACCCGGTGGAACGGATGTTCCTGCCGGACCGCTTCATCAAGGGGGAATGCCCCAAGTGCGGTGCGGCGGACCAGTACGGCGACAACTGCGAGGCCTGTGGCGCCAGCTATTCCCCGGCGGAACTCAAGAATCCCACCTCCGCCATCTCCGGCGCCAAGCCCGAGCAGCGCGAGTCCGATCATTACTTTTTCCGCCTCGGTGATTTCGAAGCCATGCTCCGGGACTGGACCCGGGGCGGCGCCCTGCAAAAGGAGATCGCCAACAAGCTGGACGAGTGGTTCGATGCCGGGCTCCAGGAGTGGGACATTTCCCGCGATGCCCCCTACTTTGGCTTCGAGATCCCCGACCACCCGGGCAAATTCTTTTATGTCTGGCTGGATGCCCCCATCGGCTACATGGCTAGCTTCAAAAACCTCTGCGACCGCAACCCGGGCCTGGATTTCGACCACTTCTGGCGCGCCAACTCGACTGCCGAGCTTTACAACTTCATCGGCAAGGACATCGTCTATTTCCACGCCCTCTTCTGGCCGGCCATGCTGCATGGCGCCGGCTTCCGCCCGCCGACGGCGGTCCTGGCCCATGGCTTCCTCACCGTCGATGGCCAGAAGATGTCCAAGTCCCGCGGCACCTTCATCCGCGCCCGCACCTATCTCGACCACCTCAACCCCGAATACCTGCGCTATTACTTTGCCGCCAAGCTGGGTCCCAACGTCGAGGATATCGACCTTAACCTGGAGGACTTCACCCTGCGGGTGAACGCGGATCTGGTGGGAAAGGTGGTGAACATTGGCAGCCGCTGCGCTGGCTTCATCACCAAGCGTTTCGCGGGGCGACTGACGGACAGCCTGCTGGAGCCGGGCCTGTTCGCCGACTTCATCACCACCGGATCAGCCATCGCCGAGGCCTACGAGCGCCGCGAGTTCAGCCGCGCCACCCGCGAGATCATGGCCCTCGCCGACCGCGCCAACCAATGGATCGACGAAAAGGCCCCCTGGGTGGTGGCCAAGGCCCCGGACCGGGAGGGCGAACTCCAGGCCATCTGCTCCCTGGGGCTCAACCTCTTCCGGGTGCTCATGGGCTACCTGAGCCCGGTCCTGCCCGGCACCGCCGCAGCCGCCGCCGCCTTCCTGCGCATCCCGGCCCCGACCTGGTCGGACCTGGCTCAGCCCCTGCTCGGCCATGAAATCGGCGCATTCACCCCCCTCATGACCCGGGTCGATCCCCAGCAGATCGAGGCCATGCTGAATGCCAGCAAGGAGGACCTGACCACCCGGGAGGTCAAGAAGACCAAGCCCCATGAGATCCACACCGAGGGCCACCTGAGCCGCGACCCCATCGCCGAGCCCATCGCATTCCCGGATTTCGCCAAGGTCGATCTGCGCATTGCCCTGATCCGGGAGGCCAGCCCGGTAGATGGCTCCGACAAGCTGATCCGCCTGCTGCTCGACTTGGGCGGTGAGACCCGCACCGTCTTCGCCGGCATCCGCACCGCCTACGATCCCCAGGACCTGGAGGGGCGCCTGACGGTCATGGTCGCCAACCTTGCGCCTCGCAAGATGCGATTTGGGGTGTCGGAGGGCATGGTCCTGGCCGCCGGCCCCGGCGGCCAGGATATCTTCCTGCTCGCCCCGGATGCCGGGGCCGAGCCAGGAATGAGGGTTAAATAGGGGGCCTCAGCGCCCGTAGATCCCGACCATCCGCCGCACCCTGTCGCTCAGGTCCGCGGGAATCTGGTCCCAGGAGAAGCGCCAGGTCCAGTTGCCCTCGGCGGTGCCGGGGACATTCATACGATGGTCGCCATCCAAGCCTAGGAGGTCCTGCATGGGCAAGATGGCCAGATAGGCCCGGGAGGCCAACGCGGCGCGCATCAAGGGCCAGGGCATGGGCTCGGTGGGGTACCCCAGAAACTCATCCACCCGGGCGCTATCCTCGGCGGTCAGGGCCAGGTACCAGCCCAGACTGGTGTCGTTGTCGTGGGTACCGGTATAGACCACGCAGTCACGATCGTGGCGGAAGGGCAGATAGGGATTGTCCGCCCCTCCGGAGAAGGCGAACTGGAGGATCTTCATGCCGGGATAACGATACTTGCGGCGCAGATTCTCGACCTCCGGGGTAATGAAGCCCAAGTCCTCGGCGATGAAGGGCAGCTTGCCAAGGCGTTGGTGCAAGCGTTCGAAGAGTTCGTCGCCCAGGGCCTTCACCCACCGACCCTGGATGGCGTTCTCCTCCGTCGCCGGTATCTCCCAGTAGGCCTCAAAGCCGCGAAAGTGATCGATCCGAATCATGTCGAAGAGGCGCAACTGGGTACGGACCCGATCCAGCCAGAAGCGGAAACCCTCGGCCTCCATCCGTTCCCAGCGATAGAGGGGATTACCCCAGCGTTGGCCCGTGGCGGAGAAGTAGTCGGGGGGTACCCCGGCGACAACCCGGGGACTGCCATCGGGATTGAGGTCGAAGTCCTGAGGGTGCGCCCAGACCTCGGCGCTGTCTTGGGCGACGAAGATGGGCATGTCGCCAAACAGCTTGATGCCCCGCGCCGCCGCGTAGGCCCGCAACCCTTGCCACTGGCTGAAAAAGAGGAACTGCTCGAAGACAATCCCCTGGATCTGCGGCGCCAGCCGGGTGTGGGCCCGGTTTAGGGCCTGGGATTTGCGATCCCGAAGGGTGACCGGCCACTGCCACCAGACCGCCTGGCGCTCCTCGCCGAGGGCGCGAAACAGCGCATAGTCCGGCAACCAATAGCCGTTCTCCCGAGCGAAGGCCGCCAGGGCCTGGCGCTCCTCGTCCGTGGCCCGCGCCTGGAATCCCCTCCAGGCTTGCGCCAGAGCCAGGGTCTTGGCGGCGATACCCTCATCGTCCGGCAGTGCGGGGAGCCAGCCGGCGGCCACCAGGGGTTCCAGGTCGATCAGCAGGGGGTCGCCGGCGTGGGTCGAGCTGTTCTGGTAGGGCGAGCGGTCACTCAGGGTCGGGCCCACCGGCAACATCTGCCAGACGCTCATGCCGCAGGCGGCCAGCCAATCGATAAAGGCCCGGGCTTGGGCCCCGAGACTGCCACAAGGTCCAGGCCCGGGCAAGGAGGTGATGTGGAGCAGGACTCCGGCGCGGCGGCGGTCAAGACTGACGGCGGGAGACCTGGATTCGGTCGTCATGACACACCTTTCCTCGGGCTTATACTCATGGGCTGCCCCTTCGGGACCAGGATCTGCTCGTTGCCGCCGCCGACCCCAGGACTTCTTCTCCTGGACTGGGGGGCGCGGCCCGCGGACGCGCGCCGCGTACCAGGGACAATTCTACGCCATTCCGGACAGGCCGGAATCCTCATCCAGTCTGGCGGTCGGCCCTTCCCAGCGCCGGACCCGGCCGCTATCGAGATCGAAGAGGTCGAGGAGACGGCCGACCGTATGATCGATGAGGTCGTCAATGGTTTTGGGCGCATTGTAGAAGGCGGGCATGGGCGGGCAAATGATGGCGCCCATGGTCGCCGCCGCGTGCAGCAGCCGGGTATGTCCCACATGCAGGGGCGACTCGCGCGGGACCAGGACCAGGCGCCGGCCCTCCTTGAGGACCACGTCCGCGGCGCGCGCCACCAGGTTATCGGCGTAGCAATTGACCACCCCGGACAGGGTCTTGATGGAACAGGGCGCAATGATCATGCCCCCGGTGCGGAAGGAGCCGCTGCTGATGGGCGCGGCCAGGTCCGCATCGCTATAGACCCGGTCCGCCAGGGCTTCCACCTCTCTGGGCTTCCAACTCGTCTCCAGCGCTATGTTCAATTTGGCGCCCTGGCTAATGATGAGGTGGGTTTCCACCTCTGGCATGGCCCGCAGGGTCTCCAGGAGGCGGATGCCATAGATGACCCCGGACGAGCCCGAGATACCAATAATCAGGCGCATTTGGGATTTCATGAGGTTACCGATCGGTCTGGATGCGTCCGGGTTCAACTGGTCAGCAGGTCATAGAGGGCCTCGAATTCCCGGCTGAGCTTGTGCCGGGGATCGAGATGGATCATCGGCAGGGACTGGGAATGGGATTCACGAATCCTGATCGAGGATGACAGGAAGGCGTCCAGGACCGGCAGGCCCTCCGCGCGTAATTCCTCGACCAGCCGTACCGGCAGATTAGCGCGGGACTGAAACTGGTTGACCACGATACCCTCGATGCGCAGGTTGCGATTGTGATCCTCCTGGACCTCGCGAACGCTGTCCATCAGGGCATAGAGGGCGCGGCGGGAAAAATCATCGCAGTCGAAGGGAATCAGACAGTTATTAGCGGCAATCAGGGCCGAGCGGGTGAAAAAGTTCAAGGCCGGCGGGGTATCAATAAAAATCTCGTCCACGTCCTTGAGAGTATCAAGCGCCTCGCGCAACTTATACATCTTGTAGCGCGATTCCAGCTTGATCTGCTGTTCTTCCAGGCGGGGATCGGCGGGCATGACACTCAGGTTAGGGAAGCGGGTCGGCATCCGATACTCGCTGGGTTTCGCGCCAAACACCCGGCAGGCCAGAATGTCGTCAAAGAAGCCGGCCAGGGTTTTCTGCTGTTCCTCCAGGGCCGCGCCCAGCAGGTAATGGGAGGCGTTGGCCTGCGGATCCAGATCGACCAGGAGGGTCCGCCGACCCCGCGACGCGCTGATGGCGGCCAGGTTGCAGGCGATGGTGGACTTGCCCACGCCCCCTTTCTGGTTGAAGACGACTCGGCGCATGGGGATGATCCAAGGGGTTCAGAGAGGCGGTCAGTTTAATCAAGCCAAGGGAAGGCGTCGATAGCCACGGCGATCCCCGAGGACCAGGTCCACCCCCTGCTACCCAAGGGTCCCGAGGTTTCACCCATGAGGGCGCCCCACCCCCAGGCATCCCTGGCCCTCCCTGGCCAAGGCACCAACTCGCATCAGGCGGCCCGGAATTGGCTGCGAGCGATCGCCGGTCGGGATCAGGCCAGCAGTTCCACCATCCGTTGCCCCATGGCGGCGGGCGAACGGACGATGGCGACGCCCGCCGCCTCCAGGGCGGCGAACTTGCCGGCGGCGGTGCCCTTGCCCCCGGTGATGATGGCGCCCGCATGGCCCATGCGCTTGCCGGAGGGGGCGGTAACGCCGGCAATGTAGGCAACTACCGGCTTAGTGACCTGGTCCTTGATGAAATCGGCGGCGGCCTCCTCGGCGCTACCCCCGATCTCCCCGACCAGGATGACGCCCTCGGTCTGGTCGTCGGCCTGAAAGCGCTCCAGGCAGGCAATGAAGTCCATACCGTTGATGGGATCGCCGCCGATACCAATACAGGTACTCTGGCCCAGGCCGACGTTGGTGGTCTGGAAGACTGCCTCGTAGGTCAAGGTGCCGGAGCGGGAGACGATGCCCACGCGGCCCGGCTGGTGAATACTGCCGGGCATGATGCCGATCTTGCAGGCGCCGGGGGTGATGATGCCGGGGCAGTTGGGCCCGATCAGGACGCTGTCGCCTCCCGCCAGGGCGACCTTGACCTTAAGCATATCGAGGACCGGGATGCCCTCGGTAATGCAGACGATGACACCGATGCCCGCGTCCGCCGCCTCCAGGATAGCGTCGGCGGCGAAGGCCGCCGGGACATAGATCATGGTGGCGTTGGCCCCGGTCTCGCGCACGGCATCGTGGACCGTGTCAAAGACGGGGCGGTCGAGATGCTGGGTGCCGCCCTTGCCCGGGGTGACACCGCCCACCAACTGGGTGCCGTAGGCGATGGCCTGTTCACTGTGGAAGGTGCCCTGCTTGCCGGTAAAGCCCTGGCAAATGACACGGGTGTGCTTGTCAACCAATACGCTCATGTCTGCTTCTCCCTTTAGTGCTGGGCGCCGGCGGCGGCGACGACTTGGTCGGCGGCCTCGCTCAGGCTGGCGGCGGTGGTGATGGCCAGATCGCTGGCCGCCAGGAGGGCCAGGCCCTGCTCGGCGTTGGTGCCTTCCAGGCGCACCACCACGGGAACCTTGACCTGGACCTCGCGCACCGCCTGGATGATGCCTTCGGCGATCAGGTCGCAGCGCACGATGCCACCGAAGATGTTGACCAGTACGGCCTGGACTTTGTCATCGGAGAGGATGAGCTTGAAGGCCTCGGCCACCCGCGCCGCCGTGGCGCCACCGCCGACGTCCAGGAAGTTGGCGGGCGAGCCGCCATGGAGCTGGACCAAGTCCATGGTCGCCATGGCCAGGCCGGCGCCATTGACCATGCAGCCGATGTTGCCGTCCAGGCTGATGTAATTGAGGTCATGCTCCTTGGCCAGGGCCTCGCGGGCATCTTCCTGGCTGATGTCGCGCATCGCCACTAGGTCCGGATGCCGGTAGAGGGCGTTGTCGTCCAGATTGAGCTTGGCGTCCAGGGCCATGAGATGGCCGGCCGGAGTCACAACCAAGGGGTTGATCTCCACTAGGCTGGCATCGCAATCGATGAAGAGTTGGTAAAGACCCTGCATCACCTTGCCCAGGGCCTTGACCTGATCCGGCTCCAGGCCCAGGCCAAAGCCGATCTTGCGGCTCTGCCAGCCCATGAGACCCACCGCCGGATGGACATGGGTAGTCAGGATGCGCTCCGGGGTCTTGGCCGCCACCTCCTCGATATCCATGCCGCCGTCCGCCGAGGCCATGATGACCACGCGCCTGGCCTCGCGATCCACCAGGGCACCGAGATAGAGCTCGCGCACGCTGTCGGTGGGGGTCTCGATCAGGACCTGGCCGATGGGCAGACCCTCGGGGCCCGTCTGGTGGGTCTTGAGCCGGGTGCCGACAAGGCGCTCGGTTTCCCGTTCCACCTGCTCGAGACTGTCGGTCAGCACCACGCCGCCGGCCTTGCCGCGCGCCCCGGAGTGGACCTGGGCCTTGACCACCCAGCGCTCGCCACCCAATTCATCGGTGGCCGCCCCCGCCTCGCTGGCCAGGGCGACCGTCAGGCTGCGCGGCACCGGGATGCCATGCCGCGCAAACAGGCCCTTCGCCTGGTATTCATGTAAATTCATGGACTAATGCCCCTGTTCCTGGATTTTGGTGGTTGGCTTGGGTCGGGATTGCGGCATCCCGGCTACCCCGGGACCGCGTCCTCCGCCCTGCCCTATTGTGGTAACCCTTGCGGCCGAACCGGCAGGCCGTCATAGTGGCCCAAGCTATTTTCGACCAATCCCCAGCGGATTACCAACCCTCATTGCCGCGGTGCAACAAGCGAATCCGAGATGACCATCCTCGCCTCCTCCCACTCGCCCCAGGCACACCCCGGCCCGGAGGTCGAGGCCTATCCGAGCTGGCGGGCCATGACCTGGTTCGGCCTCTTTCGCCTGGTTCTGGCCTTCGATCTCTGCCTCCTGCTCTTTGTCCCCACCCTGGAGCAACTGACCGGAGACTTTTACCAGACCTCCTGGACCATCAGCATCGTCTTCACCTATCTGGGTCTGGCGCTGCTGGGCCTGATATTGACCCGCTGGCGCCTGGGCGAAAAGGCGACCCTGATCCAGACTGGGGTCTTTATCGACATCCTGGCCTTCTCGCTCCTCATGCACCACAGTGGCGGCGTCGAAGGCAGCTTCGGTCTGCCGATGGCCATTGCCGTGGCCGCCGGCGCCCTGCTCATGGAGGGGCGACTCTCCCTGCTCTTCGCCGCCTTCGCCACCACCGGCGTCATGGCCGTACAGATCAATGCCCAACTCTCCGGTCTGGGACCGAAGGATGGCTTCACCCAGGCGGGCCTCTTGGGCGCCACCTACTTCATGGTCGCCCTCCTGGCCCATGTCCTCTACCGGCGCATCCAGGCGGTGGAGCGGCTCGCCGCCCGCCGCCAGGTCGATATCGACGATCTTTCCAAGCTCAACGCCTTCATCATCCAGCGCATGAGCACCGGGGTGCTGGTCCTCGACGAGGCCCGGCGCATCCGGCTCGGCAACCAGGCCAGCACCGAACTCTTGGGCGCCCCGGACCCCCTGGGCCAGCCGCTGGCCAAGGTCGCGCCGGAACTGGCCGCCTGGCTGGAGGCGAACCTCGACCCTCCCGCCCCTGGGCTGGCCCCAGGTGCCACCGTGCGGATTGGGGAGCGGGACATCGAGGCCAGCTATCTCGGGCTAGGCCATGACCCCCGGGGCGCCCTGATGCTGTATCTACGCGACAAACGCGCCCTGCTCCAGGAGGCCCAGCAGATCAAGCTGGCGGCCCTGGGGCGCCTGACGGCCAGCATCGCCCACAACATCCGCAACCCCCTGAGCGCGGTCAAGCATGCCAGCCAACTTCTGGCGGAATCACCGGATCTCGGGGAGGAGGACCAGCACCTGCTGACCATCATCCAGCGCAACAGCGGCCGGATCGACGGGATTGTCCAGAGCGTTCTGCAACTTTCCCGGGGCCACCCGCCCGAGTTCCAGACCCTGGATCTGGGCCTCTGGCTTCAGGAATTCCACGCGGAATGGCTGGAGTCACGCCAGTTGCCGACCGAAGACTTCCCAGTCCATATCGCTACGGATACCACGCTGGCCCGGGTCAATACCGGCCACCTGCATCAAATTCTGGCCAATCTCTGCGATAACGCCATCAAACACGCCCGGACCGCCGGCAAGCCCGCGCGCCTCTTCCTGAGCGCCGGCCGGCTGCCGGCCTCGTCGGGGTCCTTCATCGAGATCCGCGACGAGGGGGAGCCCATCGACCCCGAGATCGCTCGGGAGATGTTTAACCCCTTCTTCACTACCAGCGCCAGCGGCACGGGGCTCGGTCTTTATATCGCCCTGGAACTCGCCACCACCAACGGCATCGCCCTGGAATACCGGGCGATGCCGGGGGGTGGCAACAGCTTCCATCTGAGTTTGCCTCCGGCGGCCTGATGCCCCGGCGACGTCCAGGCCCCGGGGCTGGGGCGACCCACGCCTTCCCTCTCGTCAGAGGCGGCCGCAAGGCCCCATAATAGCGGGTAATTTCCACGGTGATTGCCCCCTGACCCCCTTATGACCCCAGCCCGCGCCCTTGTCGTCGATGACGAAGAGGACATCCTGGAACTTCTGCGCATCACCCTGTCGCGCATGGGAATCGACTGCCGAGCGGCGCCGGACCTGGCGGCGGCGCGGCGCTTCCTGGCGACCGAGACCTTCGACCTCTGCCTGACGGACATGCGCCTGCCCGATGGCGACGGCATTGACCTGGTGCGCCAGATCGCCAGCCAGTTCCCGCAACTGCCGGTGGCCATGATCACGGCCCATGGCAGCATGGACAGCGCCGTCGCGGCCATGAAGGCCGGGGCCTTCGATTTCGTCTCCAAGCCGGTGGACCTGCCGGTCCTGCGCCGGCTGGTGGAGGCGGCTCTGCGGCTGCGCACCACCCTGGCCGAGCCGGGAACCACCCAGGACCGCCCGGCGCTGCTGGGCGAATCCCCCGCCATGGTCGAATTGCGCCGCCTGATCGCCAAACTGGCGCGCAACCAGGCCCCCGTCTATGTCAGCGGCGAGAGTGGCACGGGCAAGGAACTGGCCGCGCGCCTGATCCACCTGCTGGGGCCCCGCGCCCATGCCCCCTTCGTGCCGGTCAACTGCGGCGCCATCCCCCCGGACCTGGTGGAAAGCGAACTCTTCGGCCATCGCAAAGGCGCCTTCACCGGCGCCATCGCCGACAACCCGGGTCTCTTTAAGGCTGCGGATGGGGGCACCCTCTTCCTCGACGAGGTGGCCGATCTGCCCCTGCCCGCCCAGGTCAAGCTGCTGCGGGTCCTCCAGGAAAAGAAGGCGCGACCGGTGGGTGGGCAACGGGAGGTGCCCATCGATGTGCGCCTGATCAGCGCCACCCACCGCGACCTGGCGGCCGAGGTGGCCAGCAGCCGCTTCCGCCAGGACCTCTTCTACCGCATCAACGTCATCGAGCTGCACCTGCCGCCCCTGCGCGAGCGCACGGGGGACATTCCCCTGCTGGCGGAATACTTCCTCGCCCGTATCGCTTGCCAGAACGGGTTCGCGGCGCCGCGATTGACGGCAACGGCCCTCGCCGCCCTCGCGCGTTATGCCTTCCCCGGCAATGTCCGAGAACTGGAGAATGTGCTGGAGCGTGCCCTGGCCCTGGCCGATGGCGATACCCTGGAAGCGACGGACCTCTATCTTCCCGAGCCCCTGGCCCCCGAGACACTCGCCCCGGTCGGCCGCGACCCCCAGGAGTCGCGGGTAGCCGAGGTCTCCCTGGAAGACTCCCTGGGCCAGATCCAGCGGCAGGCCATCCAGCGTGCCCTGGAGGACAACCACTGGAACCGCACCGCCGCCGCCCGGCAGCTCGGGATGAGTCTGCGGGCGCTCCGCTATCGTTTGGCCAAGCTGGGCATCGAATGACCACTCCCACCCCCCAAAGTTCACCGCCCCGGGGTCCAAACGCGGAGCCCGCCGCCGATGGCTTCGTGCGCTGGTTCCGCCACGCCACCCCCTACGTCCACGCCCATCGCGGGCGCACCTTCGTCATCGCCTTCGGGGGCGAGGCGGTGGCCGACAAGGGTTTTCGCGACCTGATCCATGACCTGGCCAGCCTCCATGGCCTGGGTATCCGCCTGGTCCTAGTCCACGGCGCCCGCCCCCAGATCCAGGCCAGCCTGGCCCGGCGCGGCGCCGGCTTTCGCTATGTCAAGGGCCTGCGCGTCACCGACGCCGAGGCCCTGGCCTGTGTCAAGGAGGCCGCGGGCAGCCTGCGGGTGGAGATCGAGGCCCTCTTCTCCCAGGGTCTGGCCAATTCCCCCATGGCCGGGGTGCGCATCCCCGTCGCCTCCGGCAACTTCGTTACCGCCAAACCCCTGGGGGTCCTGGACGGGGTCGATTATCTGCACACCGGGGTGGTGCGTCGCATCGACCGCGACGCCCTCCAGCAGCGGCTTGACGACGGTGCCGTGGCCCTGATGCCGCCCATCGGCTATTCCCCCACCGGGGAGGTTTTCAACCTCAGCTCGGCGGACGTGGCCCGCTCGGCGGCCATTGCCCTGCAGGCCGATAAGCTGATCTTTCTACTGGAAGAGGATGATGGGCTGACCGATACCAACGGCCAGCTCGTCTCCAATATCCTCAGCCGGGAGGTGGCGGGGTTGCTGGAGACCGATACCCGCCTCGCGGGAGATCTGGCCCAGGCCCTGCGCGCCGGCGCCGATGCCTGCATCCAGGGGGTCAAACGTGTCCATCTCGTCCCGCGCCGCCTGGATGGCGCCCTCCTCCGCGAACTCTTCACCCGCGATGGCGTGGGCACCCTGATCACCGACCTCCCTTTCGAGGAACTGCGCCCGGCCCGTATCGACGACGTCGCCGGCATCCTGGAATTGCTGCGGCCCCTGGAGGAATCCGGCGCCCTGGTGCGCCGCTCCCGCGAGCGCCTGGAGACGGAGATCGACCGCTTCTTCCTAATGGAGCGCGATGGCATGGCCAGCGCCTGCGCCGCCTTCTACGGCTTCCCGGCGGAGGGCATGGCCGAACTCGCCTGCCTGGCCGTCAACCCGGAATACCGTAATCGCGGCCGGGGTGCCCTGCTCCTGGAGCGCATGGAGGACCTGGCCCGCCAGCGCGGCATCAGCCGCCTCTTTGTCCTCACCACCCAGACCGCCCACTGGTTTCGGGAGCGCGGCTTCGAACCCGCCCGCCTAACGGACCTGCCCATGGCCAAGCAGGTCCTCTACAACTATCAGCGCAATTCCAAGGTCTTCATCAAACGGCTCCAGGCAGGCGGTCCCGGCCAGGCCTAGAGGACGGGACCCAGCGTAGCGATGGTGTTGTTCCAGAGCTGACGCCACCAGGGCCAGGCCGCGACCCGCTCCTGAGTGATGGGCTGGGTCTGGGCGATATAGTGCTCCTGGCGCTGGCGAATCGCCGCCGTCAGGGCCTCGTCCCGGATCAGGACATTGTTTTCATAGTTGAGATCAAAGCTACGACGGTCCATGTTGGCGGAGCCGATGAGGGCGATCTCGCCATCGAGGGTGATGGTCTTGGCGTGCAGCAGACCGCCCAGGAACTCGTAAATCTCGACCCCGGCCTCCAGCAAATCGGCGTAATAGCTGCGGCTGGCGGCGGCCACGACCCAGGAATCGTTGCGGGCGGGGAGGACGATCCGCGTCTTAACCCCCCGGCGGGCGCAGGCACAGAGGGCGGCCTGCATGGATTCGTTAGGGACATAGTAGGGTGTCGTGATGGTCAGGTCCCGGCGCGCGGCAAACATCAAGGTCGCGAACAGCTCGGGCATGGCGGCATTGCGGACCGTGGGACCCGTGCCCATGGCCTGGGCGACCAAGCCGATGTCGGACGCGGGCCAGGGCTCGCGGAGCAGATCGCTCAAGTCCTCGCCGGCCTGGTTCGCCATCCAGTCACTCACAAAGAGCCACTGATTCTGCCGGGCGATGGGGCCCTCGAAGCGCGCCAGGATGTCCACCCAGGGCCCGTATTTGGCCTTGACGAGGAAGGCGGGATCGGCGCAATTCTGGCTGCCACACCAGGTGATGCGGTTATCGATGATGGCCAGCTTGCGGTGATTGCGCAGATCCACCCGCCCCCGCAGGGGACCCAGCAGGGAGCCCAGCCAGGGGTTGCCGGTGGGCAAGGCGCGGCCGAGACCCACCCCCGCCGCCGCCATTCGGGTCCAGAGGGGTGAGCGAATCAGCAGGCGCGAGCCCAGGTCGTCCGCCATCGCCCGGCAGATGACGCCACGCCCGGCGGCCCGCATCAGGGCCTCGGCCACCCGGGTGCCATTGCTGTCCGGCAGCCAGATATAAAACAGCAGATGCACCTGCTGGCGGGCGGCATCGATGTCCGCCACCAGGTCCTTAATTGCGCTGTCGGAATCCGCCGCCAGATGCCCCTGGTTGCCGCGACAGGGGGCAAAGCCGGTAATGGACTGGCCAAGGTCGAACAGGTGCTGGTAGCGCGCCGGGGCGACCGGTTCGGCTGCCCCGGCCGCGCCGCCGGGCGGGATGGGGACCGTCTCGGGATTCGGCAAGCGCGCCAGAGTCTGGCGCAGCCGTTCCGCCCGCCGCCGACCGATACTGGTCTCTCCCAGGAAGAGGTAGGCCAGGATGCCCAGGACCGGGAAAACCAGGATGACCAGGACCCAGGCGATACGCGAGGCCGGTTCCCGATGGGGCCGCATCAGGGCCCGCAGGACCAGGGCGACCTGGATGGTCAGATGGCCGATCACGACCAGGAGGCTGTAAATTTCGGGCTCGTTCATGGCGGCGCGGGCTGATCAAGGAGCAAACCCGGCCATCCTAACGGGCAAGGCAGGCCCTTGGGAATCGTTGGCGGCAGTCCCTGTCGGTGGCCTTCCCCGCCGCCAGGGCTCCCTGCTGGCCTTAATGAACCCCTGATAACAAAATCCAGCTTGACATGCCCATCGCTATATAAGAAACTGTTGATGTTCTGAAGCGCTTTATGGTGGTTCAGGCACTCCTCCATCCTCCTTTGGTGGTAAAAAACTTTAAGCGCGACTTCCCCGTCGCGCTTTTTTTTGCCCGCCATTTGGCCGCTCGCGGGCCGGGGTTCGCCTCCCGACCCCGTCCTCAGATGCCCAGATACCCACGCGGATCGTCACACTGTGTTTCAATAGGCCTAGCGCGCAGCCGCTGGCGGCGCCCCTCTTTGGCCAACATCCTTCCGGTTTATCCCCCTTGCCGATAAAAAAATCCGCTCCAGCCCCCGACATCGCCCTGGACCCAGCCACAGACCCCGCTGTTCCCAAGCATACCCCGGTGATGCAGCAGTATTTGCGCATCAAGGCGGAGCACCCGGACAAGCTGCTCTTTTACCGCATGGGCGACTTCTACGAACTCTTCTTCGAAGACGCGGAGCGGGCGGCGCGACTGCTGGATATTACCTTGACCAAGCGCGGCCATTCCGGGGGGGCACCCATCCCCATGGCGGGGGTGCCCTATCACGCGGTGGAGGGCTATCTGGCCAAACTGGTACGCCAGGGGGTCGCCGTGGCCCTCTGCGAACAGATGGGCGACCCCGCCAAGGCCAAGGGCCCATTGGAACGGCGGGTGGCGCGTATTGTCACCCCCGGCACCCTGAGCGACGAGGCCCTGCTGGAGGAGCGGCGGGAAAACCTGCTGGCGGCGGTGGCGGAGGGGGTCGGCCCCGGGGCGGGAACAAACGACCGCCCTAGAGCCGCGAGCCGGGAGGGGCAAAAAGGCGTCATTTACGGCCTGGCCTGGATCGAGGTCTCCAGCGGCCGCTTCGCCGTCATGGAGGTGACGGGCGCCGAGGCCCTGCGCGGCGAGCTAAGCCGCCTGGCCCCGGCGGAGATACTGTTCGACGAGGACAGCCGCCTGCCCGCCGCCCTGGGCCTGGCCCGCGGCATCAGCCGCCGGCCGGCCTGGCACTTCGATCACGATAGCGGCGAGCGCCTGCTATGCGCCCAGTTCGGCAGCCGCAACCTCACGGCCTTTGGCTGCGCCGCCTTGCCCCTGGCAGTGGGGGCCGCCGGCTGCCTACTCCAGTACGTCAAGGATACCCAACGCGCCGCCCTCCCCCATATCCAGGGCCTGACGACGGAGAGCCGCGACGAGGCGGTGATCCTGGACGCCGCCACCCGGCGCAATCTGGAGATCGAGCGCAGCCTCGCGGAGCGCGCGGAGGCTTGCCTGGCGGGGGTCATGGACCAAACGGTGACGGCCATGGGCAGCCGGCTGCTAATGCGCTGGCTGGCGCGGCCCCTGCGCGACATCGGGTTGGTGCGCCAGCGCCATGCCGCCATTGCCGAGTTGTTGGAGGCCGACGGCGAGCGGCCACTCCGGGAGGAACTGGCCGGCATGGGCGACCTGGAGCGCATCCTGGCCCGGGTCGCCCTGGGCAGTGCCCGACCCCGGGACCTGGCGGTGCTGCGTGACTCCCTGGCCCGCCTGCCCGCCCTCCAGACCCTGCTGGCGCCGCGGGAGACGCCGCTGCTCCAGGATCTGGCTCGGGAGGCCGGCCGCCATCCCCAGGTGGTGGATCTGCTGCGGCGGGCCCTGATCGAGCACCCGCCGGCCCTGATCCGCGACGGCGGCGTCCTGGCGGGTGGCTATGACCCCGAGCTGGACGAACTGCGCGATCTCTCCACCAACGCCGATCGCTTTCTGCTGGAACTTGAGGCCCGGGAGCGCGAGCGCTCCGGCCTGGCCAATCTGCGGGTCACCTACAACCGGGTCCACGGCTACGCCATCGAGGTCAGCCGCAGTCAGGCGGATCAGGTGCCGGCGGACTATGTGCGCCGCCAGACCCTCAAGGGCGCGGAGCGCTATGTCACGCCGGAACTCAAGCGCTTCGAGGATCAGGTGCTGTCCGCCCGGGAGCGGTCCCTGGCGCGGGAGAAGGCCCTCTACGAGGAACTGCTGGAACGGCTGCGGGCCGGGTTAAGCCCCCTGCAAACGACCGCCACCGCCCTCGCCACCCTGGACGTGCTGGCGAATCTAGCGGAGCGGGCCCGCACCCTGGACTGGTGCCGGCCGGAGTTGACCGAGGAGCCCGCCATCGACATCCGCGCCGGCCGCCACCCGGTGGTGGAGGCGGTCATCGACCGCCCCTTCGTGGCCAACGATGTCCGCTTCGACCCGGAGCGGCGCATGCTGGTGGTCACCGGCCCCAACATGGGTGGCAAATCCACCTACATGCGCCAGACCGCCCTCATCATCCTCATGGCCCTGGCGGGCAGCTACGTCCCCGCCGCCGCCGTCCGGCTGGGGCCGGTGGACCGCATCTTCTCGCGCATTGGGGCCTCGGATGACCTGGGGGGCGGACGTTCGACCTTTATGGTGGAGATGGAGGAGACGGCCCTCATTCTCCACAACGCCACCGACCACAGCCTGGTGCTCATGGACGAGATCGGCCGGGGCACCAGCACCTTCGACGGCCTGTCCCTGGCCTGGGCCTGCGGGGTCGAGCTGGCGCCGCGGAATCGGGCCTTCACCCTCATTGCCACCCATTACATTGAGC
>JBASIS010000140.1:0-13902 GCA_049654905.1 Chromatiaceae bacterium
GCCGCAAGACTATCGGTATCCGGGTGCCGGATAATATTATCTGCCGGGAACTCCTGGGTGCCCTGGACCAGGTAGCGTTTGAAGACCTCGCGCACCGTGGCGGCGTAACCCTGCTGGACCAGAAAGCGGGCAAAATGGGTGCGACCGACAAAACGTTCATCGGCGGCCAAGGCCAGCGCCCCCGCATAGGCTCCCTCGATGCCTGTGGCCGCCAGCCGCAGGCCGATCTCCCTGGCCCGCCAGTCGCGATATTCGCGCACCCCTAGCAGGCCGGCATTCAAGGCGGGAGCCGTCGGGTCCAGCCCCAGCCCCAGAATGTGAAGAGTGCGCCCGCTCCAGGTGACCGAAATCTCGACACCAGGGATCAGGGTCAGACCCCGTTCAGCGGCGGCGGCCTGGGCCTCGGCGATGCCGTTGAGGGTATCGTGATCGGTCAGGGCCAGCACCTGGATACCTACCTGGGCCGCGCGGGCCACCAACTCCGTTGGCGTCAGGGTGCCGTCGGAGGCGGTGGAGTGAGTGTGGAGGTCATAAAGGCTGCCCATGTCCGAATGTTACTCTAATTTTCAGCTACTCCGCGATGCGCTTGGACGCCCCCCGAAAGCCATGCCTGAAGACTCAAGCCCCTACGGCTGGTAAACTATTCGCGAGATAATCACCTCAAGGAGGGTTCCAAGCAGGGATATCGGGAATTTTTTCGTTGGACCCAGGAACCAAGGGATATCCTCTCCTATCGAAGGATAGCTTGATGGCTCCGACTTGCCCCCAGGGACTACCACCAGGACGGCCGCCGTCGCGAACCCACCTCCACGGGTACCCAAACAATAGCCAAAACATGAAATTACTGATCGACTTCTTCCCTATCCTCCTTTTCTTCATCGCCTACAAGCTGGCGGGCATCTATGTCGCCACGGGCGTGGCCATCGCTGCCGCCGCCCTCCAGGTTGGCTGGGCCTGGTGGCGACACCGCAAGGTCGAAAAGATGCATCTGGCGACCCTGGCCCTGCTGGCGGTCTTTGGCGGCATGACCCTGGCCCTCCACGACCCCATTTTCGTCATGTGGAAACCGACCCTGGTCAACTGGCTGTTCGCGGCGGTCTTCCTTGGCAACCACTTCATCGGTGGCAAGACGGTAATCGAGCGCATGATGTCTCACGCCATCGAGCTGCCGGCGGCGATCTGGCCCCGCCTGAACCTGCTCTGGGTGATCTTCTTCTTTCTCTCCGGCGCGGCTAACCTCTATGTGGTCTATGACTACAGCGGGTTTTACGTGGCCCAGCAGGCCCTGATGGCCGCCGCCGGCTTGACAGACATCAACCTGGCCACCTGCGCGGACCAGTTTCAGTTCCAGGGCAGCCTGCTCGCCCAGTGTCAGGACGCCCAGGCGCGGGAAGATACCTGGGTGAACTTCAAACTCTTTGGCATGTTGGGCATGACAGTCGCCTTTGTCATTGCACAGGGCATCTACCTGGCACGCCATATCCGTCAACCAGCGGAAGTCCCCGAGGCCTGATCCCATGCTCTACGCCATTATCGCCACCGATAAGCCCGGCAGCCTGCCGGCACGCCTGACCGCTCGTCCAGCCCACCTGGAGCGGCTGCGCGCCCTCCAGGACCAGGGCCGCCTGATCCTGGCCGGGCCCCACCCCGCCATCGACTGCGAGGACCCCGGCGAGGCCGGCTTCAGCGGGTCCCTGATCGTTGCTGAATTTTCCGACCTTGAAACCGCCCAAGCCTGGGCGGCGGACGACCCCTATGCCCTGGCGGGCATTTATGGGGCGGTCCAGGTCAAACCCTTCCGTAAGGTATTCCCGACCTGAATCGGATTTAGTCACCCTTCATCATCACCTCTAGGAGTTAGAAAAATCGCATGAACAAGCGCCTGCTGCACATTGCCTGCCTGTCCGCCCTGCTGACCACCCAAGTCTTTGCCGCCGAAGAAGTCAAGGTGCCCGCCGCCCCCGCCCAAGAGGCCGCCGCGGCCCAGGCCGAGCCGCCCAGTGACACCACCATCGCCACCGTCAACGGCCAGCAATTCTCCCTCGGCCTCTTCCGCCTCTTCTATGCCGAGCGCCTGCGCGCGTCCAAGGCCGAAAATACCCCCGAGTTCCAGAACCTGGCCTTCAACGAGTTCGTGAATATCATCGTCACGGCCCAGGATGCCAAGGCCCGGGGCCTGGAGAACAATCCCGAGCTGGGCTATGCCCTGGAACTGCAAAAGATGCAGCTCCTGTCCCGCCTGGTCCTGGAGCAAACCGCCTCGACCATTCACCCCTCCGATGCGGACATCAAAAAGATCTACGACGAGCAGGTCGCCAAGATGGATCGCCTGGAATACAAGGCGCGTCATATCCTGGTGAAGGAAGAGGATGAGGCCAAGAAGGTCATCAAGGAACTGGACGGCGGCAAGAAATTCGAGGAGCTGGCCAAGGCCCATTCCGATGGTCCCACCGGCAAGAATGGCGGCGATCTGGGCTGGTTTGACGCCAACCAGATGGTGCCGGCCTTCTCCGAGGTGATCGTCACCATGAAGCCCGGCGCCTATACCAAGACGCCGGTCCAGACCCAGTTCGGTTGGCACGTCATCCTGCTGGAAGAGACCCGCAAGATGGAGCCCCCCACCCTGGAGAGCGTCAAGCCCGAGATCGTCGCCGCCCTCCAGCGCGAAGGCCTGACCAAGTACATTGGCGAACTGCAGGAAAAGGCTAAGGTTGACCTCAACCCCGAACTCATCAAGCAAACACCGGTAGAGGCTCAGCCCGAGGCCCAGCCAAAAGCTAAATAAGGGGCTTACGGTTCCTGACCGGCCACCAAGGGCGCCTGCGGGCGCCCTTGGTTTTTAGCGGGGCCGGCCTCAATCTCGGTCGCGGTGGATGTAATCAAAGCGGCGGAGCGAGAAGAGGGTAATGATGACGCCGAGGAGGAACCAGTCCGGCCCCACCAGCCAGAGGACGAAGGGGATGGTCAGCAAGAAGATCCGGCTGCCACGATTGTAGTGCCCAGCAGCGTTATTGAGGGTCTCGGCGATTTCGTCCTCGGCCACCCCGCTGAAGATGGTCGAGGGCAGATTGATGAGAAAGCCCGTCTGATTATAGAAGCGCAGGGCGATGACGAAGCGCAGGAAGGCGCTGAAAAAGAGAGTCGCCAGGATCAAGAGCTTGGTCCGGGCCAGGTCCCCGCCCATGGGGAGAAAACTGACGGCATTGGATAGATTGGCCATATTGAGCCCCTGGAAAGAGGCGGCGACCAAACCCAGCCCGATCATGATGGTGGTGGAGGCAAAGACCGAGGCGGTCATCACCCAATTGCGCAAGGTCTGGATGGCCAGGATATCGCCATTCCTGGCCCGTACCGCCTCGATCCAGGCCCGGCGCAGCCGGTCGGCCCGGCCACGGGAGGTGCGCTCCGGATGCTTGCGGTAGACCCAATTCAGACGCTGGTGGTAGGCCAATAGGAGCAACATCCCCAGCAGGTCCGGGACCAGATACCAGGTCGAGGAGAGAAAAAATTCGGTCGAGAATTCAAAGGCCATGAAGACTTGGAGCAAAGTGGCAGGGCATGGGCGGATAAGTATAACGAACAGCGGGGCCATGAGGTGGGTCGCGACAGCCATCATGCCCTGACACGAGAGTAACGGTGGAAAAAAGGAGACGGCAGCATGTCGTGCGAGGGAAACCCCTTGAATCCGGGGATGTGGCGCCTGTCCGTGGCGCCGATGCTGGATTGGACCGAT
The DNA here is from genome assembly GCA_049654905.1 of Chromatiaceae bacterium. Lineage (GTDB taxonomy): Bacteria > Pseudomonadota > Gammaproteobacteria > Chromatiales > Chromatiaceae > M0108. The sequence continues at coordinate 3,734 of JBASIS010000140.1, forward strand.
CGCCGCTGTCGGTTCTTCCTCCGCTTGATCAGCCGCCAGGTCCGCCTCTACACGGAGATGGTGACCACCGGCGCCCTGGTCCATGGGGATCGCCACCGCCATCTGGACTTCGATCCCGTCGAGCACCCGGTGGCCCTGCAACTGGGGGGCAGCGATCCCGAACAGATGGCAGCCTGCGCGCGCCTGGGGGAGGACTGGGGTTATGACGAAATCAACATGAACGTCGGCTGTCCCTCCGACCGGGTCCAGAACGGGCGCTTCGGGGCCTGCCTGATGGCGGAACCGGCCCTGGTGGCGGACTGCGTGGCGGCCATGAAGGCGGCGGTGCGGGTGCCGGTAACGGTCAAGACCCGGCTCGGCATTGATGACCGGGACAGTTACCCGGAACTGCACGCCTTCACGGCGGCCCTAGCGGCGGCCGGGGTCGATGCCCTGATCGTCCACGCCCGTAAGGCCTGGCTCCAGGGTTTGAGCCCCAAGGAAAATCGCGAGGTGCCACCCCTGCGCTATGACTGGGTGCGCCAGCTCAAGGCGGATTTTCCCAGCCTACCCATGGTCATCAACGGCGGCATCCGCGACCTGGACCAGGCCCGGGACCTGCTGGACCCCATCGATGGGGTCATGATCGGGCGCGGTGTTTATCAGAATCCCTGGTTGCTGGCGACCGCGGACCGGGACCTCTTCGGCGATCACCACCCCATCCCGGATCGCCACCAGGTGATGGAGGCCTTCATGCCCTATGTGGAGCGCGAAATGCGGTTGGGGGTCCCGCTCCAGGCCATGACGCGCCATATCCTCGACCTCTTCCAAGGCCAGCCCGGCGCCAAATACTGGCGGCGGACCCTGAGCGAGAACGTCCATCTCCCGGGCGCCAACCCGGACTTATTGCGCAGGGCGATGCCGCCTTGGCGAGAGACCCTGACCAGCGAGCCGGCCGCCCACGGCGCCTCGGCCTGACCCCCGGCGGTCTCATAGTCGCCGGTATCTTTCTGATTCTCGCCTGAAGCGCGCTACAATTCGGGTCAGCCAGCGGGGGACGGCCTGCCCCGCGCCCTTCTTTATCCCTACCCAATCCGATGTCGCCAATCCGATGAAAGCGATGATCCTGGCCGCCGGTCGCGGCGAGCGCATGCGGCCCCTGACGGACCGGGTGCCCAAACCCTTACTGGAGGCCGGCGGCAAGCCGCTGATCCTTCACCATATCGAACGGCTGGCCGCCGCCGGTTTTCGCGAGCTGGTCATCAACCATGGCCATTTGGGGGAGCAGCTCACCGCCGCCCTGGGCGATGGCGCCCGCTGGGGTGTCAGCATCCAGTATTCCCCCGAAGCCCCGGCCCTGGAGACGGGTGGCGGCATCTTTCGCGCCCTGCCCTATCTGGGGCCCGACCCCTTTCTGGTCATCAATGGCGATATTTGGACCGATCTGGATTTCGCCCGCCCACGACTGGTGGCCGGCAAGCTCGCGCATCTGGTGCTGGTGGACAACCCAGTCCACCACCCCTTGGGTGACTTCGTCCTCGCCGACGGCCTGGTCCAGATTCAGGGGGAGCCACGCCTGACCTTCAGCGGCATCGGCCTGTATCACCCCGACCTCTTTCGGGACTGCCAACCGGGGGCCTTCCCCCTGGCGCCCCTGCTGCGCGCCGCCATGAACCGCTCGCGGGTGACGGGCGAACATCATGCGGGCATCTGGCTCGACATCGGCACACCCGAGCGGTTGATGGCCCTGGACGCCGGCCTGAGGCATCACTGGCGACCATGAGTCAGGAAATCGGGACGTCTCATTTCACCCCCGCCGACCTGGTGGAGTTCCGGGCGCGCCTGCGGGCGGAGACAGAGCTGCTGGCGACCTGGGTAGCCGAGGGCGTCCTGGCCTCCGGCCCCAAGACGGGGGGCTACGAGCTGGAAGGCTGGCTGGTGGGTCCGGACCTGCGGCCACGGCCCTGCGCCGGGGAGCTGCTGGCGCGTCTCGGCAACCCCCAGGTCATTCACGAGGTGGCCACCTTCAACCTGGAGATCAATGGCCAGCCTCAGGCGCTCCAGGGGCGGTCCCTCAGCCGGATGGCCGAGGAGTTGGCGACCACCTGGGCGGGGGCCCAGGCCGTCGGCACCGGCCTGGGGGCGCGCCTGGTGATGATCGGCATCCTCCCGACCCTGCGCGAGGCGGATCTGGTCCTGGCCAATATGACGCCCTCCAACCGCTTCCCCATTCTCAATGCCCAGATCATCGCCCAGCATCAGGGCCAGCCGCTGCAACTCCGGATTCAGGGCCAGGACCGCCTGGAGATCACCCGCCAGGACGTCATGGCCACGGCCACCACGACCTCCTTTCAAATCCACCTCAAGATCTCGCCGGCGGAGTCCGCGCGGGTCTATAACCTCTCTAAAATCATCTCCGCCCCCCTGGTGGCGGTGAGCGCCAATTCACCCTATCTCTTCGGCCTGGACCTCTGGCGGGAGACCCGGATCCCGGTTTATGAGCAGACCACCTCGGTGACCTGGTCAAGTCGCTCGGACCGCACCTCTTTCGGCCATCGTTATGCCCAAGGCTCGGTGCTGGAGTGTTTTCAGGCCAACCTCCGTGACTTTCCCGTTTACCTGCCCGAACTCCTTGATGAACCGGTCGAAAGCCTGGCGCATCTGCGGCTACACAATGGCTCTATCTGGCGCTGGAATCGCCCCGTGGTGGGTTTCGACCCGGACGGCACCCCCCATCTGCGCATCGAGCACCGGCCCTTGTCGGCGGGACCGACGATCCTAGATGTCGTCGCCAACGCCGCCCTCTATTTCGGCGTCATCCAGTCCCTGCTCCAGGAGCCCCAACCCCCGGAAGCGTCCCTGCCCTGCCCGGTGGCCCGCGCCAATTTCTATCGGGCCGCGCAACTGGGACTTGAGGCCCGGCTCCAGTGGTTGGGTGGCCGGGTCGCCACGGCCCGCGAGATTATCGCCAGCGACCTGCTGCCACGGGCCCGCTGGGGCCTTCGGCATCTCGGGTTCGAACCCGAGGAAATAGCCCTCTGGCTCGGCATCCTGGAGGGCCGTGTCCGGACCGGCCAGACGGGGGCGGAGTGGCAACGGGCCTACATCGCCCGCCATGGACCGGATATGACCGCCCTCGTGGGCGCCTATCTGGAGCGCCAGCAAAGCGGCCTACCCGTCCACGACTGGACCCTGTAGCTTGTTCAATTCAATCGGCGTTATGCCCCATCATGCTTACAGAACGTTATGAACTGCCGGAAGGCCTCCTGGACCAGGACAGCCGTGGCCTGGAGGCCTACCTGGGGGGGCCAACCCTCATCCATCTCCCGGGGAAGCGCCAGCCGGCCCTCTTTATATCGGTCTTGCTGCATGGTAACGAAACCAGCGGCTGGGATGCCCTCCGCGCCCTCCTGCACCAGCGTCTGGAGCGGTGGGGCGAGCCACGGCTGCCCCGCGCCCTGAGCCTCTTTATCGGCAATGTCGCGGCCGCCGCCCAGGGGTTGCGCCACCTGCCCCATCAGCCGGACTACAACCGGGTCTGGCCGGGCAGTGACCTGGACCCCACTCCGGAGCACGATCTCATGCAAAGAGTGGTGGACAGGCTGCGCGACCGGGGCCTGTTCGCCAGCATCGACCTCCACAACACCACCGGCATCAACCCCCACTACGGCTGCGTCACCCAGCTTGACGCTCGCTCCTTGCACCTGGCCGCCCTCTTCAGCCGGACCCTGATTTACATACTCCACACCAAGGGCGTCCAGGCCACCGCCTTGGGCACCCTCTGCCCAGCGGTAACCCTGGAGTGCGGCAAGGTGGGTGACAAACACGGGGTAAGCCACGCCCGGGAATACATTGATGCCTGCCTGCACCTCTCCGACCTGCCCGGGCACCCGGTCGTCCCCCAGGATATCGACCTCTACCACACCGTCGCCCAGGTCCAGGTGCGGGATGACCACAGCTTCACCCATGAGCCAGGGCAAGCCGATCTCATCCTGGCGCCGGATTTGGAAGGCTTGAACTTTTGCGAACTCGCCCCCGGCACGAGCTTTGGACGGGTGATGACCCAGCGCCGGGAGATTCCCCTCCGGGTGCGTGATGCCGGGGGGGGCGATGTGACGGCGCGCTATTTCCATATCGAGGACGGCGAATTACGCCTATCCCGGGCCACCATGCCCACCATGCTCACCCGGGACGAAACCATTATTCGCCAGGATTGCCTCTGCTACCTGATGGCACCCTATCACGACCTGGTACCGCACCCCCGGAGGTTATCCCAATGAAAACTTTGTCACTGGATCCGATTCCCGTCGATGACCGGGCGACCCTGGACAGCGTCTTCCGGGAGCGGGTCCAGCGCTCACCCTTGGGCGTCGCCTACCGCTGGTTCGATCGCGCCCAGGACGGCTGGCGGCACATGACCTGGGCCGAGATGGGGCAGGAGGTGGCGCGGTGGCGACAGGCCCTCGGGGGTGAGGGGTTGCAGCCCGGCGATCGCGTCGCCCTGCAATTGCGCAACTGCCCTGAATGGGTGATCTTTGACCAGGCCGCCCTGTCCCTGGGCCTGGTCACGGTGCCCCTCTACACCGACGACCGGGCCGACAACGCCGCCGAGATCCTGCGGGACGCCGGCGTCAAACTCCTGCTCATGCAGGATGCCAACCGCTGGAAGCGACTGGCACCCATGATCGGCACCGCCAGGACACCGGGGCGAGTCTTGCTGCTGGATGGCAGCGAGGAGTCTCGGCAACTCGCGGCAGAGGACCCGCGCCTCGCCAGGGTTCCCGACTGGCTGCCCGGGAGCGGCCCTGACGGGCCATGGCGTCCCGCGGACCCCCAGGGCCTGGCCAGTATCGTTTATACCTCCGGAACCACGGGGCGGTCCAAGGGGGTCATGCTGAGCCACCGTAATATCCTCGGCAATGCCCAGGCCATTCTCGCCCTGGTCAAGGTCTATGAGGAAGACGTCTTCCTGTCCTTCCTGCCTCTGTCGCACATGCTGGAGCGCACCGGCAGCTATATTCTGCCGATGATCGCAGGGAGTACCGTAGCCTATGCCCGCTCGGTGTCACAGTTGGGCGAGGACATGCAGGCCATCGCCCCCAGCGTCATCATTGCCGTGCCCCGGGTATTCGAACGGGTTCACGCCCGTATCGGCGCTCAGCTAAGCCACCGCCCGGCCCTCATCAGACGCCTGTTCGCCTTGACCGTCGCGGCTGGCTGGCGCGATTTCGAGCACCGGCAGGGGCGCGGCCACTGGCACCCCCTGCTCCTGCTATGGCCGCTGCTGAGACGCGTCTTCAGCCAGCCCGTGCTCGACAAATTCGGGGGACGGATGCGCGCCGCGGTCAGTGGTGGCGCCCCCCTGCCTTTCGAGGTCGCCCACCTCCTCGTCGGGCTGGGCCTCCCGCTTATCCAGGGTTATGGACTCACGGAGACGAGCCCGGTCATTGCCGTAAACCCACTTGAAAACAATTATCTGGAGAGTGTCGGCGTGCCTCTGCCGGGCATGGAGGTCCGGCTGGGCGCCGACAGCGAACTGCAGGTCAGGGGTCCCGGCGTCATGCTGGGCTACTGGAATAACCCCGAGGCCACCGCCGCGGTGCTGGACGCCGCTGGCTGGCTGCGCACCGGGGATCAGGCGCGCATCGCCGGCCAGCATCTTTACATCACCGGCCGCATTAAGGACATTATGGTCCTGTCCAATGGCGAGAAGATGTCGCCGGCGGACCTGGAAATGGCGATCGGGCTGGACCCCCTCTTTGAGCAGGTCATGATTGTCGGCGAGGGCCAGCCATTCCTGGCCGCCTTGCTCGTCCTGGATGCGCAGGCCTGGCCGCCCCTCGCCCGGGAGTTTGGCCTGGATCCGGATTCCAGGGACAGCCTGTCCAACCCCCTGCTGCACAAGGCCATGCTCAAACGCGTGCGGAACGCCCTCGGCGACTTTCCCGGCTACGCCAAGATCCGCCGCGTCCTGCTCCTGCTCGATCCCTGGACCATCGATAACGGGCTCATGACACCGACCCTGAAATTCAGGCGCAACCGGGTGATCGAACAGTATCGTGCGGAAATTGCGCGCCTTTATGAGTCCGGGACTTGAACTCAGGAGGTCAGGAATAGCTTAGTGTCGAGAGGCAGACCCCCTTCTCCATCTAACCCCCCTTCTCAAGCCAATGCCTCCCGCAGAAATCGGAACAGGCGACGATCGCCTTCGGGTTTACCTTGCTCGCGGTCCTTGCGGGCGGCGCGAATCAGGGTCCGCAGTTGATGGCGATCCACCTGGGGGCATCCCTCCAGCAACTCGCCCAGAGCCTCATCCCCCGCCGCGATGAGGCGCTCCCGCCAGCCTTCCAGTAGATGGAGACGGTTTGCCTCCTCTTGTCGGTGGTGCTCCTGGCCCTGCAACAGATCCGTGACGGCGGCCATGTCGTCCCGGGCCAACAGGTTGGCGATGCGTTTGTAGTGGCGACCCAGGACGCGGATGTCCTTGATGCGCGCCGTCTCCTCAATGGCGACCCAGGTGGCGGCGCTTAGTTCCAGACGTTCCAGCTCATGCCGGGACAGGGACAGGAGGCGTTTCGCCAGATCCTGGAGGACATGGTGATCACGCTTGACCTGGCTCTTGCTCGGGCCATCGTAGCGGGGCTCGTCGTCGTGGGCCTCGGGGTGCTCTTGCCGCGGGTGGGCGTGCTTCACGCGATCCATTCCAGGTGCTCCAGGATCAATTGGGGCTTGAATTCGCCCCGGAATTCGTTGACATCCAGGCGGTAGGCGAGACGAACGCGGTCGCCGGGGCCATCCATCCGATCGCCCAGCCGAAAACCGATGCCGTCGATAGCCAGGCCGACACCGCCCTCGGCGCGCAGGCGCAGGCGCAGGTGTTCCCCATCCCCAACCTGCTTGCGGCTCAGGACCTGGAAGACCCCGTCGAAGAGGGGCTCGGGGAAGCCCTTGCCCCAGGGTCCCGCGTGACGCAGGGTCTGGGCGGTGGCCAGGTCAAGGGCCTGGGGAGGCAGTTCACCGTCGGAGAGGATCTCGCGCACCGGTGGGGTATCGCCGATTTCGGCCCGCACGGCCTGACAAAAGGCCTCGCGGAAGGGCGGGAAGGCCGCCTCCTCCAGGGTCAGGCCGGCGGCCATGGCGTGACCACCAAACCGCATGATCAGGCCCGGCTGGCGTTTGTCTACGGCATCGATAAGGTCGCGCATGTGCAGGCCCTCGACGGAGCGGGCGGAGCCGCGCAGCCGGCCATCCTCACCGGGAGCGAAGGCGATGGCGGGTCGTTGCCAGCGCTCGCGGATGCGGGAGGCGAGAATGCCGACGACACCCTGATGCCAGCCCGGATCGAAGAGACAGAGCGCCGGGGGCAGCCCGCCGGATTCCAGATTCAAGGCCGCCAGAGCCGCATCGGCCTCGAGCTTCATGCCATTTTCGATCTCCCGCCGGCGCTGGTTGAGATCGTCCAACTCCCGCGCCATGGTGGCGGCCTCGGCCGGGTCGTCCGTCAGCAGGCATTCGACGCCCAGGGCCATGTCCACCAGCCGGCCAGCGGCATTGAGGCGGGGCGCCGCCAGGAAGCCCAGGTCCCGAGCCACGGCCCGGTTCGGGTCACAGCCGGCCACCGTCAACAGGGCCCGCACCCCCGGGTTGCCAGTGCCCGCGCGGATGCGGCGCAGGCCTCGTTCCACCAGGATACGGTTGTTCTGATCGAGGGAGACGACATCCGCCACCGTACCCAGGGCCACCAGATCCAGGAGGTCCGCCAGCCTGGGGGCCAAGCGGTCGGGCCCGAACCAGCCCAGATCGCGCAGCCGGGCCCGCAGGGCGGCGAGCAGGTAGAAGACCACGCCGACCCCGGCCAGGTGCTTGCTGGGAAAGGGGTCTCCCGGCTGGTTAGGGTTGACGATGGCCGCCGCCTCCGGCAGGACCTCCCCCGCCAGATGGTGGTCGGTGACGATGACCTGGATGCCCAGTTCGTTGGCCCGGGCCACGCCCGCGACGGCGGCGATGCCATTATCGACGGTCAAAATGAGGTCGGGCCGCCATTCCAATGCCGCGTCCACCACCGCCGGGCTCAGGCCATAGCCATAGGCAAAGCGGCTCGGCACCAGGTAGGAGACCCGCTCCGCGCCCATGGCGCGCAGGCCACGCACCGCCAGGGCGCTACCGGTGGCGCCGTCGGCGTCATAGTCGCCCACTACCAGAATGGAGCCCCCGCCCGTCACCCAGGTGGCCAGCCGTTCCGCCGCCCGGCCGATGTCGAGCAGGGACCCGGACGGATGCAGGGCGCCCAGGGGGAGCTGACAGCCGGATTCATCCCGCACCCCGCGCGCCAGATAGATACGGCGCAGCAAGGGTGACAGGTTGTGAGGCATGAGGACCGAGGCCGCCGGCATGGGGCGGCGACGGATCACCACCCGCACAGCCGCGGGGCTAGCCTCCACCGGGGCGGAAGAGCCCGGGGCCGCCACGACAGGGGTTTGGTGTTTGGAGCGTATGGCCATGCGCGAGGAGCTTACCACGGACAGGGCGGAGAGGGCGGCGGCGTACTTGGGGTTGCCGCACTCAATCGGCCAGCGCACCCTGAATCCTCTTCCGCACTCCCGACGAGGCCCCGGATGCAGGGTAAACTAGCGGCAAACCCGCGCCCCCCTGACCGGAGCCCTTCATGCACCCTGAATTCGACCTCTTGCCAGACCTCTGCTACCTGAACCACGCCGCCGTGGCCCCCTGGCCGCGACGGGCGGTGACGGCGGTAACCCGCTTCGCCGAGGCCAACGGCCGCCGAGGCTCGGCGGACTACGCGACCTGGCTCGCTACCGAACAGCGGCTGCGCGAACGCCTGGCGGACCTCATCCAGGCCCCCTCCACCGACGACATCGCCCTGGTCAAGAACACCTCGGAGGGCCTGTCCATCCTGGCGCAGGGGCTGGACTGGCAAGCGGGGGACAATGTTGTGGGCATCGCCCAGGAATTCCCCTCTAACCGCCTGCCCTGGGAGGCCCTGCAGGATCAGGGGGTCGCCTACCGCGTCCTGGACCTTGACACCACGGATGACCCCGAGACCGCCCTCGACGGGCTCTGCGACGCCCGCACCCGGCTGGTCGCCGTGAGCTCGGTCCAGTACGCCCGCGGCTTGCGTCTGGACCTGGAGCGCCTTAGCGCCTCCTGCCGCCGCCAAGGCATCCTGCTGTGCGTGGACGCCATCCAGAGCCTGGGTGCCTTGCCCTTCGACCTCCAGCGGACCCCTGCGGATGTGGTCGTGGCCGATGGTCATAAGTGGCTGCTGGGACCGGAGGGCATCGCCCTCCTCTATGTCGCGCCAGCCCTGAGGCCCAGGCTGAGGCTGCGCCAGTTCGGCTGGCACATGATCGCCCACCCCGGCGACTACGATCGCCATGACTGGACCCCCTCCCCCACCGCCACCCGCTTCGAGTGCGGCAGCCCCAACCTCTTGGGCATCCACGCCTTGGAGGCCAGCCTCTCCCTCCTGCAAGAAGTGGGCATAGCGTCCGTGGCATCCGCCATCGAGCAGCGGATCAGCCGGCTCATGAGCCTCCTGGATCAGGCCGGCTTCGAGGTCCTGACCCCCCGCGCCTCCGAGCGCCACGCGGGTATCCTGACCTTCCGCGTCCCGGGTGCCGATCACCCGCGTCTGTGGCGCGAACTCCAGACCCGGGGCGTAAGTTGCGCCCTGCGGGGTGGGGGCATTCGCTTTTCACCGCACTTTTACACGGATGAGGCTTTGCTCGACCGGGCGGTGACGCTGGTCAAGGCAGTATTGGCGGATGGCTATCCCCAACACACCTGAGTGTTGGGTTGCCCGGGCCGGGTGGTGTCTGGCGGGGGACGCCCTAATTACATCCCTGTAGGCTTGACGACAGCATCCCTGCTGTCGACACCCCCGCCAGCCCCCACCCGGCCCTCCTAACCAGCCCTGGGGCTAACTCGGAAAATCAACATTTAAATCGCGAGGCTCGTCGCCCGATGCTTGACACCCTGCCCCTGCTAAGCGCCACCGACTTCCCACCCCTGCGCCGCCGTAGCCTGACGACCCTCCAGGTGAATTTGGGCTACCGCTGCAACCAGAGCTGCCAGCACTGCCATGTCAACGCCGGTCCCGGACGGACCGAGACCATGGACGACGCCAACATCGACTTGCTCCCCCAGGTGCTCACCGCCCGGGGTCTGCC
>JBASIS010000141.1:0-5996 GCA_049654905.1 Chromatiaceae bacterium
GAGGGTGCCGCCCTTGCACTCCCCAGCCCCCCTCGGTATCTTGCATTCCTTTTTCCCAGCCGCCTCGGGCGGCACCCCAGCGGGCACTCACAGCGGAGCCAAAGCGCATGCGCAGTCATTATTGCGGAGATCTGAACCGCGAACAGGTTGGTCAGGACGTTTCCCTGAGCGGATGGGTCCACCGGCGCCGGGATCACGGCGGCGTCATCTTCATCGACCTGCGTGACCGCAGCGGTCTGATTCAGGTGGTGATCGACCCGGACAATCCCGAGACCTTCCGCCTGGCCGAGCAAGCCCGTAGCGAGTTTGTCCTCCAGGTCGAGGGACGGGTGCGCCCGCGCCCGGAAGGGACCGAAAACAAGGACATGCTCACCGGCGAGGTCGAGGTTTTGGCTCGCGCCCTGACCATTCTCAATAGCTCCGAGACCCCGCCGATCCAGCTCGACGACCATGGCCGCGACGCCGCCGAGGAACTGCGCCTGCGCTACCGCTACCTCGATCTGCGCCGCCCCGAGATGCAGGAGCGCCTGCGCCAGCGCAGCCGCATCACCCGCAACCTGCGCAACTTCCTGGACGCCCATGGCTTCCTGGACATCGAAACCCCCATCCTCACCAAGTCCACCCCCGAGGGCGCCCGCGACTACCTGGTGCCGAGCCGCACCCATCCCGGCGAGTTCTTCGCCCTGCCCCAGTCACCGCAGCTCTTCAAGCAGTTGCTGATGATGTCGGGCATGGATCGCTACTACCAGATCGCCCGCTGCTTCCGGGACGAGGATCTGCGCGCCGACCGCCAGCCCGAGTTCACCCAGCTTGATATCGAGGTCTCCTTCATGGACGAGGACGAGCTCATGGAGCTGACGGAGGAGATGATCCGGCGACTCTTTCGCGAAATCCTGAGGGCGGAGCTCCCCAACCCCCTGCCCCGCCTGACCTATGCCGAGTGCATGCGCCGCTTTGGGTCGGACCGCCCCGACCTGCGCGTACCCCTGGAGTTGATCGATGTCGCCGATCTCATGGCGGAGGTGGACTTCAAGGTCTTTGCGGGTCCGGCCAAGGACCCCGAGGGCCGGGTCGTGGCCCTGCGCCTGCCCAAGGGTAGTGAACTGAGCCGCAAGGCTATCGATGACTATGGCCAGTTCGTCGGCATCTACGGCGCCAAGGGGCTGGCCTACATCAAGGTCAACGACTGGACCGGCCGGGGGCGGGAGGGGCTGCAATCGCCCATCCTCAAGTTCCTGCCAGACGCGGCCGTGGCGGGCATCATGGCGCGCACCGGCGCCCTGGACGGGGACCTCATCTTCTTCGGCGCCGACAAGGCCAACGTGGTCAACGAGGCCATCGGCGCCCTGCGCGTCAAGCTGGGCCAAGACCTGGGCCTGATGGCCGAGGGCTGGCACCCGCTGTGGGTGGTGGACTTCCCCATGTTCGAGCGCGAGCCTCACACCGGCCGCTGGACGGCCCTGCACCACCCCTTCACCTCGCCCAAGGAGGACCAGATCGGCCTCCTGGACAGTGACCCGGGTGCCTGCCTGTCCCGCGCCTACGACATGGTGCTGAATGGCACCGAGATCGGGGGTGGTTCCATCCGTATCCACCGCGAGGCGGTGCAGCGCCAGGTCCTCAAGCTGCTAGCCATCAGCGACGAGCAGGCCGAGGACCGCTTTGGCTTCCTGCTGCGGGCCCTCAAGTATGGCTGCCCACCCCACGGCGGCCTCGCCTTCGGCATGGACCGCCTGGTGATGCTGATGACCGGCGCCAGCTCCATCCGTGATGTCATGGCCTTCCCCAAGACCCAGACCGCCGCCTGCCTGCTGACCTCCGCCCCCTCGCCGGTCGATCAGGCCCAGCTCAACGAGTTGGCCTTGCGGGTCAAGTTGCGGCCTTGAGACGGGGCGCGCCACCGCCAGGGCGTGACGGCGGAACCCGGCATCCGACCGCGCCCTTTAAGCGTCCGGAGTCCGTACTGCTGGTGATCGCCACCTTCGCCGGGGAATTCCTGCTCCTGCGCCGAACCCGGCCTGTCGGCTTCTGGCAATCCGTAACCGGCAGCCTGGAGCCGGGGGAGAACCCACGCCAGGCCGCCCGGCGCGAGTTGTGGGAGGAGACGGGGTTGAGCCTGCCGGAAGCGGCCCTGCTCGATCTGAACCATAAGGAGCGCTTCCCCATCCTTCCCGCCTGGCGGGAGCGCTATGCCCCCCAGGTCCATGACAACCTCGAGCACTGGTTTGCCCTGGTACTGCCCCTGCGGCGACTGATCCGCCTCAACCCCGGCGAGCACCAGGAGGCCTGCTGGCTACCCGCCCCCGGGGCCGCCGGTCTGGCCAGGTCCTGGACCAATCGCCAGGCCATCCGGCTGCTGGCGAGCCTCCTGGCGGGGGCACCAGCGGCTTGGCGCTAGACTGGGAGGGGTGATCCCTCAGGCAGCAGCGACCGGTTCCAGCTCTAGCGCCTCGATCAGGGCGCCACTCTTCCACCAGGGATGGCGGGCCTCGGTGAATTCGTTCCAGAAACCGTCGAAACGCCCCAGAGAGTGGAAGAAGTCGCAGGTCCGCCAGCCAATGAGACCGCCCGCGTAGACCAGGATTTCGTGATCGCTTTCCTCGGCGAGGATGGTGTCGAGGAGATGCCGGGTGACCGAGACATCGTTCATGAGACCCAGCAAATCCTGAATGCCCTTCATGTGGGCGATGAAGCTGTCCATGCCATTGAACAGGGGGCGGAAGAACTCGGCGGCGTAACGCAGCTTCTTGCACTCGATGCGCAGTTGGTGCATGGCCGCGGCGTCGTTACGGTCCACATGGCTACCCACCAGCAGGACCTGACGCTCCTGCTTGTCGAGCAGGGCGCGGGCGAAAGGGACCAGCTTGCTGTCCTGCAGATTACGCGGTTTGCGCTGCTTCTCCACCGTGCCTTCCCAGCGGCGATGGGAATACCAGTCGTGAAAGCCTTCCTTAAAGTGGCGATAGCGCTTGCTTTCGAGCATGGGCTCGACCTGTTCCTGATAGGCACGGGCCCGCCGCAACCGAGCCACGCGATCAAGGCCCTCGGCCCCCGGGAGGGGTAGATGGGGGGCGGCATGCGTCAGTCCCTCGTCGATAAAGACATCCAGGTCCCGCGCCAGGCCCAGTTCGCCGACGATCCACCGCATCTCATCGGACCAGGGCTTGCTGGCCTCCTTCGGAATGGCGATGCGAAAGAGCGACAGGGCGGAACGCAGGCGACGGATGGCGACGCGCATCTGATGGACGCCCTCGATGTCATCCCCGTTCTTGGCCTTGTCCTCCCACTCCACGATGAAGTCATAGTTATGCGCCATGATGGTGGCGAAGGCCTTGCTGACATTTTGGTTGGGCGTGACGGGTGCGGATGATTTGATAATGCTCGACATGAGGCCTCGGTCTCCAGGGTTCGGCGGTATCGTTATCGGTAAGAATTAGCGGCTCTGGCTGGTCCAGGTATCCCGCAGCCCCAGGGTGCGGTTGAGGACCAACCGATCCCGACGGGAATCGGGATCGACGACGAAATACCCCTCGCGCTCGAATTGGAAGCGGTCGCCAGGCTCAGCCGTCAGGAGCGCGGGCTCGACCCGGCAGCCGGTGAGGATACGCAGGGAGTCCGGGTTGATGTCGTTGAGAAAATCGCGGCCGCCGGCACCTGGATGAGGCACGGCGCAGAGGCGGTCATAGAGGCGCACCTCGGCGGGCACCGCCGTGGCGGCGGGCACCCAGTGGATGACACCCTTGACCTTGCGGCCCTCCGGATTGCGGCCCAGGGTCGCGGCATCGTGACGGCAACGCAGCTCGATGACCTCGCCCGCGGCGTCTTTGATGACCTGGTCGCAGCGGATGACGTAGGCCCCGCGCAACCGGACCTCCCCGCCGGGGACCAGGCGCTTGAAGCCCTTGGGCGGGTCCTCGGCGAAATCGTCCTGGTCGATATAGAGCTCGCGGCCAAAGCTCAGGGCGCGGACGCCCCGCGCCTCGTCCTTGGGGTGATTGGCCAGTTCGATGGTCTCCTGCCGATCCGCCGGATAGTCCTCGATCACCACCTTAAGGGGGCGAAGCACCGCCAGGCGGCGGTCACTGGTCGCGTCCAGGTCCTCGCGGATGGTGTTCTCCAGCAGGGACATCTCCACCAGATTGTCGGACTTGGTAACGCCGATGCGGTCGCAGAAGGCGCGAATGGCGGCGGGGGTATAGCCCCGGCGGCGGAGACCCGCGAGGGTGGGCAGGCGCGGGTCGTCCCAGCCCTCGACGTGGCCCTCGCCGACCAGTTGGGTGAGGAGGCGCTTGCTCATCACCGTGTACTCCAGGTTGAGGCGGGAGAACTCGATCTGGCGCGGCTGGCAGGGCAGGTCCAGGTTTTCGATCACCCAGTCGTAAAGGGGGCGATGGTCCTCGAACTCCAGGGTGCAGAGGGAATGGGTGATGCCTTCCAGGGCGTCGGAAATGGGGTGGGTGTAGTCATACATGGGGTAGAGACACCACTGACTGCCGGTCTGGTGGTGGGTCACCCCGTGCTTGATGCGGTAGAGGACCGGATCGCGCAGATTAATGTTGGGCGAGGCCATGTCGATCTTGGCGCGCAGGGTGCGGGCGCCGTCCGGGAACTCGCCGGCGCGCATGCGGGCAAAGAGGTCCAGATTTTCCTCTCGGGTACGGTCGCGGTAGGGACTGTCCTGGCCCGGCTCGGTCAGGGTGCCGCGATAGGCGCGGGTCTGCTCGGCATCCAGGTCGCAGACATAGGCCAGGCCCTTGCGGATCAGGTCCACGGCGAAGTCATGGAGCTGCTGAAAGTAGTCCGAGGCAAAGAAGGTCCGCTCGCCCCAGTCATAGCCCAACCAGCGCACGTCCGCCTCGATGGCCGCGACGAACTCCAGGTTCTCCTTGAGGGGGTTGGTGTCATCGAAACGCAGATTGCAATGACCCGGATAGTCCAGCGCCAAGCCAAAATTCAGGACGATGGACTTGGCATGACCAATGTGCAGATAGCCATTGGGCTCCGGCGGGAAGCGCGTGAGGATACGCGCATGTTTACCACTGGCCAGATCCTGCTCGATGATCTGGCGAATGAAATTGGTTTTCCCCGGGGCGGTCAGGGTGGAGTTCTGGGTATCGGACATAGGATTGGGATCACGAAGACGAAGGGAGGCTCAAGTGCCTCCACAAAAATATCAAGGCTGGAAGGATACCTGGATTCGGGTATCGACAGCCACCTTTTTGATTTCATCGGATCGCTAGGTTATTCAGGCTCTTGACCCGCGCTTAGTGGTCTGACTGGTGGCGCGCCCGCTGGGTGGCCTGCTCCCAGGCGTGCCGCAGGGTTGCCGCCGCGACTTCCGGCTGTTCGGCGCCGGTGATGGCGCGGACCACGGCGAAGGAGCCGACCCCGGCACGCGCGATGTCGGCCAGTTGCGCCGCGCCGATGCCGCCGATCGCCACCAGCGAGCGGTCACGCAGCAGGCGGGCGTAGGCCCCCAGCCGGGCGCTGCCTTGGGGCGGGGTGACCATGGTCTTGAGGGTGGTCGGGTACACGGCGCCGAGGGCCAGGTAGCTCGGGCCGAGGGCGTCGGCGCGCAGCATCTCGGCATAGCCATGGGTGCTCAGGCCCAGGCGGAGGCCGGCGTCGCGTATCTCCGCCACATCGGCGGGACTCAGGTTATCCAGGTCTTCCTGGCCCAGATGCACGCCATAGGCACCGGCGGCGATGGCCTCGCGCCAATGGTCGTTGATGAACAGCAGGCTGTCGGTACCTTGGACCGCGGCTACCGCAATCTTGATCTCGGCGCGCGGGGCAGAGGCATTGCCGGATTTGTAACGCAGTTGCAGGGTGGGCACCCCCGCGCGCGCCATCCGACCAACCCAGTCGGCACTAGGCAACACGGCGTAGAGGCCCAGGGCTTGCGGGCAGGGCGCAAAGGCGAGGCGGCGCGGTCCTCCGGTAGGCATGTCGAAGTCCGCCGGCTCGGCTGGCCAGGCCCCGGGGTCGAAGTGGCC
>JBASIS010000142.1:0-2746 GCA_049654905.1 Chromatiaceae bacterium
AGGTGGTTCGGTAAAATTGGCGGAGGGTTTGCGGCACATGGCAATTCAAAAACTTAGCGCACGGGCCGTTGCCACGGCGACACCGGGTAAGTATAGCGACGGCGCCGGGCTCTGGCTCGAAGTCAAAGACACCGGCGCCCGCCGCTGGTTCTTCCGCTGCACCGTCAACGGCAAGCGCCGCGAACCGGGCCTTGGTACCTACCCCGACGTCACTCTCGCCCTGGCCCGCAAGAAAGCCGCCGCCCTGCGTGCCCTCGTCGCCCAGGGCCTCGACCCCCTCAACCTGCCCCCCGACCCGGAACGGGTCATCGTCCCCACCTTCACCCAGGCCGCCGCCCGCTTCATCCGCACCAATCGCCGGGGCTGGAGCAATCTCAAGCACGCCCGGCAATGGGCCGCGACCCTGCGCACCTACGCCAAGCCCATCCTCGGGCAGATGGCCGTCGATAAGATCGACACCCCGCATATTCTAGCGGTGCTCACGCCCATTTGGACCAAAAAGACTGAAACCGCGAAGCGCGTTCAAGGCCGCATCGAGAATGTTTTGGACTGGTCCATCGCCAGCAAATACCGCCAAGGCCCGAACCCCGCCGCCTGGCGCGGCAACCTGGCGCAAATCCTGCCGCGCCCCGCCAAGGTGGCCAGCGTTCGCCATCAGCCGGCCCTACCGTGGGCCGAGGTGCCCGCCTTCGTAAGCGACTTGGCCCGCTCCGGCTCCATCAGCGGCATGGCTCTGGAATTCCTGATCCGGACCACGACCCGAACCCAAGAGGTTTTATCCGCCACTTGGGACGAAATTAATCTGGATACCGCCATCTGGCGCATCCCCGCCGCCAGAATGAAAGCCAGGCGCCCTCACGACATCCCTCTGCCCCCCGCCTGCCTGGACCTCTTGGCCCAAGTGCCCCGCCTGCCCGGCAACCCCTACGTCTTCCCCGGCACCCGCCCCGGACGCCCGCTATCAGCCATGGCTCTCCTCATGGCCATGCGCAAGCGCGGCCACGGGGTCCACGGCGGGAGGTCGAACGCAGTACCGCATGGCTTTCGGTCTTCCTTCCGGGATTGGTGCGGCGAAACCACGCCCCACCCCCGCGACGTCGTTGAAATGCAACTGGCCCATGTGATTGAAAACCAGACGGAGGCCGCCTACCGACGCGGCAATATGCTGGCAAAACGCCTCAAGCTGCTTGAAGATTGGAATGACTTCCTCGACCGCCCCGCCGCCAAGATCATTCCCATCCGCCCCGCCACCCAGGCCACGGCCAGCGCCTCCTAACCCATCCGCCCGAACCCCGCGCCACGCGGGGTACATCCCCGCCATCGCCCGCCGCCCTCTGGCGCTAGGAACCCTTCTCTATCCCTTCCCGCTTCGCCCGTGGTTTGCCGCACGGTACGGCAAATATTGATTTCGTTGAGTTTATTATCCTTGAGCTTGGACGCTTCGGCGGCGGCCCTGGATACTCCCTGACCGAGGGGCCTAAGCTCTGTCCCGCCCCCGCGAGATGGGGCTTTTTTTGGGCTGATGGTTGCCTGGCTGGTAGGGGAGGACCATACTTCAAGTGAACCCCGTGGGGCCGGTTAGAAGTCGGGAGCCTTGCGCTCTGTCAGCGTCTACCATTTCTGGCACGGGGTTCTTGGTCTGGTTGGCCCCTAAGTGTATCTAGCAGCGGATGTAGCGTGTTGTTTCCGCCGAGCGGTTCTGGGGGGTTGGTTAGCTGCTGACAAATGAGGGGAGCCCTTTGGCTATCAAGGCCACTGGCCCGCGATCCGGTGAAACGGCCGTGTGCACGCCCTCTCCATGCCAGACCCAAGCCCCGTCACGGTCCCCGCGATGGGGCTTTTCTTTTCCCCTTCCGGCAACACGGGTCGCCAGGTCGGTTTTCTCCACGGCGGGGAAAACAGGTTATTGCCACCGTGGCAAATTGAGCCGCCAGCATCGGTTCTAGGCGTTGCCAGGTTGGCGGGGTACATCGCCACGCATCGCCCGCCGCCATCTGGCGCTAGAACCCTTCTTTACCCAAACTTGCTATTTTTGCTACGCAACGACGCACCCGCGCCAACGATAGCAACGATAGCAACTTTCGGCACGGCATACCCCTTGCGCCCTACTGGGCCTCACCAAACGCGCCACAGCCGCCCAGACTCGCCACCGCCCGCTCGTCTTGCCCTGGCTGATGATCCCGACCCCCGTCCGCCGCCCTGCCCGTCCTGTCCGCTCTCGGACTCACGCGAATAACCTTGAATGGCTGTGGATTCAAATGCTGGTCGGCAGCGCCTAATCTCGCCGTCACAATAGCGAGGATTGAAGAAGTGAGACAGATACCAGAAGAAGGTTTTTTGCGAATTAGCGACATCATAGGGGACAGACGCCGAGGCACAGCAGGGGTAATGCCAGTTTCCCGCACCGAATGGTATGCGGGAATAAAAGCCGGACGATACCCCCAACCAATCAAACTTGGCAGCCGCTTGTCCGTCTGGAAAGTCCAGGACATCCGGGCCTTGATTGCCCACATCGGCAGCCGGGGGAACGTTGGATGACCAACCCCCGCCTCGACATTCCCCAGATCGCCGCCCGCGCCCTGGAGCAGGCACCCCATGTGCTTGGTCACTGGCTCCCGGAAGGCAAGCGTCAAGGGGTGGAATGGCTCGCCCGCAACCCCACCCGATCCGACGGACGCCCTGGCAGCTTCAGCGTCAACCTCGCCACCGGGCAGTGGGCCGACTTTGCCACCGATGACAAAGGCGG
>JBASIS010000143.1:0-54253 GCA_049654905.1 Chromatiaceae bacterium
TGACAACGCCGGCCTGGTGAGTTACCGCATCGAGGTAGGTCATCGCGACGGGGTAGCCCCGCGTGAAATCGTCGGCGCCATCGCCAACGAGGCGGGCCTGGAGGGGCGCTTCATCGGCCGCATCGCCATTGAGGAGGACCATAGCCTGGTCGATCTGCCCGAAGGTATGCCGCGGGAGATCTTCCAGCATCTGCGTGGTGTCTTCGTGCGCGGCAAGCGGCTGAATATCAGCCTGGCTGGGGCCGGGGCGCCCCGGGACCCGGTCAAGCGGCCCTTCAGGCCTCGCGAGGTGGGTCCCGAGGGGCATGACCCGAGCGCGGATCGCCGCCCGGGTCCACCCAAGGGCTTCAAGCCCCGCCGGCCTTAGCCATACCCACACCCATGAGGTTTAGGTATTCCGGGCCGGGTGGCCAGATATATCAGCAAACCTAAATGTACTGATATTGATTGATGTCAAAATGCTCGGGATGGGGTGCTAGTATTCTTTTTTAGCGACGGCTCCCGGCAAGGTTACCGGGGGCCGCGCTTTACTCCAATCTTGAGGAGACTCAACCATGTCGATCAACAGACGTTTGCTGCTTGCCGCCGCCATCGCCGGATCCTCGGTCGTGGCTTCCTTCTCCGCCAATGCCTTCTTTGGTCCCTTTAACTCCATGCGTAACTGGGGTGGTGGTGGGCCTTGGGGCTGGGACGAGCCCTGGTATGGGGGTGGTTATCCCTATGGCGGTTATCCCTATTATGGTGGCTGGAATAACCCCTACTATGGCGGCTGGGGCAATCCCTATGGCGGTGGCTGGGGTTATCCTGGCTACGGCTATCCTGGCTGGGGAGCCGTTCCCCCCGCCGCTCCGGCCGCCAAGGCCGCCAACTAGCCTCTGAAGAAGCCTCGCGCCGCCCAGGCGCGGGGTACGTCCCCCGCCAGACACCACCCGGACCGGGCCCGGGATACCGAAAACGCGGGTGTTTTGGGTATAACATATCCTTACCCTCTATCTCTCCCCGCCGGTCCCGGCGGTCCGGAATCCCAGCATGGATCACCAAGCCTCCGACGACGAGCTGCGGCGCGATATCGATTTGTTTACCGCCCTCCTGGGCGAGGTCCTCCGCGAGCACAGCCCCAAGAGGGTGCTGGTGATGGTGGAGCGCCTGCGGGAGGGCTTTGCCCGGCTGCGCGAGCGGCCCGATCCGGCGCGGCTCGATGAACTCATGCGCAAGATCGAGGGCCTGGACCCCCAAACCCTGGCCGAGATCATCCGCTCCTTCACCATCTACTTCGGCCTGGTCAGTACCGCCGAGGAGGTGCATGGCTACCGGCACCGCATGGATCAGGTCAGTGAGGGCGGCCCCCTCTGGCTGGGCTCCTTCGATCATACGGTGCGGGAGTTCAAGGCCGCGGGGGTCAGCTCCGAGCGTTTTCAGAGCCTGCTTGCCCAACTGGTCTATCTGCCGGTCTTCACGGCCCATCCCACCGAGGCCAAGCGCCGGACCATCCTGGAAACCTTTCGCCGCATCTTCCTGCTGGCCCAGGATTTGCGCACCCGCCGCCTCAACGAGGACGAAGCGGAGGAAAAGCTCGGCGCCATTCTTGCCCAGATCCAGATCCTCTGGAAGACCGACGAGGTGCGGGAGCACAAACCCCAGGTGACGGATGAGGTGCGCCAGGGGCTCTACTTTTTCCGGGAATCCCTCTTTCAGGCCGTGCCCCGGGTCTATGCCAACCTGGAGCGGGTGATACGGCGGATTTATGGCGCCGAGGCCGGCATCCAGGTGCCCAGCTTCATCCGCTTCGGTTCCTGGATTGGCGGCGATCGCGACGGCAATCCCTTCGTCAAGCCCGAGACCACCGCCCTGACCGTGCGGATGCACCATGAGTTGGTGCTCCAGGAATATAGCGAACGGGTGCGTGACCTGGGGCGCATGCTCAGTCACTGCGACACCCTCTGTCAGCCCTCGCCCGCCTTTCTCGCTGGCCTGGACGCCGACGAGGGCTACTGGGTCGAGACCATGGGCGAGAATCTGCGCCGCTTCATCCACGAGCCCTATCGACGCAAGCTGGCCATCATCCGCCATCGCCTGCAGACGAATCTGGCGCGGGTGCGGGCCCGCATTGCCGCCGCGCCCGAGGATTTGCCCCTGGGATATGCCGATGCGGCGGATTTCCGCCAGGACCTCTACCTGATTCGCGACTCCCTCATCAGCCATGGCGATGCCAGCGCCGCGGCCGGGCCCTTACAGGACCTGATTCGCCTCGCCGAGAGCTTCGGCTTCCATTTGATGCACCTCGACCTGCGCCAGGAATCCTCGCGCCATACGGCCGCGGTCGCGGAACTCTTCGCCCGCCAGCCCGGCGCCCCCTATTACCAGGCCTTGACCGAGGATCAGCGGTTGGTCGCCCTGGCGGAGGCCATCGCCCACCCGCACCCCTTCCACATTGACAAGCCGACCCTCACCGCCGAGACCCGGGAGACCCTGGAGGTCTTCGAGGTCATGGCACGGCTGCGGGCGGAGATCAGCCCCGAGGCCTTCGGCGAGTACGTCATTTCCATGACCCACAGTGCCAGCCATGTGCTGGAGGTCATGCTCTTGGCGCGGCTGGCGGGCCTGGCGGGGCGGGACAATCGCGGCTGGTTCCGGGATATCCGCGTCAGCCCCCTCTTCGAGACCATCGAGGATCTGGGTCACATCGACCAGGTCATGACCACCCTCTTCGATGATCCGACCTACGCCGCCCTGCTCAAGGCCTCCGGCAATCAGCAGGACGTGATGCTGGGCTATTCGGATTCCTGCAAGGATGGCGGCATCCTTGCCTCCACCTGGCATCTGTACGAGGCCCAGCGCAAGCTGATCGCCCTGGCCAAGGATCGCGGCGTCGCCTGCCGTCTTTTTCATGGCCGCGGCGGCACCGTCGGGCGCGGTGGCGGCCCCACCTACGAGGCCATCCTCGCCCAGCCGCCGGACACGGTCCACGGTCAGATCAAGTTTACCGAGCAGGGCGAGGTCCTGTCCTACCGCTATGCCAACCCGGAGACGGCCCGCTACGAGTTGACCATGGGCATCAGCGGCCTCATCCTCGCCAGCCGCTGCCTGATCGAGGAGCCGAAACCGGATCGCAACGACTATATCGGCATCCTGGACGAGCTGGCCCGCTTGGGCGAGGAGGCCTATCGTGATCTGATCAAGTCCCCGGGCACCCTGGACTACTTCTACGAAGTCACCCCCATGGATGCCATCGCCCTGCTCAACATCGGCTCCCGGCCCTCGCACCGCAAGCAGGCCGACCGCTCCCTGACCTCCATTCGCGCCATACCCTGGGTCTTCGGCTGGGCCCAGTCGCGCCACACCCTGCCGGCCTGGTATAGCCTGGGCACCGCTCTGGAGCGCTGGCGCGGCGATGGGCTGGAGCGCCTGGCCAAGCTCCAGAAGATGTACCAGGACTGGCCCTTCTTCCGGGCCCTCTTGAGCAATACTCAGATGGCCCTCTTCAAGGCTGAACCGCACATCGCCGAGCAATACCTGCGGCTGGCCCAGGACCGCCCCCAGGCCGAGCTGATCTACCGCCGTATCCGCGAGGAATACAACCGCACCGTCTTCCAGATCCTCAATATCTCCGGACAACATCAATTGATGGAGGAGACCCCGGAACTCCAACTCTCCCTCGCGCGCCGCAATATCTACCTGGACCCGCTGAATCACATCCAGGTCGTCCTCCTGGAATGTTACCGGCAAGGCCCCACGCCCGAGGAGCGCGAGCAGTGGCTGGGTCCCCTGCTCAGGTCCATCAATGCCATCGCCGCCGGGGTGCGGAATACGGGCTAAGTGTCCCGGGATAGGTTAGACTGCGCGCCGTCCCCATCGGTCCCAGTTCCCCTGTCTAGCCCACTCAAAGGAGAGCCATGCCCGCCCAGACATTGACGATCGTGAAGGCGACTGGCCAGGACGAATGCCTGGCGCCTCTTACCCTTCATCGAGCCAAGGCCGCCGTCCCCTTCGGCGGCAAATTTCGCATCATCGATTTTACCCTCGCCAATTGCCTGCACTCCGGGCTACGCCAGATCCTGGTGCTGACCCAGTGGAAGTCCCATTCCCTCCAGAAGCACCTGCGCGACGGCTGGTCGATCTTTCACCCGGAACTCGGGGAATACATCACCCCCATCCCCCCCCAGATGCGCGAGGGCGCCGATTGGTATGGCGGTCTCTTCAGCGCCATGCGCCAGAACCGCTATCTGATCGAGCGTAACGCGGAGCGCAACGTCCTGACCCTGGAGGGCGATCTGGTCTACCGCATGGACTACGCCGAGCTGATCCGTTACCACCGGGAGCGGGGTGCGTCCATTACCGCCGCCTGCCGGGGCGCCGACAGTGGACCCAAACCCGTGCGGGCCTTTGATCTGGGGGGCGAGGACCGGGTGCGCGGCCTGGTGTCGGCGGAGGACGTGGCCGCGGGCGTTGGCTGCGCCCCCATGGGGGTCTATCTCTTCGACAAGGACTTTCTGCTCACCATGCTGGACTCGGCGGAGGCGGTCCTCGCCGCCGATCAGGTGTCGGTGGCGGAAGCCGTCGCTACCCTGGCCGGAGACACCGATGTGTCTGTCTATCGTTTCGGGGGCGAGCGCGGCCGGGTCTCCCCGGATCGCTACTGGAATGACCTGCGGAGTCTCGATGACTATTACAACGCCAACATGGCGCTGCTTGAACACGATCCGCCCCTCAATCTTTACCAGCAGGACTGGAATATCTTTACCGCTCAGGCCCAGAATCCTCCGGCGCGCACCGTGCCCGGTCTCTCGGGCACCGAGGGCATCTTCGTCAATTCCATGCTGGCGGCTGGTACCGTGGTCAGCGGTGGTGGCGTCAACCACTCCATCCTCTTTCCCCGGGTGCGGGTGATGGATGGCGCTATCGTCGAGGACGCCATCCTCTTTAATGGCGTCTCGGTCGGCGAGCGCGCGCACCTGCGCCGCTGCATCATCGATAAGGAGGTGGAGGTGCCACCGGATACCGCTATCGGCATCAATCCCGCGGCGGACAAGGCGCGTTTTCATATCTCCGCGGGCGGTCTGGTGGTTATCCCCAAGGGCTACAAATTCTGAGGGGGATGGCGGCCTCATCCCTCGCCCAGAGGGCCAGAGCGTCGTTGCTTGGTCTGGGCCCGCTGATGTTTGGCCTCCAGCCGTCTTTCCTTGGCCCCGCGGCTGGGACGCGTGGGGCGGCGCGGCTTGGGCACCTCGGTGGCCTGGAGTAGCAGTTGAGCCAGGCGTTGGCGGGCATCGTCCCGGTTGCGCTCGCGGGTGCGATAGCGATGGGCTTCGATGGTGATGAAGCCATCGCTCCCCAGGCGCCGGCCCGCCAGGGGGGCCAGGCGTTCCCGCACCGGCTCGGGTAGGGCCAGGCAGCGGGCGGCGTCGAAACGCAATTGCACGGCCGTGGCCAGCTTGTTGACATTCTGCCCACCCGGTCCGGGCGAGCGGATGAAGCGTTCTTCCAGGTCCGTCGCGGGGATCAGGATCTGGTGATTGACGCGCAGGCCGGCGGATCTGACTGAGCTGGGGCTCCAGGTGGCGGGTTCGTTGGGACTGTTCACGGGGCGGGGTTCTCCGGGTGAAGGGGTGGCGGCGGACCGGGCTCGTGCCCAGCGGTGCCAAGGGCCAGGCGGGGTCGGGAAGCGTTAGCTCCCGCGGGTCAGCCTGGCGGCAAGCCAGGTGATGCCCAGGGCCAGGGCCATCAGTAGGAAGGCGCTGCCGATTTGGCCGAGGCGTTCCGGGGCCAACAGGAGGAGGGCGCCCAGGCCCAGCATCATGATGCCAGACAATAGTTTGAGCAGGCGTCCCTCGCGCTCGCCGAGCTTGCGGGCCCCCAGCTTGCGGGCAAAGAGGATGACAATCAGTCCCAGGGGCAGCACATAGATGAGGTTGTAGGCGGCGAGATAGGCGAGGCGGCCCGCTGGCGTCAGGTCGGCCAGGGTGAGCAGCCGGGTATAGACCAGGGGGAAGCCCGCCGTGCACAGCAATTCGTAGAAATTCGCGGCCACCGCCAGCAGGACCGTCGCGGCCAACATGGCTGGCAGGCTATCGGCGCTCAGGATGGCGCGGGCGCGCCGAAAGAGGTCCGACTTTTTTGACTCGGGGATGGACAGGGATGGCCCTTGATGGAACAGAAAGAAGTCCTTGACGTTGAGGATGCCCACCAGCACGGCGAGGGCCCCCGCGGCCAGGGTCACCCCATCGAGGTGGCCGAGCAACTGGAAGAAGCTGAGCCAGGCCGCCATGAAGGCGAAATACATCAGCCCCGAAACGGTCACGAAGATGCCGCCGATGACCAGCATGCGGGTGCGGCTCTTCTGATGAACCATGAGGGAGAGCAGAAACAGCAGTACGAAGAAGGCGCAGGGGTTGAAGGCGTCCAGCCCGGCCAGCACCAGCGTGAGCATCGGCAGGGACAGGCGGGCGGGGTCAAGGGCACCAATCAGCGGCAGTTGGAGTTCGGGCAGCGGTTCGGGAGTCCGGTCCCCGGTCACCAGGCCGGGCAGGGCGGTCGCGGCCCGGGTCCGGCAGGCATCCAGACGCTGACGAATCATGTCGCCCGTGGTGTCATCACTATCCCAGCCCACCTGCATCTCGCCACAGAAGAGCAGGGCGGGCACCGAGGCCGCCTGTTCGCCCAATGCCGCCGCCATGGCCTCGTAAAGACGGGCGTTTTCCGGCTGGCGGGTGAGTTCCCGCGCATGCAGCTTCACCCAGGGCCGGGCCTGGGGAATGGCCGCGATCGCGGGGTGGGCTTCGGTGCAGTGTGGGCAGGTCAGGGACCAGTAGAAATAGAGGTGGACCTCGGGCTGACCATCGGGCCCGGTCGTGACCCAGGGCTCCTCGGCCTGGCCCAGGGCCGGCGACAGGAGGCAGAGCAGGAGGACAAACAGCACCGGGCGCATGGTCCCCTCCAGGGAAAGGAATCTCGAAATGACAACCGCGAATCCCGCGATTCTCGCATGGCCCCTTGCCGCTGTCGCCAAGGATCAATTTTGATTAAGATGTTGCCATCATGGATCTAAACTTTCTTGAATTTGAACAGCCCATCGCCGAACTCGAGGCCAAGATCGAGGAATTGCGGCTGGTTGGGAATGACAGCGCCATCAACATCGGCGAGGAAATCGAGCGGCTACAAACCAAGTGCCGGGCGCTCACCGAGAGCACCTTCGCCGCCCTCACCCCCTGGCAGATCTCCCAACTCGCCCGCCATCCCCAGCGGCCCTACACCCTGGACTATGTGCCGCGCATTTTCGAGGGCTTTCAGGAACTGCATGGCGATCGGGCCTATGCCGATGATCCGGCCATCGTCGGGGGCCTGGCTAGGCTGGACGGTTTCCCGGTCATGGTCATTGGCCACCAGAAGGGGCGGGACACCAAGGACAAGATCTATCGCAACTTTGGCATGCCGCGCCCGGAGGGCTACCGCAAGGCCCTGCGCCTGATGGAGATGGCGGAGCGCTTTCGCCTGCCGATCCTGACCTTCATCGACACCCCGGGCGCCTATCCTGGCGTTGGCGCCGAGGAGCGCGGCCAGAGCGAGGCCATCGCCCATAACCTGCTGGTGATGGCCCATCTGCGCACCCCCATCATCTGCACCGTGGTCGGCGAGGGTGGTTCCGGCGGGGCCTTGGCCATCGGTGTCGGCGACCGGCTGCTGATGCTCCAATACGGCACCTACTCCGTCATTTCCCCCGAGGGTTGCGCCTCCATCCTCTGGAAGAGCGCGGACAAGGCGGAACTGGCGGCGGAGGCCATGGCCATCACCTCCGACAAGCTCAAGGAGAACGCCCTGGTGGACGAGATCATCCCCGAGCCCCTGGGCGGCGCCCACCGTCATCCGGCCCAGATGGCCGCGAGCCTCAAGGAGGCCCTGAGCCGCCACCTCGCCAAGCTCGCCGATCAGGACCTGGAGGATCTCCTGGCCCGCCGCTACAGGCGCCTCATGGGCTTCGCCCGCTTCAAGGAGTAGCCGGCGGCCCAGGCCGTTCCCATGGCCGTTCCGACCCCCGAGCGCCTGCTTCAGGCGCTTGATCTCTGTCCCGGCGCCCCCCGCCTCTGGGTGGCTTTTAGCGGTGGCCTGGATTCCACCGTCCTTCTCCATGCCCTGGCCGCCGCGCGGGAACTGAGGCCCCTGGATCTCGCCGCCATCCATGTCGATCACGGTCTGAGCCCCGCCGCCGGCGATTGGGCCGACCATTGCCGCCGCCTGTGCAACCACCTGGCCGTGCCCTTGACCCTGCGCCACCTGGCACTCCGGCGCCAGCGCGGCGAGAGTCTGGAGGCCCTGGCCCGGGCAGGGCGCTACGCCGCCCTGAGTACGATAGCCGGTCCCGGTGACCTGGTGTTGACCGCCCAGCACCAGGACGACCAGGCCGAAACCCTGCTGCTGGCCCTGCTGCGCGGCAGCGGCGTCAAGGGTCTGGCGGCCATGCCCAGGCTGGCGCGACTGGGCGGGGCCTGGCTGTTGCGGCCCTTGCTGGGTTATCGGCGGGCTGAACTCCTCGCCTATGCCCGCGCCCAGGGCCTAACCTGGATCGAAGACCCATCCAACGGTGACCTCGACTTCGATCGCAACTACCTGCGGTCCCGCATCCTGCCGTTATTGGCGGAGCGTTGGCCCGCCTGCGCGGCCAGTCTGTCCCGCTCGGCCGCTCATTGCGCCGAGGCCCAGGACTTGATTGCGGGTCTGGCGGCGCGGGAAATCAGCCGGATAGGGGGCAGTCGGCCCGGAACCCTCTCCCTGGTGGCCTTAGGGGTCCGCGCACCCGCCCTCCAGGCCGCCGTGCTGCGACACTGGTTCTCCGATCTCGGGCTGCCAACCCCGGACAGCCGCCATCTGGGGCGCATCCGCGCGGAGCTGATGCGGGCCCGTCCGGATCGTACCCCCTTGGTGGCCTGGCCTGGCTGCGAGACGCGCCGCTACCGTGAAGACCTCTATGCCATGACGCCGCTCCCCCCGGCCCCGGGGGCCGTGGTGCTGGAGTGGCGGAAAGGGGAACTACCCCTGCCGGTGGGGCTGGGCTGCCTCCGCTTCCTGGATCGGGTGGGGGCCAGGCAGGACCCGGTTGCCTGCTGGCCCTCCGGTCTGGAGGTCCGCTTTGGCGCTCGGGGTTTGAGGTGCCGCCGCGCGGATCAACCCCACCAGCGACGGCTCAAGCACCTGTTCCAGGAGGCCGCCATCCCCTCCTGGCTCAGGCCCTACGTACCCTGCCTCTTTGACGGCGCCCAACTGGTGGCGGTGGGGGATCTTTGGCGATGCACCCTACCCACCGCGGACGACGGCATCCGCCTCCACTGGGAAGGCGGCATCCGTGATCACCCGGGATTTTGGCAAGCGGCGGGCCAGCCTCCCGGGCACCGCGACCCGGAACTCTGTCCCGGCGCGGCGGCGCGGCCCAAGGCCGCCCTAGATATCGAAAATGATGGAGGCGATGATCAGGTAATTGATGACGCCGAGCACGTCGATGGAGGTCAGTACGAAGGGCCCCGAGGCGAGGGCGGGGTCTGTTCCTAGTCGCTGAAAGAGCATGGGCAGCGAGGAGGCGATGATGGCCGCCAGGCAGATGTTCATCAACATGGACACGCCGACGGTGAGCATGAGGTTGGGTACATTGGCGAAGTCGTTGAACATCAGGTAGGAGACGAGGGACAGCATGAGGCCATAGAAGGAGCCCAGCATCAGGCCAACGGACAACTCCTTGATCAGCAGAGATTTGAAGTGGGACAGCTTGAGGGAGCCCGTGGCCAGACCGCGCACGGCGACGGTGGCGGCCTGGGTGCCGACGTTGCCGGCCATGCCCATGACAATCGGCAGGAAGGCGCTCAACTGAATGATCTGGGCCATGGTGGCCTCGTACTGGTCCAGCACGAAGGCCGCGCCGACACCACCCAGAAAGGCGGCCATCAGCCAGGGCGCGCGCAGCTTGAAGATGTTCAGGGGCGACTGGGTCAACAGCTCGGAGCTGCTGGTACCGGCCATGGCCAGCATCTCGCGGGTGGTTTCGCTTTCGATGACGTCGATGACGTCGTCCACCGTCACCATGCCCACCAGGATGCCCTCTTCATCCACCACGGGGATGGCCAGCAGTCGGTACTTGTCCACCAGCTTGGCGACCGTCTCCTGGCTGTCGCTGGTATGGGTGCTCACGATACGGGAGTTCATGACATCCCGCAGCAGCTTGGAGGGATGCGCCAGGAGCAGTTGGCGCAGGGAAACGACACCCATCAGGCGGCCATGGCTGTTGGTGACATAGAGGTAATAAACCATCTCCACGTCTTCCATGTCCACGCGGCCCCGGATGGCCTCGACCGCCTGCTCCACGCGCGAATCATCGGTCATGGAGAAAAACTCGGTGGTCATGATGCCACCGGCCGTGTTCGGGTCGTACTGGAGCAAGTCCTCCAGCTCGTCCTGACTATCCTTGGTCAGGGCCGAGGTCACCTTGGCACCCAGTTCCTCGTCCAGTTTGCCGATGAAATCGACCAGATCATCCGGCGCCAGGTGATCCAGAATCGGGGCCAGCCGAGCCAGGTCCGCCTCGCGCACGACATCCGAAAGCATCCGCGTTGATAGGGTCGCCATGACCTCGGCGGCTACGCTTGGGTTCGGGATGCTCAGGAACAGGACCGTGACATATTCCTCCGGGATCCCTTCCAACACCTGTCCCAGGTCCGCCGGATGGACCTTGGAGAGGATCTTCTCCAAGGGTTTCTTGGCGTCTCGGCGCAACAGGCGCTCGATGGCATCCCTGAGCTTGAGCAATTTTCCACCGGAATCGGCGACGGCTACATGGGTGTGGGTATCAATCATCATGCTGGGTGGTCCCCTGGCCAATGCCTGGCCGGAATCAAGGGCGCGAGATAGGGGCAGGTGACGGGGCTGTAACCAAACTCCGAGGGGTTTGGATCGTGCAGACGAGGTCAACGCCCAGGATATTCGTCTTCCTGGCGGACCTGGGAGACGGTTATTGGGGCTGGTCCGCACCAGGACGATCAGCGCTGTTTGGGGAGAAGGGCTTGGCGCTCGGTGGGACCCGAAAATCACCGGCTAATGATAGAGGGTGAGGGACCAAAAAGGGTGGCGGAGATGAAAAAACATGACAAGGGATTGACGGTTTGGTGACGATTCGGGCGCCGGGGCCGAGACCTCCCGACGGCCCGACGTGCAGGTGCCATACTCGGCCTAGGCCGTGACCTCTAACAGGGTACGGATGGTCTTGGCGCTATCCTCCAGTTGTCCGACCTCGGGGGCCGGGGTCCCTGGGCGGGTCTGGCGCAGGCGCCGGCAGCCCTGGTCAATCTGGTCCGCCTGCTTGAGCAACTGGCCGCGCATCCCATTGAGTTGTTCGACCTGCGCCAGGGCGGCCTGGCGCAGGTCCTCCAAGGCCTGATCACGGCTGTCCTCGCCGGCGGCCTGATGGAGCTTGCGGAGGGCGGTGGCCTCCCGCATGGCGGCCTTCCACCATTGCACGAAACGGGTGCGGTGGTCCGCCAGGGTGTTGAGGGACTGGGCCATGGCATTGATTTCGTCGCGGGAGCCGGGCAGGGTGGCGATGCGTTCGCTGGGGCTCTCGTGGGTCAGGCGGTTGAGCAAACCGGCCATCTCTTGCACCGGCCGGACGATCCGCCGGGTGAGGAAGAAGGCAAAGAGGATACCCAAGACCACGGCCCCCAATACCACCAGCAAGTTGATCCGCCCCTGCCGCTGGGTCGCCACCACCAGGCGCGCGGATTCCTCGACCATGGCCTGGTCCGCCTGCGCCAGGTTTTGGCGCGCCAGGGGTTCCATGTCTCGCGCGGCCTTATCCATGCCGAGGGTGAGTCCGGCGATGAGATCGTTCTGGGCAACCAGGGCCAGGAAGTCCCGTTCGTAGTTGGCCAGGAGGGCGCCGAGTTGGGCTTGATCCTCCGCCGCGATGGCGGCGGTGCCGATCTGGCCACGGATCAGGGCGGCGATATCCTGGACCTGCCGAATGTAGGCCGGGTCGCCCCGCAGCAGATAGTCCTTTTCCCGGCGCCGCAACTCCAGGATAGCGGTCTCCAGACCCGGCACGTAATGGGCGGAGAGGATGGCCTCCAGGCGATGGCCGGAATCGCGGAAGGGCCCCTTGCCCCCCGCTATCTCGTCTCCCGCCAGGACGCCCCGGGCATAGTCCTGGAAGGTCGTGGCATAGACAGCCAGTTCATCCAGCAGGGCCTGGCGCACCTCGGGATAGAACTCGGCCTCCTGGACCAGGTGCCGGAATTGCTCGATGAGGGTCTGGACGCGCGCGACGTACGCTTCCTCTCCGCGTAGCAGCAGGTCCTTCTCGCCGCGACGCATCTGCAGGAGGGTGACATAGAGCTCGCCGGCGTTGAAGTTGCGCGATCTCTGCTGCAACTCGTGGACCGAGCGGCGGAAGGCTCCCTGGAGCCCGCTATCTTCGTCCAGCCCCTTGATGATCCAGGCCTCGGCGATATCCAGAAAGCCTTGCTGGTAGGTTGCGGCCAGTTGGCCCATGGCCTTGCCAGGCCCGGCTGGATCGGGGGCGGCGGCGAGTCGTCGGGTTTCCTCCAGCAAGAGCCGGGCCTGCTCTTCCACTCTGCTGATATCCGCCTCCCGGCGGTGGAGCAGGAAGTCGCCCTCCGCCAGGCGCGCCTGGTGGAGATGGGTCTGGATGGCAAAGGCCTGGTTGACCCGCGTCACAAAGTTAGAGTGAAGCTGGCCATAGTCCCGGATCAGGGCGTTCTGGCCCTGATGGTACTGCCAGATGGCCGCCAGATAGAGGATGCCCACCAAGGCAAAACCGAGTCCGATCTTTTCGCCGATGCGCAACTGGCCGACGATCCTGTTCATGCGAGTCCCCTGGGATTCTTCAGTGGTTTGGATACTGAATACACTCTAGTACAGCTAAATGAACATAAGGTTAAGACTGGCTTCCCGACCGCCAGGCGATCAGATGCGCTCCTTCCCGCAACTGCCGCCGAGGCCGGGGATCAGGTCAAGAAATATTCATCAAGAGGTAAAGTTGCCGTAATGGGCGTTCGTCAATCTGCAAATCAGAGATCCTCCGCTTACCACCGAACATTCCATTGCGAAAACGATAGAGGAAATAACATGTTGAAGATAAATAACTATTTGGCTGTTGCCATCGCCACCGCCATCTCCCTGGCGGCTGGCAACGCTCAGGCGCGCACCGAAATCCAGAACAAGGGCTCGGATACCCTGGTCAACGTGGCCCAGACCTTCGCCGAGGAGTACGCCAAGGTCAACCCGGAGGTAGCCATCGCGGTTTCCGGTGGCGGCTCCGGCACCGGTATCGCCGCCATGATCAACGGCACCGTCGATATCGCCAACTCCAGCCGCAAGATGAAGGACAAGGAGATCAAGCAAGCCCAGGAGCGGGGGCAAAACCCGATCGAACATATCGTGGGTTATGACGCCCTGGCGATTTATGTGAACAAGAACAATCCCGCCAATTCCATGACCATCGCCGATTTGGCCAAGATCTATGGGCGCGACGGTGGCGCCACCCAATGGAAGGATCTCGGCCTCCAGATACCGGGCTGCGACTCGGGTGAGATCGTGGTCGTCAGCCGCCAGAACAACTCCGGCACCTACGCCTATTTCCAGGAGCATGTGTTGGGCGAAAAGGGCAAGTTCCGTCTGGGGACCCTGGACATGCACGGTTCCAAGGATGTGGTGGACCTGGTGGAGAAGACTCCCTGCGCTATCGGCTATAGCGGTCTGGCCTATGCCACGGACCATGTGAAAACCGTCTGCATCGCCCCGGAAGCCGGAAAGCCCTGCGTCATGCCTTCGGAAGATGCCGCCCTGGACGGGACCTACCCCATCGCCCGCCCCCTCTTTATGTACACCAACGGCGAGCCCCAAGGGGAAATCAAGAAGTATATGGATTGGATCATGAGCGACACCGGCCAATGCCTGGTGGCCAAGGAAGGGTATGCGCCGGTCCGCAAGATCGCCTGCAAATAACCCCTTGACGCTCGTTGGCGGCGGGTGCCCGGTGGGTGCCTCTGCCCCCTGGGACCCTTTGTTATCCGATCTCGCCTGGCGGAGCCGCACTCATGTCACATTACGAAGAGCGTCTCGATAGAGACCTGTCCCGCATCAAACAGCATCTGGCTATCCTGGCCCAGCGCGTTGAAGATGCTATTGGCGATGCGCTGCATGCCCTGCTGAGCGGCAACGACAAGATCGCCCACCTGACCGCTTTGGGGGATCAGTCCATTAATCGCGCCAGTCGCGCCCTGGATCGGATGTGCCACGGCTTTATCGCCCTGCATCTGCCGAGTGCCGGCCACCTGCGCCTCATGTCCGCCATCATTCGCGCCAACCTGGGGCTGGAGCGGATCGGCGACTATGCCGTGACCATCTGCCGGGAATCCGTGCAGCTCGCGGTCCGACCCCAGGGCACGGTCGCCCGGGAGCTGGAACTGATGGCGGGGGAGTCACGGCAGATGCTCAAGCAGTCCATTGCCGCCTTCATCGCCGGTAACGCCGACCAGGCCAAGGCCACCATGGCCATGGCCGATCAGGTGGCCAGGACCTTCGATACGGTGTTCGCCGACCTGGTGGGCGAAGGCGATCGGCTGGGCGTCAAGGATCTGTTCGCCTATCTGGTGATCTTCAATATGCTGGAGCGGGTCTCGGACCAGGCGAAGAACCTGTGCGAGGAGGCCGTTTTCGCGGCGACGGGGGAGGGCAAGCCGGCCAAGGTCTTCCGCATCCTCTTCCTGGATGAGGACAACAGCCTGCTAGGCCCCCTGGCGGTCGCCATTGCCCGCAAGAACTTCCCGGGCGCGGGCGACTACCAGAGTGCTGGCCGTCACGCCGCCCACCTGGCCCCGTCCCTGGTCGATTTCCTGCTGGAACGGGGCATCGATCTCAGTCACCATCAGCCCCGGGCGCTGGACCTGACGCACCAGGAACTCTCTGATTTCCATGTGATCGTCAGCCTGCGGGGGCCCGCGAAGTCCTACCTGGAAAGCATCCCCTTTCACACCGCGATCCTGGATTGGGACGTCGGGCTGGTACCCGGGAATCTGCCGGCGGACCAGCTTCGTCAGTATTACGAGACCAGTTACCGGGAGATCGCCGTCCAGGTAAGCAACCTGATGGCCATCCTCGGCGGCGAGGAGGCATCCTGAAATGGCCGACACTAGGGTTGCCCTTGGCATGCCCACCGCCAGGGTGGGCGACTTCGACCGCCGGGATCTTGACTGGTACATCGACAAGGCCGTGGGGGCACTGGTCTTTGTCTGCGGAATCTCGGCGATTATCTTTGTGCTGGGAATCTTTCTGTTTGTAACCAAGGAAGGGATCGGCTTTATTTTCGAGCGACTGGATTTCCGGGAGTTTTTTCTCACGCCCTACTGGTTCCCCAGCGACCCCGACGAGCCCGAATACGGCATCCTGGCGCTGATCGCCGGTACCGCCAGCGTCACGGGTCTGGCGATGCTGGTGGCCATCCCCTTTTCGCTGGGGGCCGCCATCTACATCGCGGAGTTCGCGACCGGAAAAACCCGCGAGGCGTTGAAGGTGCTGGTCGAACTGCTGGCCGCCATCCCCTCCGTGGTCTGGGGCTTCATTGGCCTGGTCATCATGAACCCCTTGATTATCTCGGTATTCAACGTCCCCGTCGGGCTCAATGTCCTCAACGCCGGCATCATCCTCGGCTTGATGGCGGCGCCCATCATGACCTCCATCGCGGAGGATGCCCTCAAAGCCGTACCCGATCGTTACCGCGAGGCGGCGGAGGCCATGGGGGCCACCCGCTGGCAGGTGATTTTCAAGGTAGTCCTGCCGGCGGCCAAGACGGGGCTGCTGGGTGGCGTGCTGCTGGGCGTCGGCCGGGGCTTTGGCGAGACCATGGCGGTGCTGATGTCCACGGGTCACGCGGTCAATATCCCCGGGAGCGTCTTTGATTCGGTACGCGCCCTGACGGCCACCATCGCGGCCGAGTTGGGGGAGGCGGCGGTGGGGGAGGAACACTATCAGGTGCTGTTTACCATCGGCATCTTCCTGTTCCTCATCACCTTCATCATCAACCTGACCGCCGATCTCATCGTGCGCGGCATCCGCAAGGGGTAACGAGATGACCAGTGCTAACGCTATGTTTCAAGCCACCGACCTGAACCGGCGCAACGCCCGGATTCAGGGACTCTATCGCATCCTGTTCGGGCTCATGACCCTGCTGCTGATCGCCCCGGTCATGATCGTGCTGGCGACCCTGCTGTACAAGGGCGGGAGCCTCATCTCCTTCGAGTTTCTCTTCACCTATCCCACCGATGGCATGCGTGCGGGTGGCATCCTGCCAGCCCTGCTGGGAACCATTTGGCTGGTAACGGTCGCGCTCCTGCTGTCGGTGCCGATTGGCATCTTCGCCGCCATCTATCTCAGTGAGTATGCGGGAGATAACTGGTTTACCCGCATCATCAACCTCGCCATCATCAACCTGGCGGGCGTCCCTTCCATTGTCCACGCCCTGTTCGGGCTCGGCGCCTTCGTCATTTTCTTCGGCTTTGGCACCAGTATTCTCGCCGCGAGCCTGACGTTGGCGATCATGACCATGCCGGTCGTCATCGTGGCGACTCGCGAGTCCCTGCAAGCGGTCCCCCGGGCCTTTCGCGAGGCCTGCTGGAACATGGGGGCCACCCGTTGGCAGACCATTCGCCGCCTGGTGCTCCCCAACGCCGTCACCGGCATCCTGACCGGTGTCATCCTCGAGGTCTCCCGCACCGCCGGGGAGACGGCGCCCATCATGTTTACCGGCGCTGTCTTCTTTACCCCCTTCCTGCCCGAGAGCGTGTTCGACCAGACCATGGCCTTGTCCCTGCACCTCTTCGTGGTGGCCACCCAGGTGCCAGGGATCAACGAGAACATCCCCTATGCCGTCGCCCTAGTCCTCATCGGCCTGGTCCTGGTCATGAACAGTATCTCGATCGCCTTCCGTATGTATCTGCGGGGTAAGAAGAAATGGTAAGCCAATCGCGTCACCCCGCGCCCGCGGCGCCCGAGGAATCCCGGGGGGCACCCGGCCCCGGGCCGATCAAGCTGCGGGTCCGGGACCTGGCGATCAGCTACGGTAATACCCGGGCTCTGCACGGGGTCGATCTGGATATTCACGAGCATGAAATCTTCGGCATCATTGGACCCGCCAACGCCGGTAAGACCTCATTCCTCAAGGCCGTCAACCGCATGGATATTTTTACCCCGGGGATGCGGGTCGAGGGGGACATCAGCTTCAGCGGCCACGACATCCGCCATTTGCACAACATTTACGCCCTGCGCAGCCGCATCGGCGTGGTCTTTCCCTTGCCCGTTGGCCTGCCCATGACGGTCTATGACAATGTGGCCCTGTCACCGCGACTGCGGGGCATCAAGGGGAAGGCCGATCTGGATGTGATCGTCGAGCGCTGCCTCATGCGGGCGGCCCTCTGGGATGAGGTCAAGGATCGCCTTGATGCCCTCGGCAGTCTCCTCTCCGGCGGCCAGCAGCAACGCCTCACCATTGCCCGCGCCCTCTCCCAGGACCCGGAGCTACTGATGCTGGATGAATTCTCCATCGCGGTCGATCCGGTCACCACCATGCGTATCGAGGATGTGCTCAAGGAATTGCGCCAGGAGTTGACCATCATCCTGGTCACCAACCTGGTACAGCAGGCCCGGCGCCTGGCGGACCGTACGGCCTTCTTTTTGGGGGGGGAGTGCGTGGAGATCGGCATTACCGAGGACCTCTTCACCGGGGAGGTGATGGACCAGCGCACCCGCGACTATGTGGATGGCCGGTTCGGTTGATGCCGATCCGCGCCGGTTTTCAAACCTTCTCTCTGGTCCACCTGAATTTTCGCTAACGCCTATGAACGCCCAAGATCAACACGTCTCGGCCGGGGTGACTGGATGCGAATACGCCATGCGCACCCGCCAACTCGACCTCTGGTATGGCATCTTCCAGGCCCTCTACAAGGTTGACCTCAACATCCGGGAGGGCATGATTACCTCCCTCATCGGTCCCTCGGGTTGCGGCAAGTCAACCCTGCTGCGCAGCGTCAACCGCATCAACGAGCGGTTGGGCTATGTGCGCATTCATGGGTCCATCGAGGTCCTGGGCCAGAACATCTATGACCCGGAAGTGGAATTGATCCAGGTGCGCAAGCAGGTGGGCATGGTGTTCCAGCGCCCCAACCCGCTGCCCATCTCGATTCGCGACAATATCCTCTTCAGTCACCGCCTCCATGCCAAGGGCGGGGGCAACGTCAGCCAGGGCAAACCGGACGAGATCGTGGAGGAGTCCCTGCGCCAGGTGCTCTTGTGGGAGAAGGTCAAGGACAAGCTCAAACGCAAGGCCACGGAGCTGTCCCTGGAAGAGCAACAGAAGCTCTGCATCGCCCGGCTGTTGCCCGTCAAGCCCGCCATCCTGTTGATGGACGAGCCCTGCTCGG
The DNA here is from genome assembly GCA_049654905.1 of Chromatiaceae bacterium. Taxonomy (GTDB): domain Bacteria; phylum Pseudomonadota; class Gammaproteobacteria; order Chromatiales; family Chromatiaceae; genus M0108. The sequence goes on from JBASIS010000143.1 coordinate 18,468, forward strand.
CCTTGGACCCCAAGGGTACCGAGGCGGTGGAGGAACTGATCTGGGAGCTCCGGGGCCAGTACACCATCCTCATTGTCACCCACAACATGGCTCAGGCCCGCCGCGCCAGTGAAGAGTGCATCTTCATGCTGATGGGCAAGGTGGTGGAGCACACCCTGACCGAGCAGATGTTTGTTACGCCCCAGCACCAGGAGACGGCGGACTACATCGAAGGGCGCTTCGGCTGATGCCTGGTGGATGGGGTGACGAGGTTTGAGAGGGCTACCCGGTTGCCCCTGTCAGACGCGCTCCACCCGCACCTTGAGCACGGTGCGTGGATCGGCCTCCAGGACGGTAAAGCGGAAGCCATCGTCCAGAATGGAATCCCCTTCCTGGGGAATGCGCCGCAGCCGGGTGATCACATAGCCGCCGATGGTATGGGCCACGTAAACCGGCAGCTTGATATGCAGCTTGTCGTTGACCTCCGAGAGGGGTGAGCGGCCGCTCATCACATAGCTGTTTTCGCTCTCCTCCTCGATGCTGTACTGGCGCTTGGACTGATACTCATCGAAGTCGTAGCCCACCTCGATATCACCCACTACCTCCTCGAAGATGTCCTCCATGGTGATGATGCCGATGGCGGAGCCAAATTCGTCCACCACGATCCCCATGTGATCCTCGCGGGCCTGGAGCAGCCGCAGGGTCTGGTCGATGGTCTGCTGGGCCGAGAGATAGAGGGGCGGGCGAATAAAGTCGGTGCAGCGCCGTTCCTCGGTCGTCGGGTCCAGCATGTCCCAGGTGGTCAGGGTGAGCACGCCCTTGACGTTGGTAATATTGCCGCGATAGACCGGCAGGCGGTTGTAGCCGTGCTTGATGACCGTCTGGACGGCGTCCGCGGTGCTGCGCATCTCGTTGAAACCGATGACGTCCGCCAGGGGGATCATGGCTTGGCCCACGGTGGTGTCGGCAAAGCGGATGACCCGGCGGATGCTGCGCCGATCCACCTTGCCGGAGCCAACACCGCTGCCCGTGTCACTGATGTCCAGCAGGACGCTCAATTCCTCCCGGGTGATGAAGAGGGTGTGGCCGGTGGTGCTGCCACCCACCAGGCGGGTGGCGAAGCGGGCGATGCGGCTGAAGACGAAGATCACCGGATAAAAGGCCAGGGAGAAGAAGCGCAGGAAGGGGATGATGGCCCTGGCCACCGAGTCCGCCTTTTGCTGGAAGATGCTCTTGGGCACGATCTCGCCGAAGATGAGCAGGAAGGGCGTCATGATCAGCACGGAGATGATGTCGCCGATCTCGCCAAAGGCCTTGATGGCGATGATGGCGCCCATGGTCGAGATGGTGACCGTGGCGACATTGGTGCCCACCAGGGTGGTGCCCAGGATGACGTCCGGGGTGCGAAACATCTTGAGCAGGAGCGCCGCCTTGCGGTCCCCGGTCTTGGCCAGGTGACGCATCTTGAACTTGTCGGAATTGACGATGGCGATCTCCGACCCCGAAAAAAAGGCTTTCAGGCACAGGAAGAAGATCATGATCAAGAGGGGGATGAGCAGGTCCATCGCGGTTCTCCTAGCGGGCGTCGGGGGTTGCTGAGGGGTTGGGGTCCCGGGCGGCTTCGAGGGCCGCCTCCAGGGCGGGAGGTTCCTGGTCCTGCAAGGCCTCCTGGTTCTCGATCAATTCCGCCAGTTCTTCCTCCTCCAGGGCGCCTTCCTCCATCGGGGCCACCCGCAGGCGGGCGATGCGTAGGCGTTCGACCTGGAGCACGGTGTAGCTGTAGGCATCGTGGATGACGCTCTCCCCCACCTTCGGCAGCCGGCCGAAGAGGCGGAAGACGACGCCGCCCACCGTAGTCATCATCGGGTCCGTGATATCGATATTGGTCAGGTTGTAAAAGTCCAGCAGCCGCATGTCGCCGGGGACTATGTAGCCTACCTCGTCGCGCTCATGATCCTCGATACCGCGCATGGGGCTGGTGATCTCCCCGAAGATGAACTTGAGTACGTCCTTGATAGTGACGATGCCCAGCACCTCGCCAAACTCACCCAGGACAATGGTGGAGCGGGTGTTGTGGGTCTGGAAGAAATTGAACATCTCGTCCACCTTGATGGTGGGGGGGACGAAGTGGATGGGTCTCAGCATTTCCTGGATCTGGACCCGTTCCAGGTCCGCCCCGCCGCGAATGAGTCGCAGCACGTCCTCCGAGTACAGGAAGCCGATGACGTTGTCCCAGTGTCCCGAATAGACCGGGATACGGGGGTGGCGATGGCGGCGGAATTCCTCGATGAGCTCCGGCAGGGGCAGGCCGGCGTCAAGGAAGCGGATGCGCGGCCCGGGCGTCATGATGTGGGAGATTTCGGTATTCGAGGCCTCCAGCAGGTTGTCGATCAGCACCCGCTCGGTGGCGTCGATGACCCCCGTCTCCTCGCCCTCCTCCAGGAGGGTCTTGAGTTCGTCCGGCTGGAGGAGGTTCTCGCGGGCCACGGCGTCCCCGACGACCCAGGTGGTGACCCGGTCCGCCACCAGGCGCACCGCTTCCCGCAGGGGGGTGATGAGCCAGATCCAGCGTGGCAGGACCTTAGCGCTGACGTTCTTGGCGAAGCCGACGGGGAAGGTGACGGCGATGGTCTTGGGCGTGACCTCGCCCACCAGCAGGAGCATGGGCACCATGACCAGGATGTTGATCCACCCCACGTCCTCGGCCCCGAAGATGGTCAAGAGGATGGCCGCCATGTTGGCCGAGGAGGCGATGTTGACTAACTCGTTGCCGCACAGGATGGAAATGATGAGCCGCCGGGGTTCGTCGAGGAGGGCGTGGATGCCCTCCGAGGCCGGGTCCCGGGTATTGCGCAGCTTTTGCAGGTTAATCCGGCTCAGGGAGAAGAGGGCGGTCTCGGAACCGGAAAAGATGGCCGACCCCGAGAGGAGGACGATCTGAAGGAGGATGCGAATGATGAGTTCGAGGTCACCCGTTTCCATAGGCATCGCGTTATTACCTGCTTGTGTACCGGGAATCCGGCGGTGGGATGGCGTTCGCCCCCTCGGAAGGGACTCGCGGACGTTGCCCGCAAGGCGCCGGGACGGCGTCAGACTCGGGCGGAATTCAGCCAGCATCATACGGGTGCCGGGACCGCGAAAAGGATGACTTCGATCAAGCAAAGATGACGAAAGGTTTGCCGTTTTGTAACAATTCCCTGACAGAATAGCGACGCGCTAAAGTAGGTAAAGAAACCTGGACTCGGCTGGGTCCTGGTGGACAGGGATGGCAGGGGTCCGATCCCTGACCCCGCCAGCGCGGCCAACTAACACTCTTCCACCCATTTTGAGGAGTCATCTCTTGAAAGGTACCAATCCTATCGCCTCGCTGTTCGGGCATTCCCCCTTCAAACCAGTGCAGAAGCACATGGTTGCGGTTAGCGAATGCGTCGCCGAGGTTCCGGGCTTGTTCGAGGCCCTGATCGCCAACGACAAGGCAGGCATTGTCAAGGCCAAGGACCTTATCTTCGCCAAGGAGCACGAGGCGGACGCCATCAAGAACGGGCTGCGCGCCCAGTTGCCCAAGAGCCTCTTCATGCCCGTGGATCGACGCGACCTGCTCGATCTCCTGGGCATGCAGGATTCCATCGCCGACACCGCCCAGGATATCGCTGGGCTCCTGGTGGAGCGCGACATGCAGGTGCCGGCGGGTATGGCCGCCGATCTGCGCCAGTTGGTGGCCCGCTGCGTCGATGCCGTCAATCAGGCCGGCCTCCTGATTTCCGAGTTGGACGAACTGGTGGAGACCGGCTTTGGCGGCCGCGAGGCCGAGACGGTCACGGGCATGATCGAGAAGCTCAACCTCATCGAGGACGATACCGACAAACTTGGCATGGCTCTGACCCAGTCTCTGTTCGCCCAGGAAGACAGCCTCAAGCCGGTTTCGGTCATCTTCTGGTACGAGCTGATCCAGTGGATCGGCGACCTGGCCGATTATGCCGAGAAGGTCGGCGATCGCCTGCGTCTGCTCATCGCCCGCTGAGCGCGGCTCCCGACCGGTAAGATCCATGAACCGCTCCCGGCTATTCCGCGCTGGGGTGTCCTCATGGGGTGACCGACTCCTTTGACCTGAATTTTTTCTGGGGGATTTATGGAATCTCAAATCATTGCCGAATACGGCACTTGGTTTCTCGTCCTGGCCTTTGTCTTCGGCCTCTACATGACCTGGGGCATCGGCGCCAACGATGTCGGTAACGCCATGGGCACCTCCGTGGGCTCGGGCGCCATCACCATCAAGCAGGCGGTGATCATCGCGGGTATCTTCGAGTTTGCCGGCGCCTTCCTGGCGGGCGGCACCGTGGCCGGTACCATCAAGTCCGGTATCATTGATCCGGCGGTCCTGGCGAGCACGCCCCACCTCCTCATCTACGGCATGCTCGCTTCCCTGCTGGCCTCGGGTATCTGGCTCATGATCGCCTCCGGCCGCGGCTGGCCCGTCTCCACCACCCATACCATCGTCGGCGCCCTGGTGGGCTTCGGGGTCGCGGGTATCGGCATGCACGCCGTCAAGTGGGGCGGCTTGGGCGAGATCGTCGCGAGCTGGTTCATCTCCCCGGTCACCGGTGGCGTCATCGCCCTCGTCCTCATGCTCAGCGTGCGCAAGCTGGTGTTCGAGACCGATGACCCCTTCGGCAACGCCAAGAAGTGGGCCCCCTTCTATGTCTTTCTGGTCGGCTACATCGTCGCCCTGGTGACCATCTCCAAGGGCCTCAAGAACTTCAATCTGCACTTCAGCACCCTGGAGGAACAGATCGGCTCCATCGCCATTGGCATCGTCTGCGCCATCCTCGGCGCTATCCTGGTCAACAAGGTCAAGGTCGATAACAAGGCGGACAAGAGCTTCCACTACGCCAGCGTCGAGAAGGTCTTTACCCCCATGATGGTCTTCACCGCCGCCGCCATGGCCTTCGCCCATGGCTCCAACGATGTGGCCAACGGCATCGGGCCCATCGCCGCCGTCATCAGTCTCGTCGATACGGGTACCCTGGCCTCCAAGGCCCCGGTGCCCTGGTGGGTCCTCCTCGCGGGTGGCATCGCCATCGTCGTGGGCCTAGCGACCTATGGTTACAAGGTCATGGAGACCATCGGCTCCAAGATCACCGAGCTGACCCCCAGCCGCGGTTACTGCGCCACCCTGGCGTCCGCCTCTACTGTTATCGTGGCCTCCGGTCTCGGCATGCCCGTCTCCACCACCCATATCGCCGTGGGCGCGGTCATGGGCGTGGGCCTGGCGCGGGGTATTGGCTCCCTGGATCTGCGGGTGCTGGGTAACATCGTGGTGTCCTGGTTCATTACCCTGCCGGTGGGCGCGGCCTTGGCGGCCCTCTTCTTCTATATCCTCAAGGCCATTTTTGGCGGCTAGACCGGCCGCGGGCGCCGCTCTCCCTCGTCCCCGGGGGACGGCGTCGTCACCTCCTTGCCCAAGGGCAAGGAGGAACAAAGCAGAGGGCGCCTTTTGGCGCCCTCTGCTTTGTAATTAATTTCTACTGGATTCAGCGGCAGTGGACCCGCCTTAGGTCCATGGGGGATCTCGATTTAACGGGACTGGGTATTCGCCTAGGGTTGGGTGGGGTGAGATGAAGAGGATAATCAATGGCCTGACGTTGGCGCCTATTGAGCCCTGTCAGGATATCAAGGGCATGCTTTTTCCGCCGGATCTCAAGTTCCGGCAGTTGGTGGTGACCGGGCCACCGGGTTCCGGTAAGACCACCCTCATCAAGCGGATCAAGGGTTGGCCTGAGGAGGGCTATATCGATATCAGCGTTGCCGGTTGGTGGAAGTCCCAGGCTATGGCCCTTCGGCCTCGGGAGGTTCAGCTCGGCCTACCCTTCGTGGGCGTCAAGGAGGGCCTGGCCCTCTTCGAACCCGAATGGCTGTCGCGCTGCGAGGGCTTGCTCCTGGACAGGGAGCGTATCCGGTGCCCGCCCCTCAAGCGTCATTTTTGGGATCCGGATTGGGCCCAGCGCTTCGTTTTCGAATTTCTCCTGCCCGCGCCGGAACTGGTCCTGGAACGGCGTTTGGCCAGGGCCCGCCAGGGTACCCATCCGGTGGACCAGTTTCTTGACCTGGCGCACATTCGCCGCCAGATGGAAATCTTCGGCGAGGTTGCGGCGCATTTCCAATGTTCCGGCATGAGGGTCTATGTGCGCGAGGACCTGGATGCCGCCCCCTGGCGGATTGCCCTGGAAGCGACGGGAGGTTGAGATGAATTTTCCCACCAAGAAGTCTTCGAGAGGATTCCTGCGCCGGTTCAGCGATCTCGTGGACGAGTTTGGTGCCTGCGAGGAGATCGAAATCGCCGGCTCCGTCAGTCTCGGCGAGGCCAAGGTGCGCTTTATCTGCCCCCTGGCCCCGATCCTGATGCAACTGGGGGGCGAGCAGGGTAAACGTTTACAACTCTATCCCGAACCCATGCTGACCGCCGAGGGCGGAACCGTCCCCAGCGGGGCCTATCTGATCGAGGACCCGGAAAATCCCGCCGATACCCTTTACGGCTTTCTGCGCCTGGTGCCCGGCGATAACCTGGTGTTGGGGCGGGAGGAGGATCGGCAGCAGGATTTGATGGACTATCCGGAGACCGTGGCGGCCCATCATCTGCGCATCAAACTGACCCCGGAGGGTCTCACCCTCAAGAATCTGGCGCCGACCGAGGGGAGCTGCCTCTCGCCCCTGGCGCCCAAGGCGGGTTGGAAACCCGCCGCCAACCTGCGCCTGGCCAAGCTGGAGCGCCTGGCCAAGCGCCTGGGCGGGCCGATCGCCGAGCCCTCCGCGGAGGAGGCCCTGACCCTGATCGAGGCCGTCATCGCCTGGATAGAGTCCGATCCCAACCAGCCCAAGGATGCCAAGGGCCGCCCGGGTGGGGTGGTCAAGCTGCCACCGGGACTGGATCCGGTCTTCGTCGGTGATCTGCATGCCCGTCTCGACAACCTGCTGGTGGTGCTGACCCAGAACGCCATCCTGGAAGGGCTGGAAGTGGGTAAGGTGGCCCTCGTCATCATTGGCGATGCGCCCCACCCGGACGAGGAGGGTCTGGAGGACTTCATGGGGACTTCCATGCTCCTCATGGACTTGATTTTTCGCCTCCAACTCGCCTTCCCGGGCCAGGTCTATTACCTGCGCGGCAACCACGACAGCTTCTCCGAGGAGATAAGCAAGCAGGGCGTGCCCCAGGGCGTCCTCTGGGAACACGCCCTGCGCGACGTGCGGGGCACCGCCTATTTCGAGGCCATGACCCGTCTCTACCAGCGGCTGCCCTATGTCGCCGCCTCGCCGCGCTTCGTTGCCTGTCATGCGGGCCCGCCGACCTCCACCGTCACCCGGGACATGCTGATCAATATCCGGGATAACCCGCGCCTGGAGCGCGAGGTCACCCGGGTTCGGCTGCGTAAACCCAATTCCCCTGCCGGTTATGGCCCAGGGGACATCAAGCGCCTGCGTAATTGCTTCGGCCTGGACCCTCGGGTACCCGTGCTGGTCGGCCACACCCCTCTGTCCTGCGACGACACCCTCTGGCTGGAGGCCGGTGGCATAAAAAACCATCATGTCGTCTTTGGTGCCCATCCTGAATGGATCGGCATCGTCGCCCTGGCCGGCAAGCGCTTCCTGCCTCTGCGCTACCCCGTCGAGCCCCTCACGGCCCTTTACAATCGCACCTTCACAACCTGACCGGCCACCCCCTCGGGGTAGCCGTGGCCGAGAAAAAATTCCCCCGAGGCGAGCCCAAGGGAATTTGAATAGGGCTAATCCTCGATCGTCAGCTCTTGAAGGATCTTTTCGCCTTTCCGCCGTTTGGCCGTGACGACCTTTATCTGCTTGATCAGCTTGTTGCGGCCCTTGTCCGATTGATCCTCCGTCAGACTGGTCTCCAGTTCCGTTTGCCGCGCCTGGAGGCGAGCCACGGCCTCTTCCAGGCACAGCTTTTTGTCCTTGCATTTGCGGTGACGGGTGTCGAAGAGGTCCGCCACTTGTTTGAGGAATTTTTTGACAGCCATTAGCGTTTTTCCCGCAGGGTAGTTGAGGTTGAAGAGGGTCGAGGGGTCTCCCCGGCCCGGATACCGATTAGATCCGGTTCGTGCAGCAGCTTGTCCATTTCCTCCTCGTCCAGTTCCACCTCAAGGGCAGCCTGGCGCATGCCGCTGTCGTGGGGTGCGAAGAGGCCGCCGGCGGCGGCGATCAGATTGCGCGCCACGTCGTAGGCATAGCTGCTGTCGTTCATCAGGGAGGTGGCCATGGGGGGGGAAATTTTGTCCTCGCGGATCAGGTGGTCCAGATCGCCATTCAGGGTGATGTCGTTCTCCTCCATCTGTAGCCGCAGACCGTCCAGGGCCACCAGATCGCTCGCCTCCCCGGCATCGCGCAGGATGGCGAGTTCGCGCAGAATCTCGCCTAAATGCGCGCGGATCTTGTTGTACTCGGCCCGGATGCTGGCATTGTCGGAGACGATGTAGGTCATGAGGTTCTTACGCATGTGCTTGACATCCTTGATAGCCTCCACGATGTCGCGGGCGGCGTCGCGCAGCATCATGACTTCTTCCATCTGCTCCTGGGGCAACTGGCCCTGTTTGCGGCTGGTGAATTCGATGATGGCATTGTAGAGCACCTTGACCTTGCGGCCATAGATGTCGTCGAGGTCGATGGTCATCGGCTTGTCCGGGCGCTGGGTCAGTTCGGCCAGGTCAGCGTTCGAGCGGATGTCGTGCCGGTGCAGGCTGAGGCCATGGGCCAGGACATCGAAGGCATTGTCGTAGAGGTGCAACACCTCCTTGCGCACCGTCTCCACCAGGGTATCGGGGAAATCGGCAACGGCCTCGTTGAGGTAGAGGGGCGCCACCAGGTCCGCCTTGGGCTGCGGGAAGATCTTGTATAGGACCTTAACCAACTGATTGATGAGGGGGACCATGATGGCGATGCCCAGGGTATTGAAGAGGGTGTGAAAGACGGCGAGCTTGAGGGTCCAGTCGTCCCTGGCGATCCCCACCAGGGCGCTGAGCGAGTCCACCGCCACCAGGATGTAGTTCATGAAGATAATGGCCACCAGGCCTGTCGTCACATTGAAGATGAGATGGGCGGCGGCGAGACGTTTGCCATCCACGTTGGCGCTGATGGCCCCCAGGATGGCGGTGATGCAGGTGCCGACATTGGCGCCGATGGCCAGGGCCAGGGCGTTCTCATAGGTGATCTGGCCGGCGGCCAGGGCGGTGATGGTGATGACCAGGGTGGCGTGGCTGGACTGCATGACCAGGGTGGCGAAGATGCCGATGCCAGTATAGATGAGCAGACCCGCCAGGCCGCCAACCGCGAACTGGGACAGGTCGATGGTTGCCTTGAAGGTCTCGAAGCCCTCCTTCATGTAGTGGATGCCGAGAAAGAGGAAGCCGAGACCGGCGAGGATGTAGCCGAGCCCCCTGGCGGCCTTGGAACTCTGGAAGGCGAGGATGATCCCAAAGACCAGCATGGGCATGGCGTAGGCGGCGATGTCGATCTTGAGGCCGAAGCCGGCGATGAGCCAGGCGCCGGTGGTGGTGCCTAGATTGGCGCCGAAGATGATGCCGATACCGGCGGTCAAACCCAGCAGGCCGGCGCTGAGGAAGGAGATGGCAATGACCGACACCAGGGAGCTGGACTGCATGATGCTGGTGGAAACGACGCCAAAGGACATGCTTTTCCACAGCTTGTCGGTGGTGCGCTTAAGGATTTTCTCGAGTATGCCGCCGGTAAAGGCCTTGAAGCCGTCTTCCATGAACAGCATGCCGAACAGGAAGATGGCGACACCGGCCGCGATCTCCTTGAAGTTCGGACTGATCCAGAAACCATAGGCCAGAATGGCGAAAATGACGGGAAGGAGGATTTTTTTCAGCATTGCCGATGCTCCGGATCCAGAGGGAATTCAGGGGGCCACCTCTCCTTGCTCCCTGGAAACCCGGCGATGCCGCTTTCGGCCAGGGAGATAGGGGAAGTCGCCAGTTGCTAGCTAGTCCGCCAGGTGGGAGGCGGAAAAACCTAGCCGATGTCTTCCAATATCAGCGGCTAACAAAAGTGTTGCGCCAATGCGATAATATCATTCGATCAACTAACTGAAAATACGATCATGACCCTCAAACATCCCCGCTTCACCATCAGCCCGGAGAGCCTGCGCGAGCGCAGCCGCAACATCGCTTATGGCCTGGTCCTCAGTATTGGCCTGGCCTCGTTAATATACTGGGGCCATATCCAGTTCCCCCAGAGCTTCAACAATACGCTCCTTGTCTCCGTCAACCTCTTTTTGGTCGCGGCCAACCTGATCAACTATGTTCGTCATCGCCGCTATCTGCGGCTGGTCAAGGATCACTGGATCCAGATCCAGCCCGACCGGATGCGCTTTCATGCCGCCGGGACCATCACCGAGCTGGATCTGGAGGAGGTCGTCGCCGTCACGGTTTACCGCCGGCGCGGCGCGGCGCGCCACGTACAGATCAAGCGCAAGGATAATCGCGGCATCCGCTTGGAGGGCTATGGCGACATGGAGGGCCTGGTCCAGGCCCTTAAGGCGCGCATACCCGCCGCTCATGTGACCGATCGCGGAGCCTGATAGCACCTTCACCGATCCGAGGCTGATAGCCTGGGTATGCGAGTCAATCCGCATCTTGAACCGATGCTCTTAATTATCAAATATTGAGTGGGGGTAATTAGAAATGCCGGAATTCATAATTCTTCTGGTGATCGCGTTATTGGTGGTTATTATTTTTATCAACCGCAAGGATCGAAAAGATATCGAGGCTTTTGTTATTGAGGGCGGGGCGAAGGAAAGATTGGAGAAACTGATAAAATCGGAAGAGGAATATAAAAACGCATTGAGAAATTCCGATAAGCATAGGGCGCGAGAGCTGGGCAGGAAGTATTACAAGGAAAAAATTGATTATGAATATTGGGAAGCCGCCGTGGAGCCATGCTGGGACATGGAAAACGTGGGTGAAAATGAGAAATACAGAATTAATAAAGAGTTGAAAAACAATAAATTGAAGCTTAGAAAATCAATAGTAGTCAAGAACGATCGGGCCTTGGCATGTGATATGAAGGCCATGAGCAATCAATCTAATTCCGCGGCGGTGGAATGACGGATATACGAGGCGGATAATTTGTACTGATCTCCCGTGGAATATTTCGCCTCTGGTCCAATTTTCCAGGACATACTTGGCCGTGGCTCGGCTTATGAACAAGACCTGCCTGGCGCAACTCCTGGGTTATCTTACCATTTCGAAATAGTCGTGGATGGATCTTGGTTTGCGGAAAACTGCTTGGGTAACACAATATTAACAAAACCGTAATAAATCTCTGTAACAATTCTGCAATCTCATCCTTGCCTGCCCGCCGTTCAGCCTCCGAAGGCCTGCTCTACAAGTCCAGCATGGAATGAAGATAGCCTCGGCCACCCTGGCTTGAGGATTTTTTTGATGTCTCTCGTGTCCTGCCTTCAACCACCTATCTGAGAGGGGAAGTCTGTGTTTAGTGCCATGATGCCGAAAAAGAACGAGTTCTTTGTCCAGTTCAATACGCATGCCGATCGCTGCGCGGCGGCGGCCAACGCCATGATGCGCATGATGACTCAGCTGGGTAAGGACCCCGCCGAGGTCGCCCGTCTGATCCAAGAGATAGACATGGCGGAGGCCAGCGGTGACCGCATCGAGCATGAAACCATCGTCATGCTCCACAAGTCCTTCATCACCCCGATTGACCGCGACCAAATCCACATGATTGCCAGTGGTCTCGACTGCATCCTCAATCGCCTGCAGGACGTGGGGGAGTCGGTCATCCTTTACGATCTCAAGGAGGCCACGCCGGAAGCGCGCGAGATGGCGGAACTGGCGGCCGATGCCGTGGAGCGGGTGCGCAAAGCCGTGGCCCTGCTTGACAAGATGGGTGAGGCCACCACGGCACTGGAGTTCTGCAAGGAAATTGATGCGCTCGAATCGAAGGCGGATAAGCTCTGGCGCGCCGGGGTTTCGCGGTTGTTCCGCGAGGAAACCGATGCCATCCAAGTCATCAAGGTGAAGGGCATGTACCAAATTCTGGAGGCTGTTCTAGAGGCGGCCGAGAATATGGGTCAAACCCTCGAAGAAGTTATCCTCGCCAACGCTTGAGGAACCCATAATGGAAGCTCAAGCTGCAATACTTATTGGTACCTGGACCCTGGTCCTGCTTATAGCGGTGGCCCTGGCCTTCGACTTCATGAACGGGTTTCACGATGGGGCCAACTCCATTGCCACCATCGTGGCTACCGGTGCCCTGACCCCCAAGCAGGCGGTGTTATTTGCCGCCACCCTCAACTTTGTCGCCCTCTGGATCTTCCAGCTCAAGGTGGCGGCCACCGTCGGCAAGGGCGTCATAGATCCAGCCTTTGTGGATCATTACGTCATTTTCGGCTGTCTGGTGGGTGCCCTAGCCTGGAACATCATTACCTGGTACTACGGCATACCCTCCTCTTCGTCGCATGCGCTTATCGGCGGTCTGGTGGGCGCCACCCTGGCCAAGGTTGGCGGTGGGGACGCCATCGTCTGGGGTAGCCTCTGGCAACTGAAGGGTTTAATCACCGTTCTGGCCTTCATCATCCTTTCCCCCCTGATCGGCTTCCTGATTGGCGGCACCCTGCAGCTCATTACCGCCTGGGTGTTCCGCAATCGAACGCCTCATCAGGTTGGTCGATGGTTTAATCGCGCTCAGATAGTATCGGCAGGTCTCTACTCTCTCGCCCATGGTGGTAACGATGCCCAGAAGACCATCGGTATCATCTGGCTCTTGCTGATCACGGCCGGCGCCGGTGGCGTACCCCTGATAGGGCATGTCGTCACTAAGGATGTGTCCACCTTGCCCATGTGGGTGGTGTATGCCTGCTATTTCTCCATCGCCTGGGGTACCTACCTGGGCGGCTGGCGTATCGTCAAGACCATGGGGTCAAAGATCACCAAGTTGACCCCGATCAGCGGTTCCAACGCCGCCTTGGGTGGTGGCATTACCCTGGGCCTGGCGACCATGGCCGGTATTCCCGTCTCGACCACCCATACCATTACTGGCTCCATCTTCGGAGTTGGCAGTACGCGCGGCAAATATGCCGTTAAATGGGGTATGGCGAGTAGGATTATGCTGGCTTGGGTGCTGACCATTCCCGCCAGTGGCGCGATTGCCGCCATTTTCTGGTGGATTGGTACCAAGACCTTCTGATTTAGCCAGCTCCCTGGTGTAACTACTCCGATGCCGGCCTAGTTCCGGCATCGGAGTTTTTTTTGCGCCTCTGGAACAGCCTTCCCGTCCCGGGATTAGCTTAGGACCAGCGGATTCTCACCTCCTCGATCGCGCGAGCCGAGGCACGGTGGACATTGAGGATGACCTTGTCGGCCTCGATCTGAGTGCCCGGGGCGGGGATGTTGCCCGTGCGGTTCAGAATGTAGCCGGCGATGGTGGAATAATCCTCGGAGGGCAGCTTGATCCCCAGGGTCTCGGCGATCTGGCTCAGTTCGGTGCGGCCGCTAGTCAGATAGTCGCGCTCGTCCAGCTTCTGGAAGAGGCTCGACGAGGGCTCCTTGCCGTCGTACTCGTCGCTCAGGTCCTCGACCACCTCCTCGACAATGTCCTCGACCGTGATGATGCCCTCGGCGGCGCCAAATTCATCCACCACCACGGCGACCACCTCTCCCGTCTGGCGTAACTGCACCAGCAGGTTCTGGACGCTCTTGGTGGCCGGTACATAGAGGGCCTCGCGGATGAAATCCGCGATGGGCCGGTCCTCGGGCTCGCCGAGCAGGTCCAGCACATACAGCATGCCGACGATCTGGTCGATGCGTTCCTCGAAGACGGGCAGGCGGGCGTGGGAGGTCTCGATGGCCAGGCGCCGGGCCTCGCCACAGGTCGCTTCCCGGTCGATGGCGGTGACGGCGATCAGGGGGCGCATGCTGTCCTCGACCCGCGTCTCGGTAAAATTGAAGAGGCGCTGGATCATCTGCTTCTCGACGGGCTGGATGTCGCCGTCGGTGGAGGCGGGCATCTTCAACATGGTGATCATCTCTTCCCGCATGGTGAAGGGGTTGCGATCCGTGCCGCCCACCAGTTTGGCCAGGAGCTTGGTCACGGCGCTGAAGAAAATCAGGATGGGCCAGAAGAGGAGGGAGAAGAAGCGCAGGACGAAGATGACATAAGGCGTGAGGGTGTCGGCGCGCTGCTGGAAGACGCTCTTGGGGACGATCTCGCCGAAGACCCAGATGAGGGGCGCCGCCAGGACCACGGCCATCCAGCTCCCCTGATCCCCGAAGAGGTGGATCATGAGGGCGGTGACCATGGTGGTGTTGGTGACGACGGCGATATTGGTGCCCACCAGGGTGGTGGAGAGCAGCCATTCCGGTTTCTTCAACATGGCGATCGCCAGCTTGGCGCCCTTGGAGCCCTTGGCGGCATCGTGGCGCAGCTTGATCTGATCGGCGCTGACCACGCCGATCTCGGAACCCGAGAAGAAGCCTTCCAGCAGGAGGCAGAGAAGGATGACGAGCAGGGTAGTGACGATGTCCATGTATCGGGAGTTCTCGCGGTGGGGATCGGGGAGCGGTGGGAGTTGGCGTCAGGGGCGCGCGGCTTCGTCCGGGGGGAGGGCCGCACCGCCCCCCTCGGGCGATGGGCCAGGCTCAACCCCGGTCTCCAGGGCATTGGGTGTGGCCCCGGGGAGCAGCTCCACCAGAATCTCCAGGATGCGGTTGGCCTCGATGCGCTGGGCGGTGAAGTGGAAGGGCCAGATCTCCACGCTGGTGCCCTCCGTGGGGAGTTCACCGAAGTGATGCAGCACCAGGCCGCCCAGGGTACGGATATCCTCGACCTCGAAATTGGCGTGGAAACGGGCGTTGAAGTCTTCGAGGGGGGTGGCGCCGGGCAGGGCGAAGCGGTTGTCCGCGAGTTCGTGGCACCAGTCATCGTCCGCCTCGTCCGAGGGCGTCGGGATATCGCCGAAAATGGACTCCAGCAGGTCGGCCATGGTGATGACGCCGGTGACACCGCCGTATTCGTCCACGACGAGGGCGAAGGACTTCTTGCGTTGGCGGAAGGTGGCGAAGAGGTCGGAGGCGGACTTGGATTCGGGGACGAAGTAGGGGGGGCGTAGCAGACCCTCGCGGGTATGCCAGCCCTGGCCCAGATTGTTGATGTCCACCGCCAGCAGGTCCCGGGCGTGGAGGATGCCAATGATGTTGTCGCGGTTATCGTCATAGACGGGCATGCGCGACTGGCGGCTGTCGCGGAAGGTCGCCAGGATCTCGCCGCCCGTGGCCTCGACGGGGACGAAGGTGACGTCGGCCCGGGCCGTCATGAGGTCGTTCACGCGCTGACTGCCGAAATCGAAGATCTGGTCGATGTACTGGGCCTCGGCGTGGTCCAGGGTGCCCTCGCCGACCGCCACATGGGCCAGGGTGCGGACCATGTCCTCGGTGACGATGTTGCCCTTGGAGCGCTCCTTGCCGACGATGAGGGTGGTGAAAAACTCGGAGGCCGCGCGCACCACCCAGCGGACGGGCGTGATGAGGCGGGCAAACTGGTCGATGGGCCCGCTCTCGAAGGTCGCGAAGGCGACATTATTGCGGATGGCCAGCACCTTGGGCGTGATCTCGCCAAACACCAGCAGGAGGGGGACCATGACGAAGAGGTTGACGAATTTGTTATCCGCCCCGAAAAGCTGAATCACCATGGCCGCCGAAATGACCGAGGCGGCGACGTTGACGAACTCGTTACCAATGAGAATGGTGACGATGAGGCGGCGCGGTTCGCTTAAGAGGCGCTCGATGAGATCCACGCGGCGATTGCCATCCGCGCGCATCTTTTCCACCTGCGTCTTATTGAGAGAGAAGAGGGAGGTTTCGGTGCTGGAAAAAAAGCCCGAAAAGCCAAGCAGGACGATGAAGATGACCAGTTCGATGATTAATGCGATGTCCAAGGGGGGTTACGCCTCGTTTAAGCGGGAGGTTGAGGAATGTCATTGGGTTGGAAGGGCTGGTCGTCGATCCGGCTAATCAGCACTTTACGAATGTGACGCTGAGAGGCGTCGCGGATCTGCACTCTCATGCCATCGAAGAGGAAGCTTTCGTCCTTGGCGGGGATGCGTGCCGTGTGGTTCAAAATCCAGTGGCTGATCCGGTCCGTGGGTTTGCCCGGGATTTCAATGTCGAAATAGTCCTCGATCACGCGCAGCTCGACATGTCCGCTGACCAAAATGCCGCCATCCGATTGGGTCTCGAACTGTTCCGGGGCTTCGTCGCTCTCGTCGTAGATCTCGCCCACCACCTCCTCGAGGATGTCCTCCAGGGTGAGAACGCCCTCCAGATAGCCGCTGTCGTCCACCACTAATGCCATGTGTTGCTTATGTTTCCGCAGCAGGGGCAGTAGCTTGTCGATCATCTGATTAGCGGGGATGAAGAGCGGTTCGCGGCCAATCTCCAGGGCGCTGAGGTCCATGCGGCCCGTGACCACTGCCTCCAGCAGGTCTCGGGCAAACAGCACCTTGAGAATGACGTTGGGGTTGTCGCCATGAAGAGGGACGCGGGAATAGGCCTCCTTGATGACCTCCGTTGACAGGTCCTGCAGGGTGCGGCGGCCGTCGAGACTGAAGACCCGGCGCCGGGGGGTCATGACGTCCTCGGCGCGCAGGTCGTTGAGGCTGAAGACGCGTTCGATCATCTCGCGCTCGTCGGCCTCGATGGTCCCTTCCTCTTCGCCATGTTCCACCATGCTGATGAGTTCCGCCTCGGTGACCAGGGGGTCGCCCTGCTTGCCGGCGAGACGATGAGCCAGGTTGGTGAGGCTGAGGAAGAGCCAGACCAGGGGGTAAATGGCGCGCATGAAGGCGTAGAGCATCGGGCCCGCCACCAGGGAGATGCGCTCGGCATAGTGGGTGGCCAGGCTCTTGGGGGTGATCTCGCCGAAGACGAGGAGCAGCAGGGTGATGACGCCCACGGCGATGCCGGGGCCAAGGTGACCGAACCAGTCGGTGGCGACCACGGTGGCGAGGGCGGAGGCGCCGACATTGACCAGGTTGTTGCCGATCAGGATGGCAATCAGCATGGGGGCCGGTTCTTTCTTGAGTCGATAGACGGCGGTGGCTCCCCGGCGACCTTCCCGGTGGAGGGCTTGGGCGCGGGCCAGGGAGAGAGAGGTAAGGGCGGTCTCCGAACCGGAGAAAATGCCCGACAGGACAAGCAGGATGGCGAGAATCAATAGTTCTTGCATCGGGGAAGGGCGGTGGGGTCTCCGCGTGGCCTCGGACGATTCGAGGCCGCTAGTTTATCCGAATTGTCCGCCGATACCAGCGGGATTCTTTACCGGATTTCGTGGCTTTAATTGCGCCACCGCAATTGTACGGGCCATCGCCGCCTGTAGAATCCGGCTGGTCTGAATGCCCGGTTTCCCGAGGATTGGCGAGCGGTGCCCCTGACCGTCCACCCCCTGTCCGCCGAATGACCGCCCTTGTACCTCTGATTTCTTCTGGAGATATCACATGACGGGTCTCGCGCCGATGCGCCTCTCCCTATTAGTCGCCACCCTGCTCGCGCCAGGGCTGGCGGCCGCCACCGAGTCAGCCAATCGTCTCGATCTTACGGGGCACTGGGTGGGATTCCTGGCTATCCTGATCTTCGTTGTCGCCTATGGCTTCGTGATGGTCGAGGAGTTTACCCATCTGCGGAAGTCCAAGCCCGTCATGCTGGCCGCCGGGGCCATCTGGGTGCTGATCGCGATCGTCTATGCCCAAAATGATCTGCCGACGCAGGCCGGGGAGGCCGTGCGCCATAACATCCTGGAGTTCGCCGAACTCTTCCTCTTCCTGCTGGCGGCCATGACCTACATCAACGTCATGGACGAACGGAATGTCTTCGAGGCCCTGCGCTCCTGGCTCATCAGCCGCGGTTTTGGCTACCGAAAACTCTTCTGGATGACAGGCCTCCTGGCCTTCTTTATCTCCCCGGTGGCGGACAACCTGACCACGGCTCTGCTGATGGGTGCGGTGGTTCTGGCGGTAGGATCCAACAGCCCCAAGTTCGTGGCCCTGTCCTTTATCAATATCGTGGTCGCCGCCAACGCCGGTGGCGCCTTCAGTCCCTTTGGGGATATCACCACCCTGATGGTGTGGCAGAAGGGCCTCCTGGATTTCTGGACCTTCTTCCTGCTCTTCATCCCCTCCGTGGTCAATTTCGTGGTGCCGGCGGCCATCATGCACTTCGCGGTGCCGGATGTGGTGCCACCGGCCGGGGGGGAGAAGGTGCCCATGCGCCGTGGTGCCAAACGCGTCATTCTGCTGTTCCTCCTGACCATCGTCACGGCGGTCAGCTTCCATAACTTCCTGCACCTGCCACCGGTCTTGGGGATGATGACGGGGCTGGCCTACCTCAAGATATTCAGTTATTTCCTCAAAAAGACCGGCGAAAAAACCCTGCTGCCGGGCGAGAGCCTGGCGGATGCCATGCCCTTCGACATCTACCGCAAGCTGGCCCGGGCGGAATGGGATACCCTCATGTTCTTCTATGGCGTGGTGCTGTGCGTGGGTGGCCTGGGCTTCATCGGCTATCTGGCGCTGATCTCCGAATTCATCTATATCGACCTGGGACCCACCACGGCCAATATCCTCATCGGTCTTCTTTCCGCCATCGTGGACAATATCCCGGTCATGTTCGCGGTTCTGAGTATGCAGCCGGATATGGCCCAGGGTCAGTGGTTGCTGGTGACCCTGACGGCGGGGGTAGGCGGCAGCCTGCTATCCATCGGCTCCGCGGCGGGCGTGGCCCTCATGGGCCAGTCAAAGGGTATGTACACCTTTGCCAGCCACCTCAAATGGACTTGGGCGGTTGCCCTGGGTTATGCCGCCAGCATCCTCTGTCACCTCTATCTCAACGCCAGTAGCTTCTAGAATCGGACGCGGGGGTTGAAAGCATCAACCCCCGCGCCTTTAGCTACCGTTCCCCCGGAGGGCCTGGCCTTCAGGGTAGCCGCCGCCGGCAATCCTCCAGGGGGGCGCATTGGACCATGGCCTCCAGGGCACCGAGGTTGGTGAGGCGGACATGCTTCCGATCCACCACGAGCAGTCTTTCCTCGTGGAAGCGGGTGAAGAGGCGGCTGACGGTTTCGACGGCCAGACCCAGGTAGTTGCCGATCTCGTGGCGGGACATGCTGAGATAGAAATCGGTGGGGCTCAAACCACGCTTTTGCAGGCGTTGGGAGAGGCTGAGCAGGAAGGTGGCCAGGCGGTCCTCGGCGCTCTTTTTGCCCAGCAGAAGCAGCATCTCGGTCTCGTGGGCGATCTCCTTGCTGAGAAGACGGTACATCTGGTGCTGAAGGGAGGGGATGTTGACGCTCAGTTCCTCGAAGCGGGAAAAGGGCACCTCGCAGAAGGCGGTGGTCTCCAGGACCTTGGCGGAGCAGCTATGGGCATTATTCTCGATGGCGTCCAGGCCGATGATTTCACCCGGTAGATGGAACCCTAGCACCTGTTCCCCACCTTCCGGGCTGGGGGCAAAGGTTTTGATGGAACCGGTCTTGACGACGAAGAGGGAGCGGAAGCGGTCGCCGTGCTGAAAAAGGTAGTCCCCACGGTGCAGGGGGCGGTTGCGACGGACGATGGTGTCCAGACGTTCAACGTCCTCGGGGGTTAATCCCAGGGGCAGGCAAAGGGTGGAGAGGTTGCAATTCCTGCAGGCTATCCGTATGGCCTCGAAGGATATCACCTTGTTTTCGTGCATCGCTGGGAGGCTGGAGGATTTCATGGCCGCCATTTTGCTATCTAAATTGATTAGGATCAAGTAAACGGCAGGTTAAAAATACCTGGCCGCCAGCCACCGCGATCCCTGCGCGGAGGCCATTGAGACCAGGCGGCTATTTTGTTAGCCTGCCCCGGTTACGCGGGACCGTCCCGCGCGCTCTGCGGCTCCTTCCTCTATGACCAAATACATCTTTATTACGGGCGGCGTGGTTTCATCCCTTGGCAAGGGTATCGCGGCCGCCTCCCTGGCGGCCCTGCTGGAAGCGCGCGGCCTGCGCGTGACCATGATTAAGCTGGATCCCTACATCAACGTGGACCCAGGGACCATGAGCCCTTTCCAGCATGGCGAGGTCTTCGTGACCGACGACGGGGCCGAGACCGACCTCGATCTGGGCCACTATGAGCGCTTCCTGCGCACCCGCATGGGGAGCAACAACAACTTCACCACCGGCCAGATCTACGAGAGCGTCATCCGCAAGGAGCGCCGGGGCGATTATCTCGGTGGTACGGTGCAGGTGATCCCCCACATCACCGATGAGATCAAGGCCAGCATCCGTCTGGGTGCCGGCGCCGCCGACATCGCCATGGTCGAGATCGGTGGTACCGTGGGCGATATCGAATCCCTGCCCTTCCTGGAGGCGATCCGCCAGATGCGGGTGGAGGAGGGGCGCGAGAACGCCCTCTTCATGCACCTGACCCTGGTGCCCTACATCAAGACCTCGGGGGAGATCAAGACCAAGCCTACCCAGCACTCGGTCAAGGAGCTGAGGTCCATCGGTATCCAGCCCGACATCCTGCTCTGTCGCGCCGAGCAGGACATCCCCAAGCCCGAGCGGCGCAAGATCGCCCTCTTCACCAATGTCCCGGAGGCGGCGGTGATCTCCGCCGTGGACGCCGATAACATCTACCGCATTCCCCTCCTGCTGCACGCTCAAGGGCTGGATGATCTCGTGGTCGGTCAATTTGGTCTTCAGGTACCCGCGGCGGACCTGAGCGAATGGCTGCGGGTCCTGGATGGCTTCGATCAACCCGTCGCCACCGTGACGGTGGGTATGGTCGGCAAGTACATGGACCTCACCGAGGCCTACAAGTCCCTGTCCGAGGCCCTGGCGCACGCTGGGGTCCAGACCCACACCCGGGTCAAGGTCCGCTACGTCGATTCCGAGCGGGTCGAGACCGAGGGCACCCTGTGTCTCCAGGGCCTGGACGCCATCCTGGTCCCCGGCGGGTTCGGCGAACGGGGCATCGAGGGCAAGATCCAGGCGGTACGTTACGCCCGGGAGCAGCGCATTCCCTATCTGGGCATCTGCCTCGGTATGCAGGTGGCGGTAATCGAATACGCCCGCGACGTGGCGGGATTGGCCGGCGCCCACAGCACCGAATTCAATGCCGCGACCCCCCACCCGGTCATCGCCCTCATCACCGAGTGGCAGACGGAAGAGGGCCAAATCGAGCGGCGCGGTCAGGATACCGACCTGGGGGGTACCATGCGCCTGGGTGGTCAGACCTGTCGTCTGGAGCCAGGCAGCCTGGCGCGGGCCGTCTATGGCCAACCCCAGGTCCGCGAGCGCCACCGCCATCGTTACGAGTTCAATAATCGCTATCTGGACCCCCTAAAGGACGCGGGCCTGCGCTTCTCCGGCTGGTCCCTGGACGGCCGCCTGGTGGAGATGGTGGAGATACCCGATCACCCCTGGTTCATCGCCTGCCAGTTTCATCCCGAGTTCACTTCGACCCCGCGCGATGGCCATGCGCTTTTCACGGGTTTCATTCGCGCCGCCCTCGAATACCAGGGCGCGGCGGCCGGGAAGGACGCCTGATGCGACTCCTGAACTTCGAGGTCGGGCTGGATCGCCCCCTTTTCCTGATCGCCGGTCCCTGCGTCATCGAGAGCGCGGACCTGGCCCAGGAGACGGCGGGGTATCTCCAGGAGTTGACGGCGGAACTGGGCATCCCCTTCATCTTCAAATCCTCCTTTGACAAGGCCAATCGTTCCTCCATTGGCGGCTTTCGCGGCCCTGGCCTGGAGGCTGGTCTGCGTATCCTCCAAGCGGTGCGCGCCGGGTTGGGGGTGCCAGTCCTCACCGATGTCCACGAGGACACCCCCTTGGGGGAGGTGGCGGCGGTGGTGGATGTCCTGCAGACGCCGGCCTTCCTCTGCCGCCAGACGAATTTCATCCTGGCCGTCGCCGAGACGGGCCTGCCCGTGAATATTAAGAAGGGCCAGTTTTTGGCGCCCTGGGACATGAAGCGGGTGGTGGAGAAGGCCCGCTCCACCGGCAACGACCAGATCATGGTCTGCGAGCGGGGCGTCAGCTTCGGTTACAACAATCTCGTCTCCGACATGCGCGCCCTGGCGGTGATGCGCGAGACTGGCTGCCCCGTGGTCTTCGACGCGACCCACTCGGTCCAGTTGCCGGGAGGGCAGGGGGACAGCTCCGGCGGGCAGCGGGAATTCGTCCCCGTACTGGCGCGGGCCGCGGTGGCCGCGGGTATCTCGGGTCTCTTCGTGGAGACCCATCCCGACCCCGCCCGTGCCCTGAGCGATGGACCCAATTCCTGGCCCTTGGGGCGGATGCGCGGGTTGCTGGAAACCCTGGTCGAGATCGATCGGGTGGTCAAGGGACGGAGATTCGCCGAGGCGGATCTTTAAGCCACCGCCCGAGACCGCTTTTTTTCAAATTTTGGGGGTGAGCCCCCCGGGGAGTTACATCATGTCCGAGATCGTCGACGTCCGTGCCCGGGAAATTCTGGATTCGCGCGGCAATCCCACCGTCGAGGCCGATGTCATCACCGCCGATGGTGCCGTTGGCCGCGCCGCCGTTCCCTCTGGCGCCTCCACCGGTTCCCGCGAGGCCCTGGAGCTGCGCGATGGCGATAAGAGCCGCTATCTGGGCAAGGGGGTGCGCAAGGCCGTGGCCCATATCGAGGGCGAGCTGAAGCAGGCGGTGGTCGGTATGGAGGTCACCGACCAGGGGGGTATCGACCGCCGCATGATCGAACTCGACGGTACCGAGAACAAGGGCCGGCTCGGCGCCAATGCCCTGCTGGGCGTCTCCATGGCCGTCGCCCACGCGGCCGCCCAGGAAGAGACCCTGCCCCTCTACCGTTATCTCGGCCAGGGCCACTACCGGCTGCCGGTGCCCATGATGAACATCATCAATGGCGGCCAGCACGCGGACAACAGCGTGGACTTTCAGGAGTTCATGATCCTGCCCGTGGGCGCCCCCAGCATCCGCGAGGCGGTGCGCTACGGGGCCGAGGTCTTCCATGCCCTCAAGGCCGTGCTGAAGGGCCGGGGGCTCGCCACCTCCGTGGGCGACGAGGGTGGATTCGCCCCGGACCTGCCCTCCAACATTGCCGCGGTGGAGGCGATCCTGGAGGCTATCGGCAAGGCCGGTTTCACGGCGGGCAAGGATATCTGGATCGGCCTGGACGTGGCGGCCTCGGAATTCTATGGGGATGGGGTTTACGACCTGGCCGGCGAGGGCCGCAAGCTCGACGCCGACGGCGTGATCGACCTGCTGGAGGGCTGGGTCAATCAGTACCCCATTCTGACCATCGAGGATGGCCTGGCGGAAGGCGACTGGGACGGCTGGAAGCGCCTGACCGAGCGCCTGGGCAACCGGGTCCAGATCGTTGGCGACGACCTCTTCGTCACCAACACCCAGATCCTCAAGCAGGGTATCGACCGGGGCATCGCCAACTCCATCCTCATCAAGGTCAACCAGATCGGCACCCTGACCGAGACGCTGGAGGCTATCGCCATGGCCCATGCCGCGGGCTACACGGCCGTCGTCTCTCATCGCTCGGGGGAGACCGAGGACACCACCATCGCCGACCTGGTGGTGGCTACCGCCACCGGCCAGATCAAGACCGGCTCCCTGTCCCGCTCGGATCGCGTCGCCAAATACAACCAGTTGATGCGTATCGAGGATCAGTTGGGCGCCGAGGCCGATTTTGCTGGCCGGGCGGCCTTCCGCTGGCTCTGAGCCCGATTCGCTGGCGCTGGTTTCCGGCGCCGGCGCAACCTGATTGCGGTCGCCCATGCGCATCCTGATTTTTGTCCTGTTGCTGTTGCTTGGCTGGCTCCAGTACCGCCTCTGGGTGGGCGAGGGCAGCCTGGCGGAGGTAGCCGCCCTGCGCCACGAGATCCTGGCCCAGGGCGAGGAATTGGAAAAGCTGCGCACCCGTAACCGCCGCCTGCAGGCCGAGGTGGAAGATCTGCGCCAGGGCCAGGATGCCCTGGAAGAACGCGCCCGCAGTGAATTGGGGATGATCAAGGAGGGGGAGATTTTCTTGCAGGTTATTGAGCCGCAATCACCGGCACCCCTGGCCGGGGGAGAAGGCAAGGTCGCGCCCCTCCTGCTCCCCAAGCCGGTGTCTAAGCCCGAGTCGAAACCGGCGGCCAAGCCCGAGGCTAAGCCGGCACCCAAGTCCGAGGCCAAGCCAGCCACCAAACCCGAGCCCAAACCCGCCTCCAAGGCCGAGGCCAGGTCCGAGTCGAAACCGGTGGCCAAGGCCGAGGTTAAGTCGGAGTCGAAGCCCACAGCCAAACCCGAGGCCAGGTCCGAGTCGAAGCCGGCCCCTAAGCCCGAGCCCAAGCCGGCCACCAAACCTGCCCCTAAGGCCGAGTCCAAGACCGGTGACTAAACCCGCCTGCTGGGCCCTGATTCCCGCCGCCGGGGCCGGCCGCCGCATGGGCGCGGCCACCCCCAAGCAATACCTGGACCTGGCGGGTCAGCCGGTACTCGAATACAGCCTGCGGCTCTTTCTGGACCATCCACGGATTCGGGGCCTGGCGATTGCCCTGGACGCGGCGGATGAGGGCTGGGAGGCCCTGCCCTCGGCGCATCATCCCGCCATCCTGCGTGTCACCGGTGGCGCCGAGCGCTGTCATTCGGTCCTAAATGCCCTGGAGGCCCTGGCGGAGCGTGCCGCCGAGGACGATTGGGTGCTGGTCCACGACGCCGCCCGGCCCTGTCTGCGGCGGGAGGACCTGGACCTGCTCATCTCAACCCTGGAACATCACCCCGTCGGTGGTCTCCTCGGGGTGCCGGTCCGGGATACCATGAAAGCCGCGAACGACCGGGGCGAGGTTTTGAGCACCGTGTCCCGCGCGGGTCTCTGGCATGCCTTCACGCCCCAGATGTTTCGTCTGGGGCCCCTGCGCCAGGCGCTGCGTCAGGCCATCGCCGCGGGCCAACTGGTGACGGATGACGCCAGTGCCCTGGAGATCGCCGGCTTCCAGCCCCTGCTGGTGGCGGGCCATGCCGATAACATCAAGATTACCCGCCCGGAGGACCTGGACTTGGCCCATTTCTATCTGTTGAAGCAGGGACGGCTATGCTGATCGGTCAGGGTATCGACGCCCATCGCTTCGGCCTTGGCCGACCTCTGGTGCTCGCCGGCGTTCAGGTCCCCCACGACCAGGGACTGGAGGCCCATTCCGACGGCGACGTGGCCATCCACGCCCTCTGCGACGCGCTACTCGGCGCCGCGGGTTTGGGGGACATCGGCCGCCATTTTCCGGATACCGACGCCGCTTACGCCGGGATCGACAGCCGTATCCTACTGCGCCGGGTCATGGCCTCCCTGGGGGATCTGGGCCTCGCCGTCCACAATGCCGACCTCACCCTCGTCGCCCAGCAACCCAGGCTGGCCGCCTACATCCCCGCCATGACCCTGACCCTCGCCACCGACCTTGGCTGCCCCCCGGCCCGCGTCAACCTCAAGGCCACCACCACCGAGCGCATGGGCTTCACCGGCCGCGCCGAGGGTATCGCTGCTTTCGCCGTGGTCCTGCTGAGGGAAAGGGGCGACGACTAAGGCGATTTCCTTGAACTCTCATGCCTCGGACTGGCGTGCTGGCGACTCTGTTTTGACGCCGTAACTGACTGGATACATTTGATATCATGAACACGCTTCTCCAAACCGACGAGTTCCGGGCCTGGCTTGGGGAAATGAAGGATATTCGGGCCAAAGCCGTCATCTTCAATCGCCTTGACCGTGCCACCAAAGGGAACCTTGGCGACGTTAGGGTCTTGGGAGGTGGTGTCTCCGAAATGCGCATAGACTTCGGTCCGGGTTACCGAATCTATTACACGCGGCGGGCCGAGATTGTTTACTTGCTACTCGTCGGTGGCGACAAATCGACGCAGGCCCGGGATATTCAACGGGCTAAGACCCTGCTCAAGTCTCTTACCACGGAGTAACCCATGGCCAAGATCACCCCCTTCGATGTTGCCGACTACCTGGATAGCGAGGAAATGATCGCTGAATACCTTTCCGTGGCAATGGAGGACCCTGATCCAGATCACTTCCTACAGGCCGTGGGAGCGGTTGCCCGCGCACGGGGCATGACCCAACTTGCCAAAGACGCCGGGGTTTCTCGCGAAAGTCTCTATAAAGCTCTCGCGCCTGGCGCCAAGCCCAGGTACGAAACGGTATTCAAACTCATGCATGCCCTCGGTGTTCAATTCAAGGTTCAGGCCGCCCATTGAATCTCGCAATAAACTGGCTCCACCAACCGATCTTCGTTCGGCGCGGTCTGCCTCTCGCTCAACTCGCGCTCCGCGTGCATTGGCTTCCGCTCTCACTCGGCTTCTTGCTTCATCTAGGCTCGGTTCAGGGCCTCGGTGCAGGCGGTGCCGGGTAGCTAACCCTCAGCCCCCCATGGCATCGAGAAATTTCTCGGCATCCAGGGCGGCCATGCAGCCGGAGCCGGCGGAGGTGATGGCCTGGCGATAGACGTGGTCCATGACGTCGCCGGCGGCGAAGACGCCGGGGACCGAGGTGGCGGTGGCGTTGCCGTCGCTGCCGCTCTGGACCTTGATGTAGCCGTTGTGCAGTTCGAGTTGGCCCTCGAAGAGTTGGGTGTTGGGTTGGTGGCCGATGGCGATGAAGACGCCCTGGAGCTCGATGTCCTGGGTAGCACCGTCCTGGACATTGCGGACCCGCATGCCGGTAACGCCCGTGGGATCCCCTAACACCTCGTCCAGGGTGCTGTTCCAGAGGATCTTGACGTTGCCATGCTCGGCCTTCTCGAAGAGGTGCTGTTGCAGGATTTTCTCCGAGCGCAGAGCATCCCGGCGATGAACCAGGATGACCTCGGCGGCGATGTTGGAGAGGTAGAGGGCCTCCTCCACCGCCGTATTGCCACCGCCGATGACGGCAACCTTCTGATTGCGGTAGAAGAAGCCATCGCAGGTGGCGCAGGCGGAGACGCCGCGGCCGCGGAATTCCTGCTCGGAGGGGAGGCCCAGATAACGGGCGCTGGCCCCGGTGGCGATGACGAGGGCGTCGCAGCTATAGTCGCCGGCATCGCCGGAGATGCGGAAGGGCCGCTGGCTCAAGTCCACCTGGTTGATGTGGTCCAGGATGATCTGGGTCTCGAAGCGTTCGGCGTGGCGGCGCATCCGCTCCATCAGGTCCGGACCCTGTACGCCGTCGGGGTCGCCGGGCCAGTTGTCCACGTCCGTGGTCGTCATCAACTGGCCGCCCTGTTCCATGCCCGTGATCAGGACCGGATGCAGATTGGCCCGGGCGGCATAGACGGCGGCTGTGTAGCCCGCGGGTCCGGAACCCAGGATCAGCAGGCGGCAGTGCTTATTGGCGTTCATGGCGGGACTCCTTGACTCTTGAGGGCAGGGCCGCCCCTGATAAGGGGTGGCGTTGGCCTACATGTTACGGATGGACCACGGTCGGGTAAAGGATGGTCGGTTGGACCCTCGGGGTCGGGGGAACCGGCTTGGCATGGGCGCCGTTTCCAGGCAGGATGGCGGCATCGGCTCAACCACCCCCGCCCCTATAATAGGGGGCTAAACGGAGGGAGTGAATTTGGCACAGGCGACTCGGGTCGGGCAACTGACCTTCAGTGATTATTTTCAGCGCGTGGTGCGCGAGGCCATCATGTGGTCTCTGTTCGCGGTCGCCCTCTTTCTGGGGGCCTGTCTGGTTTCCTATGCCCCCGAGGATCCGGGGTGGACCCACATTGAGCCGATTAACCAGGTCCAGAACCTGGGTGGCCCCTTCGGCGCTTGGTTCGCGGACGTGGTCCTGTCCCTCTTCGGCTACTTCGCCTATTTGCTCCCCATCGGCATTGCCTGGACAGCCTGGCTGACCCTGCGCGGCATGGACGACGAGGCGGAGACGCGGGTGCAACGCCTGGCCCTGCGGCTGCTTGGCTTTGTGCTCACCCTGGGCGCCGGCAGTGCCCTGGCGGGTATCCTGCTGCAGGGCATTCCTGTCCCGCTCCCGAATGGCATCGGCGGTGGTGTCGGTCAATTGGTCGGTGGCAAGCTGGTGGCCAGCTTTCACCCATCGGGTGCAACCTTGTTATTGGCCCCCCTCTTCCTGGCCGGGATCACCTTTTTTACCGGCCTGTCCTGGCTGGCGGTGCTGGATGGCATTGGCTGGCTGACCCTGCTGCTGTGGCGGGCAGCTAACCAGTTGGTGCTCTGGTTCATGCGGCCGCCGATCGAGAAGGCGCCGGTGCAGGCCCGGGAGCCCGTGCCCGTCGCGCTTCGCGAACCCGACTTGAAGGAGGATGAGACGCTGCTGGACGAGGAGGATCTGATCGAGCTGGCCCGGCCCGCGCCCGCGCCCGTGAAGATCGAGCCCCCCTACGAACCACCGGTTAAAAGACCTCAAGTCAAGTCGGAAGCCAAGCCTCAGCCCAAGCCAGAAGCTAAAGCCCAGCCCAAGCCAAGTCTCAAGGCCACCCAGCCCAGCATCCCCCTCCAGCCCCCCGAGCTGCCCCAGGATAAGGCGGACGGGGCCGAGCTGTTACCCTTGGTCCCTCTGGGTCTGGAGGGCGAGTTGCCACCCCTGTTGCTCTTGGACGAGGCGCGCCGCAGCGGCAAGGGTTATTCCAAGGACCAGCTTGACGAACTCTCGCGCCAGGTGGAAATCAAGCTGGCGGACTTCGGCGTCACCGTCCAGGTGGTCGCCGTTCACCCCGGCCCCGTGGTGACCCTCTTCGAGATGATGCCCGCGCCGGGGACCAAGGCCAGCAAGATCACCGGCCTGTCCCGGGATATCGCCCGGGCCCTCTCCACCGTCAGCGTGCGGGTGGTCGAGGTGATTCCCGGCAAGTCCGTCATCGGCCTGGAGATCCCCAACAACTTCCGGGAGACGGTGGCCCTGAGCGAGATCCTGGGTTCCAGCGCCTATCAGGATGCCAAGTCACCCCTGACCCTGTCCCTTGGCACCGATATCTCCGGGCACCCGGTGGTGGCGGACCTGGCGCGCATGCCCCACGCCCTCATCGCTGGCACCACGGGCTCGGGCAAGTCCGTGGCCCTCAACGCCATGATCCTCAGCCTGCTCTATAAGGCCGGACCCCGCGACGTGCGCCTCATCATGGTCGATCCCAAGATGCTGGAACTCTCCGTGTACGAGGGCATTCCCCACCTGCTCACGCCGGTGGTGACGGACATGAAGGAGGCCGCCAACGCCCTGCGGTGGTGCGTGGCGGAGATGGAGCGGCGCTACAAGCTGATGTCGCGGCTGGGGGTGCGCAATATCGGTGGTTACAACCGCAAGGTCGCCGATGCCCTGGCGGCGGGCCAACCCATCCTCGATCCCCTCTACAACCTGGCGCGGGAGATGCCCCTGGACTCGCCACCCGCCCTGGATCATCTCCCCTACATCGTCGTCATCATCGACGAATTGGCGGATATGATGATGGTGGTGGGCAAGAAGGTGGAGGAGCTTATCGCCCGCCTGGCGCAGAAGGCCCGCGCCTCCGGCATCCACCTGCTGCTGGCGACCCAGAGGCCCTCCGTGGACGTCCTGACGGGTCTCATCAAGGCCAACATCCCGACCCGCATGGCCTTTCAGGTGTCCTCCCGCATCGACTCCCGCACCATCCTCGACCAGATGGGCGCGGAGCATCTGCTCGGCAATGGCGATATGCTCTATTTGCCGCCGGGGACCAGCATCCCCTACCGTATCCACGGGGCCTTCGTCGATGACCATGAGGTCCATAAAATCGTTGAATTCCTGCGCGCCCAGGGCGAGCCGGACTATATCGACACCATCCTCATGGACATGGGCGATGGTATCCCCGGCATCGACCCGGAGCCGCGCCCGGGTGGCGACCTGGAGGATCAGGACCCCCTCTTCGACGAGGCGGTGCAGATCGTGGTGGAATCCCGCCGTGCCTCCATTTCCGGCGTCCAGCGCCGGCTCAAGATCGGCTACAACCGCGCCGCCCGCATGATTGAAGAGATGGAGCGCATCGGCATCGTGGGCGCGGCCGAGACCAATGGCAACCGCGAAGTCCTGGCGCCCCCGCCGTCGGGGGATTAAGTCTGATATGCCTTCGATAAGCACCAAGACTTGTCCCCAAGGGGTCGAACTGATCGCCCAGATCGAGGCCTGGTATGGGTCGAGCCTGGGGCGGGAGGTGGCGGCGCAGGAGGCGGCCTGCCTGGAGACGATGCTGGAAGGGATCTTTGGCCATTATCTCCTCCAGGTGGGTGGCGATGACGTCTTTCGCGAGGTGGTGGCGGGCAGCCATGTCCGCTACGCCATTTCGCTACCCCCCGCCTTTCATCGTGGCGGGCTGGGGATGCGGATCGCCGCCAGCCCGGAGATGATGCCGATCGCCAGCGACAGCCTGGATGCCGTCTTTCTGCCCCACAGCCTGGACTTCGCGGCCGATCCGCGTCAGGTGCTGGGGGAGGCCGAACGGGTCCTGATCCCCGAGGGGCGGCTCATCATCCTGGGCTTCAATGCCTTGAGCCCCTGGGCGCTCCTGAGCCTGGGGAGCCCCGGGCGAGTGCCCTGGTGTGGCCACTTTCTGACCCGCTACCGGGTGGTTGAGTGGCTGTCCCTACTGGGTTTTGATCTGGAGATGCAGCGGATGTTAGTGTTTCAGGCCCCTTGGGGCGATTCCCGATGGTGTTCGGGCAGTCTTCTTGACCGGGCGGGCCGCCACTTCTGGCCGGCCCTGGGCGGTGTCTATGCCCTGCGCGCCGTCAAGCGCGTCTCCACCCTGACGCCCCTGCGGCCTTCCTGGAAGACCCGCCGCAAGCTGCTGCCTGGCAACGCGGTAGAGCCCACCACGCGGGGGACCAGTCGTCGCCATGTCTGACCCGGTCGAGATCTTCAGCGATGGCGCCTGCAAGGGCAATCCCGGCCCCGGTGGCTGGGGTGCCCTGTTGCGTTTCGGCGCCCTTGAGAAAGAGTTGTGCGGCGGCGAGTCCCATACCACCAACAACCGCATGGAGATGATGGCCGTCATCCAGGCCCTGGAGGCCCTCAAGCGGCCCATGCCCATTCGGGTCGTCACCGACTCCCAGTATTTGCGCCAGGGTGTCACTCAGTGGATGGCGCGTTGGAAGCGCAACGGCTGGCGGACCGCGAGCAAGCAGCCGGTCAAGAATCAGGACCTCTGGGAGCGCCTGGACCGGGCCCTGGCTGATCACCAGGTGGAGTGGCAGTGGGTCAAGGGCCATGCCGGACATCCCGAAAACGAGCGCGCCGATGCCCTGGCTAACCAGGGCATTCCCCGCTGATGCCGCCCCAAGGAGGCTAGTTAAGGATGCGTCAAATCGTGCTGGATACGGAAACCACGGGCCTGGAGCCGGCCGAGGGGCACCGCATCATTGAGATCGGCTGTGTCGAGTTGCTGGAGCGCCGCCTGACCCGCCAGGATTTCCATTGCTATCTGCAACCGGATCGGGACGTGGAGCAGGGGGCGGTCAATGTCCATGGCATCACCAACGACTTTCTGCGCGATCAGCCCCGCTTCGCCGATATCGCCGAGGACTTCCTCGCCTACATCCGCGACGCCGAACTCATTATCCATAACGCCCCCTTCGACGTCGGTTTTCTGGATCACGAGCTAAAGCTCTGGCGCCCGGACGCCCCGCGTATCGGTGACCTGTGCCGGGTTATCGACAGCCTGACGATGGCGCGCCGCAGCCATCCGGGACAACGTAACTCCCTCGATGCCCTCTGCAAGCGCTACGAGGTCGATAACTCCCGTCGCGACCTGCACGGCGCCATGCTGGATGCGGAGATTCTCTCCCAGGTCTATCTCGCCATGACCGGCGGCCAGGTCAAACTGGCCTTCGGGGGCCAGGGCGATCAGGGCCAGGAGAGCCATCGCCATCCCGTCCGCCGCCTCCCCGCCGACCGTCGGCCCCTGCCCGTGGTGCGGGCCACCGAGTCGGAACTCCAGGCCCATCGGCAACGCCTCGCCGCCATCGACAAGGCCAGCGAGGGTCGCTGCGTCTGGCTCCGGTCCTCCAACCCAGGTTAGTCATCATGCTGGATCCCCATCTGTTGCGCGCCGAGCTGGCCTATGTCGCCGAGCAGCTCGCCCGGCGTGGCATCGCCCTCGATACCGGGCGCATCGAGGCCCTGGAGGCCCGCCGCAAGGCCATCCAGGTGCTAACTCAGGAACTGCAGGGCGAGCGCAACAGTCGCTCCAGGCTCATCGGTCAGGCCAAGAAGGCGGGGGAGGCGGTGGTGCCCCTGCTGGCCCAGGTCGCCGATCTGGGCGACAAGCTCAAGGCCGCCGAGACCGAGTTGGCCGAGGTTCAGAATGACCTGAGTCAGATCGCCCTGGGCCTGCCTAACCTGCCGCATGCCAGCGTGCCCGATGGCCGGGACGAGCGCGACAATCGCGAGGAGCGGCGCTGGGGCCAACCCCGGGTCTTTGCCTTCGCGCCTAAGGACCATGTGGACCTGGGTGTCCCCACCGGCTGGATGGACTTCGACGTCGCCGCCAGGCTCACGGGCTCGCGTTTCGTGGTCCTGAGCGGCCCCCTGGCGCGGCTGCACCGGGCCCTGATTCAGTTCATGCTCGACACCCATACCCGCGAGCATGGCTATGTCGAGGTCTATGTCCCCTATCTGGTCAATGCCGAGAGCCTCTATGGGACCGGGCAACTGCCCAAGTTCGAGCAGGAACTCTTCAAGGTGCCCGGCGAGAAAGACTTATACCTGATACCCACCGCCGAGGTGCCCGTGACCAACCTGGCGCGGGACCAGATCCTGGATGCGGCCGCCATGCCCCGCCGTTGGGTCGCCCATACCCCCTGTTTCCGCAGCGAGGCCGGCTCCTACGGCAAGGACACCCGGGGCATGATCCGTCAGCACCAGTTCGAAAAGGTGGAGCTGGTCCAGATGGTGCGTCCTCAGGACTCCTGCGCCGCCCTGGAGGCTCTTACCGGTCATGCCGAGGCCATTCTCCAGAAATTGGAGTTGCCCTACCGGGTGGTGACCCTCTGCACCGGCGACCTCGGATTTTCCGCCACCAAGACCTACGACCTGGAGGTCTGGCTGCCGGGTCAGAACCGGTACCGCGAAATCTCCTCCTGCAGCAACTTCCAGGACTTCCAGGCCCGCCGTCTCCAGGCCCGCTGGCGCAATCCCGAGACCGGCAAGCCCGAACTGCTCCATACCCTGAACGGCTCTGGTCTCGCCGTGGGCCGCACCCTGGTAGCGGTATTGGAGAATTATCAGGAGGAGGACGGCAGGCTGGGCATCCCCGCGGTCCTGCGGCCCTACATGGGTCCGGCGGAGTTTTTGTAGGAGGAGGGCGGGGGGAAAGGGCCCCTGGTCAGGCTGGCCAGGGATCCGGCGATGGCTTGCGGGCCGACTAGCGCACCATGGCGATGAGCAGGACGACCAGCCCCGCCACCAGCGCCAGGGGCAGAATGACCGCCTGCCAGTCACCCTTCTCGGCCTTGGGGCCATGCTCCTGCCACTGCTGGTAGGATCGCCAGGCATAAAAGACCATCATGCCCATGGCGGCGGCCGCGATGATTTTCAAAAAGAGGTCCATGTTCTTGGTCTCGGTGGGCCACAAGAAAAACCCCGGCCGGGGCCGGGGTCCAGGTCAGACATCAAGCCATCATCATCAGTCGTCGCTGCTCATGATCCCCAGGATCTGCAACAGGCTGACGAAGATATTGAACATGTTCAGGTAGAGGCCATAGGTGGCCATGATGTAGTTGGTCTCGCCCCCATTGATGATGCGGCTGGTATCAAAGAGGATGAAGCCGCTCATCAGCAGGATGATGCCACCGGACACCGCCAGCGCCAGGGCCGGCATGGCCAGGAAGATATTGGCGATGGCGGCGATAAAGACCACCATGATACCGGCGAACAGGAAGCCGCCCATGAAGCTGAAGTCCTTCTTGCTGGTCAGGGCATAGCCGGACAGGCCCAGGAAGATGAGACCGGTACCGGCGAAGGCGGTGGCGATGATCTCCGGACCCCGGGGCAGGGCCATGTACATCGTCAGGATGGAGCCCAGCCCCAGCCCCAGCAGGCCGGTAATGGCGAAAATGACGCCGATACCGGCGCTAGACTCGGCGGTACGGGGCAGCACGAACATGCCCAGCACCATGGCGCCGATCACCGAGGCCAGGTACATCCAACTCGGCAGGGCCAGGCTCATGGAGATCATAGCCATGAGAGCGCTGAAGGCCAGGGTGGCGGACAGCAACATGTAGGTGTTTTTCAACACCTTGTTAGCGGAAATGGCGCTCTGGGCGCCGCTCAGTACGGAGTATTGGGGGGTAGCCATTTGGCGTCTCTCCTGGGTTGTGAGTGGATCTGGAATCTGTCCAGCCTATGACAGTAAGCGGTAATTGGAGTTCCGAAGGATACCGGTCCGGGTGGAAAAGGCAATCAAAGTCGCGTTGGCCTGGGGCGCCCCTTCCGGTATCCTTATCCCTGCCCGACATGTTGGGGGCTAGACTACTCCAATCCAAGCCGGGCCCCGCCAATCCCGGCAGATGGGCGGAGTGGCCGACAGCGGTGGTCTTGAAAACCCGCGACAGGGTTTTGTAAGGACCCGCGACCCCGGAAAAAAGTCATGGGTGGGGTGCCAGAGCGGTTTATTGGACTGGTCTTGAAAACCAGCGAAGGGGAAACTCTTCCGTGGGTTCAAATCCCACCCCCACCGCCAAATTCCCAGGCTTCGAGCCAGTCAGGAAAGTGAGGGCGCCGCTTGGGACCGGTCAGGCAATGGCCTTGACTGGGATGAACATAGGGGAGGGCTCAGGGCTTTGATCCCCCTGCAGCAAGGCAAAGCCGAGGTTTTGGTAGAAAACCAGTGCCCGAGGGTCAGCATCAAGATACAAGCCGAACCCACCGATCTGTCTTGCTACCGAGCGGGTGAGCAGCAGCGCGTGTTTCATCAATCTTGAGCCAAGTTGCCGCCCCTGGTAATCCTTGTCGACGCCCAGCATGACCAGGCGTGTGCAGGGTATCTTCTTGGGGAGCGACCCGAGTTGCAGCCCCGAAAGCGAAGACACGTCGATCATGTGCTGGGCGACGGTATGGAACCCCACAAAGCGATCGCCCTGCTCGGCATCGGTGAGGACATACGCCACGCTGAGATTTTTCTTGACCTGCGGCCTCAAGCTGTTGCGGACGAAGGCATTGATGGCCGTATGTTCGCAGTCAAATTGCTTTTGCCCACTGTAGGTGACGGCCGGGTCATAGAGCGATAGTTCGACCCTCATGCCTTGCGGGAAGGCAGGTCAGGCAAGCGCATGAGTTCCTGCATGGCGGCTGAAGGCTGCGACGGCTGGGCGAGCAATCGCGCCAGGCTTGCCTGGCCTTCCCTCGCCAAGGCGATGCTGGTGTGCTGACTCAAAACCTGGCGGGCCTTTTCGATGGCTGAGCCGAGCACGAATGATGTCAAATCCAAGCCATCCAGGGCGGCGGCCTGACTGAGCAGTTCTTTCATGTCCGTTGTGGTCTTGAATTCCATGCGCGCCTGGCGCAAGGCATGGGCGGTTGCGGTCATGGTCATGGTCATGTCCTCATTGCAACATTATCTGATTATACGGCTATTGTCCGTATGTTTCAATCTCCGGGCTGGCGTTCGGTGCTGTCATCGGTTTTGGTCACGAAGGCGAACGGTAGGACCTCAAAAGACCCATCGGTGGTCAGGGCCATGGGCACGCGCCATGCCTCGCGGGAGACTGGTGGACCCCGAGGGGCTGGGGAGCGGTAATGCATAGTCAACGCCTATCGCCAGCAT
>JBASIS010000144.1:0-13414 GCA_049654905.1 Chromatiaceae bacterium
ACCGTGGCGGGACTCGTCTCGGCAAATTTCTGCAGGATCTCACTAAACATGGTCGATCGGATGCGTGTATAATATTGAAATTACTTATATATTACACAATGTTGACGGCACCTTAAAAGGGCTGCACGGATGCCCTCTCATGACCCCAGCCGAGAGATTCACGAATGAAGACAAATTATGTCCTCGTCGATTATGAGAACGTGAAGGTGGCTCACGTTGAACGGTTGTCCGATGAGCGATTCCGCGTCATCCTCTTTCTCGGCACCCAGGACACCAAGTTACCCCTCGACTTGGTGCTTGCCATGCAGCAACTCCGTGATCGCGGGAGCTATGTCGTACTTGATGCGCACGGCCGTAATGCCCTCGATTTCCATATCGCCTACTACCTGGGTGCCCTGGCGACCAAGGACCCCACCGGCTTTTTCCACATCGTCTCGAAAGACACAGGCTTCGACCCGCTCGTCCGTCACATGAAAACCCAGGGCATCCTGTGCGCGAGATCGGCATCGGTCGATGAGCTTCCCTGCTTTGTCACAAGCGAAATCGGGCCTGGGACCGCCAAGGAGCCGGCATCCGCTCGACCGCCAACCCCGCCGAAAGCGGCCGGTTCGCTGGATGATCTGGTTCGGGTTGCCGCCGACGACCTGATCAAGCGCAAGACGTCAAGGCCGCGTAAGGAAAAGACGCTGCGCAGCACACTCCAAGCCACCTGTGGCAAGCAGCTACCGGCCAGTCAGATCGAAAAGGTGTTCCAGGAACTGGTAAAACGCGGTTGGGTGACGGTATCTGGCGCCTCGGTGACCTACAATTTGCCTAAATCATTACCCTCACCCTGACCTGGCCGATGCAAGACCAGCATGGACTAGGGCGGGACTGATCCGGAGTGGGATGTTGGAGCCCGGACATCCACCGACTTGACCGCGAGCTTGCCCATTCCTGTTCCGTCGTACCAGGATGGCCTACCCCCTGGCCTCCCGCCCGGGGTGCGCGCGCGCCTCTGGTTGCGGGGTGACTGGCTCGGTCTGCGCAACGAGCGGTGGTACCTGTGGCTGCACCTCGACGATGGTCGGGTGCTCGCCTTTTACCTGCCGGAGGGTGCCGGCGCGGAAGACCAGGCTCTTGCGGAACTGGTCGCCCAGGTCCTGACGGACCATCGCGGCACCCTGCTGGAGGTCCGAATGGGCGAGGGCGTTGCCATTCCCCTCTATGCCGCGCCCGCCGTCGCGCTCCCCGCCTTGCCTTGGGGCGATCCCCGGCATGACGCCGCGCGGCGCTTTGTCGAGGGGCTCGATCAGGAGGTCCTGAGCCTGCTGGCGGGCCTCAATCGCCACCGTCACTGGGACTCGCTGCGCAACTACAACCGCCTGGCCGCCCTCGACCCGGACCGGCGCGAGCGCCGCCTGCAGGCCCTGACCCGGTTCCTGCCACTGGTCGCGCCGCTCCTGCTCAGCGCCCATCGGGAACTGGACTTCGCGGGCGGCAAACGCCAGGCCTGGGGTGACCCAGATGTGGCCGTCCAGGATGCCATCGACCAGGGTCGCGACCTGGCCGGGGCCCTGGCCCGCCACTATGGCCTCTCCAGGGGACTGGTCCGCGCGCCGATCTGCGCGACGATGTGGGGCGGGACAGCCCTCGCTCATCGCCGCCTGCTCCAGCTTTTGGAGGGTATCCCGGCCCATCGCCGCCCCCGGCACCCGGACGATTTTGAGCTGGCCATGCCGCTCTTCATCACGATCAATCTGCTCGCGGACGACCACACCGACCTGGGGCGCCTGGGTCGAACCGCCTTCCGGGAGGGGTTGGCGGCGGTCTGCGCGCCCTTGCAGGCCGGTTTCGCGCCCCTGGGGTCCGCGCTGGTGGACTGCGCCGATTTCATCCGGGCGGCGGCGGACCGGGTGGCCCAGATCGGCCCCTACCCACGGAGATTGACCGAGCACCGCTTCCAACTGGCCTGGATCGAGGCGCGCGGCTGGCGCTCGCTGCTCGCCGCCTCGCGGCGCTGGCACGAACGCGCCTGGGAACCGC
Source organism: Chromatiaceae bacterium (assembly GCA_049654905.1). Lineage (GTDB taxonomy): Bacteria > Pseudomonadota > Gammaproteobacteria > Chromatiales > Chromatiaceae > M0108. The sequence goes on from JBASIS010000144.1 coordinate 2,026, forward strand.
CGGTGCCCGTTCCGGTTCCAGCCCCCGGCCCGAGTCCGGCCCCGTGGGATCCGGCCCGGCTCGCCGAGATTCTGGGTGAGTACCGGAAGGGCGAGGCCCAGGGGCGGGAACTGGGCACGGCGGAGGAACTGGCTCGCGAGGGCGAGACCCTGCATCATTGCGTCGCCCAATACTGGGCGGAGTGCCGCGACCACGGGACCCGGATCTTTGCCCTGGCACTGCCCAGGGAGCGGGCCACCGCCGAGTACCGCTTTGCCCTGACCGAGGCGCGTTTTGCCCTCGCCCAACTGCGCGGACCCTACAACGTCGAGGCCAGTCCCGCGATGACGGCGTTCGCCGGAGCCCTCCTGGCCGAACTCAATGCCCCGGGGCACGGCCCGGCTCGTGCCGCGCTGGCCCGCTCTCTCGGCGCCAGGCGTGGCGATCGGCGTTCCCCGTGGCAATTGACGAGGCGGCTCGACCCCGCCAGCGAGCGTGAACTCGCGGCGGTGCTGGCCTATCTACGTCCGGCCCTCGCCGTCGGCGAGCTGGTGCGCGAGTGCGTCGCTGGTTATCAATTTCACGGGGGTATCGAGCCTGAGCCCCGGATGACCTTGGGTGATGAACTGGAACTGGTGCGCGAGCCGGACAATCCCCATGACGGTCTGGCGGTGGCCGTGTGCTGGCGGGGCCTGCGCATCGGCTATGTCCCGCGCCTGATCAACGCCGATATCGCCCGCCGGCTGGATGCCGGAGACCGGCTGGCCTGCCAGCTCACCCGATTCGATGACCAGGCCGATCCTTGGGAGCGGGTGGCGTTCGCCATCCGTGAGGTTCCGGCGGAGGGGCGTTAGCCGCCCGCTCGCTGTTCGCCGGGGTATTGATGGAGGTGCGCGGGCCCGTCGTGGCTGGGCTGGGGGCTACCTGGCTAAGGCGCGGTAAAGTCGGCCTGTAACTCTTTAGCCCCCTCTCCCCAACCCTCCCCCACGAGGGGGGAGGGAGCCAGAAATGATAGGGTGGCGCGGGCCGGACTAATCCTCGGCTTTCGGGCCCTGGCGCCGCGCCCGGGGGTGAGCCTGGTCATAGACTTGGGCCAGGTGCTGAAAATCCAGGTGGGTGTAAATCTGGGTGGTGCCGATATTGGCATGGCCGAGGAGTTCCTGGACGGCGCGCAGGTCGCCGGAGGATTCCAGCAGGTGGCTGGCGAAGGAGTGGCGCAGCAGGTGGGGGTGCAGGTGGCGGCCGGCGCCCTGTGTCGCCGCCCAATGCTGGAGCCGCTGCTCGACGGTGCGGGGGTGGATGCGGCAACCGCGCTGGCTGACGAAGAGGGCGGCTTCCCCGGGGCTGGCGAGTTGCCCGCGTACCTGATGCCAGCGCCGCAGGGCCGTGATGGCCTGGGCGCCTACGGGCACACGACGGCTCTTGGCGCCCTTGCCGAGGACCTCCAGGCTGGCATCCTCCAGATCGATGTCATTGAGGTTGATCGAGACCAGTTCCGCCAGGCGCAGACCGCTGGAATAGAAGAGCTCGATCATGGCCCGGTCACGCAGGGCCAGGGGGTCATCGGACTGGGCCTGGTCGAGGAGGGCGCAGAGCTGGTCGGCCTCGAAGGTGGTGGGCAGTTTGCGCTCGGTCTTGGGGGCGCGGATGCCTTGGGCGGGGTTGGCGCCCAGGCGGCCCTCCCGCAGCAGGTATTTGAAGAGGCTGCGCAGGGCCGAGAGTTCGCGCTGCAGGGTCTTGCCGCCGGCGCCGCCGCGATGGCGCCAGGCGACATAGCGGCGCACCTCCTCCGGGGTCATGGTCACCCAATCCAGACCCGGGCCGGCCCCCGCGCGCCAGGCGCCGATCCGTTCCAGGTCGCGGCGGTAATTGCTCAGGGTCAGGGGCGAGAGCCGGCGTTCGTGAGCCAGGTGGGCCAGGAAGGTGGCCAGGTCGCGGACCGCCGGGTCCTGGTCGGTGGCGCTGGCTTCCGGCATCCCTAGGGCTCCAGGGCGGCGAGACAGGCGCTGACCAGTTCGCCCAGACGGTGCAGATGATCCGTGCCCATGTCCGGGCCGAAGCGCGCCGGGTCGGTGCTGCCGATGGCCAGCAAGCCCGATTGGGTGGGGGAGTGGATAGGGATGAGGGCGGCGGAGCGGATGCCGACACCGGCGGCGGCGAACAGCAGGGCGGCATGGTCTGGGTCGAGGGGGCCGCAGCGGGCACGGGCCTGCCTCCCGGTGGTCAGATCGGCGGCTTCCCCGCTGGCGATGGCGGGGTCGGCGCCAGCCTGACCAGCCTGGGTGTCAAAGACCAGGGCGACGGCCTCCGCCTCGAATTCCCGGCGCAGGGAGTCGCTGAGCAGGGCCTCCAGCGTTAGCCGGTCCGGGGCGCTGATGAGTTGCAGCATGAGGCCGTGGAGGCGGTCGGCGAGGGCCTCGTAGTCGCGGGCCCGGGCGATGAGTTGGGCCAGGAGGCGGCGCTCGTCTTCCACCTGGGCGCGCAGCAGGGCCATCTGATGTTCGACCAGGGACAGGGTGCCCTCGGGGCCGTGGGGCAGGCGCAGGCGGGCGGTCAACTCGGGGTGGCGCAGGAAGAATGCCGGGTCGGCCTCCAGGTAGGCGGCGATGGTGGCATCCCCTGCCAGGGACGGCTTGGTCATAGCTCAATCTCCCCACTAAAGACGCTGACGGCGGGCCCGGTCATCCAGATGGGTTCGTCGCCACCCGACCAGGCGATGCTCAGGTCGCCCCCGGGCAGGCTCACCCGGACCTGTCCCTCCAGCAGGCCAAGGCGTCGGCCCACCGCCACGGCGGCGCAGGCCCCGGTGCCACAGGCCAGGGTCTCGCCGGCGCCGCGCTCGAAGACCCGCAGCCGGATATGGCCGGGGTCCAGGATCTGCATGAAACCGGCATTGACCCGCCGGGGGAAGCGCGGATGACTTTCAATGAGGGGACCCAGCCGGGCGACGGGGGCCTGGTCCAGGTCATCGACCTGAACCACGGCGTGGGGGTTGCCCAGGGAGACGGCGCCGATCCGTAAGGTCTGGCCGTCCACCTCCAGGTCGTAGCCATCCGCCTCCGCCGTCGCCAGGAAGGGGATGCCCGCGGGGGCGAAGCGGGGTACGCCCATGTTGACCCGCACCTGGCCGTCGGCCTGGATGAAGAGGTGGATGGGGCCGGCGGCGGTGCCCACCGGGATCTCGGTCTTGGCCGTCAGACCCTGGTCGCGCACGAAACGGGCGAAACAGCGGGCGCCGTTGCCGCACTGTTCCACCTCGGAGCCGTCGGCGTTGAAGATGCGGTAGTGGAAGTCGGTGCCGGCCAGGCGCGAGGGCTCCACCAGCAGAATCTGGTCGCAGCCGATGCCGAAACGGCGATCCGCCAGGAAGCGGCATTGGTCCGCGTTCAGAGTTACCCGCTGGCGCACGCCGTCAAAGACGATAAAGTCGTTGCCCAGGCCCTGCATCTTGGTGAAAGTGAGTTTCATGATGCTGATCAGCCGGGCAGACGGCCGGAGACCGTCAGGTGACGGTCGCTCACCACCGCGACCTCCAGACCTTCCAGGCCGGCCTCGGCCAACTGGGCCTGGACCTCGGCGGGCTCGAAGGCGGCGAAGAGGGCGTCGCGGTAAGCGCTCTGGAGCAACTCGGGTTCATCGCCGACATAGGTCACCACCAGGGATTCAGCCCAGCCAGGGGAGGGCGGGCGCATCAGGTCCATGATCAGGACCAGGGCGCCGGGGCGGCCCGCGGCGCGCACCGTGCGCCACAGCACCTGGGGGTCATGGAGGTGATGCAAGAGGCTGTTGGAGAGCACTAGGTCGTAGGCCCCGCAAGCCAAGTGACGCGAGGGCAGGACCTCATGGAGCAGGCAGCAGCGCCGGGCGACACCCGGCAGGGCGTCGAGGGCGGTCTGGGCACTCGCCAGCATGGCGGCGGAGCCATCCAGGGCATCGCAGCGCGCCCCGGGCCATGCCTTTAGAAAGTGGATGGCGATATCCCCCGGTCCGCAGCCCAGGTCCAGGGCTTGCTTGCCCTCCAGATCCCCGGGTTCGAGGTCGCGCAGCAGCTTCAGAAAGAGGCGGTTGGGCTCGGAGAAATCCGCCTGGGCGTAGGCCAGGGCCTGGGCCTGGGCCGTGTCCGCCATGAGTTCGGGTTTTGGACGGCGTTTCATCTCAGGTGGCTCACGGGATGAGCGTCTCCCCGGCGAAGAGGGAGGCGACCGTCTCCCGGGGGCGTACCAGATGGAGGTCGGCGCCATCGACCATGACCTCGGGGGCGCGGGGGCGGCTGTTGTAATTGGAACTCATGGTAAAGCCGTAGGCGCCGCTGCCGCGCACGGCCAGGAGGTCACCGGGGGCAAGGGCCAGATCGCGGGCCTTGCCGATGAAGTCGCCGGTCTCGCACACGGGGCCCACCAGGTCGTAGAGGGCGCGCTCGCCCCCTTCGTGGCGGTCGGCGGGGATGATGTCCTGTACCGCCTGGTAGAGGGCGGGGCGCACCAGGTCGTTCATGGCGGCATCGACGATGGCAAAGCGCTTCTGGCCGTTGTCCTTGAGCAATTCCACCCGCGTCAGCAGGATGCCGGCGTTGCCGGCGATGGCGCGGCCGGGCTCCAGCAGAATTTCGTAATGACGGCCCTCCAGGAGTTGGTCCAGGGCGTGGGCGTAGTCGGCGGGCTCGGGCGGGGTTTCATGGGTGTAGCGGATGCCGAGGCCGCCGCCCAGGTCCAGATGATGGATGGGGATGCCGAAACGTTCCAGCCGGTCCGCCAGTTCCAGGACCCGCGTGAGGGCGTCGAGAAAGGGCGCCAGCTCGGTCAACTGGGAACCTATGTGGCAGTCGATGCCGGTCACGCGCAGGTGGGGGCTCGCGGCGGCGCGCTCATAGACCCGGTCGGCGGCATGGATGTCGATACCGAACTTGTTCTCGCGCAGGCCGGTGGAGATGTAGGGGTGGGTGCCCGCATCCACGTCCGGGTTGACGCGGATCGACACCGGGGCGACGGTGCCCAAGGCCCGGGCGACCCCTTCCAGACGTTCCAGTTCGGCCTCGGACTCGACATTGAAGCAGCGGATGCCGACCTCCAGGGCCCGGCGCATCTCCTCCGCGCGCTTGCCGACGCCGGAGAAGATGACCTTGGCCGGGTCGCCCCCCGCCGCCAGCACCCGCTCCAGTTCCCCACTCGAGACAATGTCAAAACCGGACCCCAGTCGCGCCAGGATGTTGAGTACCGCCAGGTTGGAGTTGGCCTTGACGGCAAAGCAGATCAGGTGGGGATGATGGCCGAAGGCGGTGTCGAAGGCCCGCCAGTGGCGCTCCAGGGTGGCGCGGGAATAGACATAGCAAGGGGTGCCGAAGCGCTCGGCGATATGGGCAACCGGCACCTCCTCGGCATGGAGGCGATGTTCCTGGTACTGAAAATGATCCATCGGCGGGGGTTCCTAACGGACGGGTGGCGGCACGGCTTCCGGGCCGGGGATCTCGGGGGCCTGGTTTTGCTGGGGCGATTGCGCCGGGGATTCCTTGGGGACTTCCTGCTTGTCAGCCTGTTCGTCAGGCAGGAAGAGGGGGCCTTTCTGGCCGCAGGCGGCCATCATCTGGCTGATGCCCAGCAGGGCGACCATCAGGATGAAGAGTTGGCGTGCCCAGCAAAGCATCGGTCGAGGTTCCGGGGGGAAGGGGCCTGAAGGGCCGTAAGGGGGGCGAAAGGGCGATCGGCGCCTAGGGTTTGGTGGCCGCCCTATCACCCGAGTGACCGGCGGCTGACCGCTCCCGCTTGATCGCCACCAGGGGCGGGGCCTCGCGGCGTTTGTCGAGGAGGTGGTAGAGACTCAGGATGGGGTGACGCAACAGCATGCGTGGCCCGGCATAACGCATGACCACCCTGACCCGTTCCCGCTGGCTGGCGCTATAACAATGGACCTGGCAGTTGTTGCAGGCGGGCTTCTCCTCACCAAAGGGGCAGGTGGCGAGCCGCCGGCGGGCATAGTCCAGCAATTGAGCGCAGTCGTCGCAACTGCCGTTCCGGGTGCCGTGGTGATCGCGGCAATAGAGGGCCACCATGGCGGCCATGGTCGCCTGTTCGCGGGCCAGGCGCGGCCCGGTGGTTTGAGCCTGGCCCGATGGAGAGGCTGTCATGGGGCGCGGTCGAGGACCTGCAGTTGAGTCCCCGTGTCCAGTTGGCGAATGATGGGCTTGAGCGCGGTGAGTTCGGCGGGCAGGGTCGCCTTGGCCTCGGCGGCGGCGGCCTGGTCTTTGTAAAGATTGTAGATAAGGGCATACCAGGGCTTGCCGCGTCGGCTTTCCTCCCGGTAATAGACGCGGTCAGGCATGTCGGGGCGATTGGCGAAGCGGCGCACATCCTCCAGGTTCTTGAAGCTGATAAGTTGCAGGGCCTGGGGGTGATCGCCAACGGTGATAGCGCCCTCGACTGGGGCCTGGACCACCCTGGACTCGGGGGCTGACTCTGGTGGGGACAGAGGGGCGGGCGCTGACGTGGTCGCCGGGGGCGTCGCGGTTACCGCCCCGGTGGTTTGGGCGCGGGTCTCCTCCGGGGTCCAGGTTTTCTGTTCCAAGGGCAGGTTGGCGGAGGCCAGGGTGTTCGCCAGGCTGTCGCGTAGCAGCAGCATGTCCTTGCCTAGCCGTTCCTGGGCCTTTTGAATCTCTTCGATCCTGGTGATCAAGTTGGCGTCCGCGGCCTGGCGCTCCTCGATCTCCTTTTTCATGGCATCCGGCTTGGCGGGGGATTGCTCCGGCTGGCTGGCAAGCGTCTCTTCCAATCCTTTCAGTCGGTTCGCGAGATCGGTGACACCGGACTGGCGCTCATCGACCTTGGTCTCCAGATCCCCAGACAGGCGCGTGACGGCCTGGTCGAGTTCACCCAGGCGTTCGTCCAGCGGGGCCGTATCGATGTTGGAAAGGCGGGCGACCGCCTCCTGGATGCCACTCAACTGGGCGCTAACCTCGGTATCGCCGCTGTTGATCTGGAGCAGGCCCAAGGTGGCCGCGCCGATGGAGACGAGGAAGGCGAAGAGGACGAGGATGGTCGTCATCAGCCCCCGGCGCCGGATCTCCTCCTCAATGTCGTCCCGCTGGGCGTCCAGGGCGCGCCTGACTTCCGTTGCTGTTCGGCGGCGATCGTCGTCCACGTCGGCGATACGTCCGATCAGGGCTACCTCCAGATCCCGCAGTTTGCTGGCCTGGGCCTCCATGGCGCTGTCCAGTGCCGTCAGGCGGTCACCTCCCATCTCTGAAGCCTGGGTGGGGGTGGCCGGAGTTTTGGCCAGCTTGGCCTGGTCCGCGGAGGAAGTGGCATTTTCCATGTGATCGTCGGCTCCCGGGGGGGTCTTTTACAATTTGTCAATGATCCCCCAGCCGGCGGCGGATTCCAAGTGGAAACCCTCTCCTGGCGCGAATTCCGGGGGGAATCAGTTATCCCACATCACATTCTTACCGCGCGCCGCCGCCGTGGTCAGGAGATCGATCAGGGGCAGGGCGCGATTGGCCAGGCTGACATGGCGTCCCTGATCGTCGTCCCCCTGGCGAGAGAGGGGCGCCGGGTCCAGTGCCAGGTCCGGATGTTCCGCGACCGCCGCTTGCAGTCGCGCCAGGGCCTGGGGAATATCCGCGGCCAACAAGGCCCCGGGGGTCCTGCCGCTCTGCCCCATGAGCTTGAGCAGGGTCAGGGCTACGTCGCCGAACATGACGATGTCGGCATGGGCATCGGTTTTGAAAGTGATCAACATGGGGATATCCTCGTCGCGGAGATGGGCAGTCGGATGGCGGTTGGGTTTGGGCCCGCAAGGGCGATATTATCCGCGACCCTGGCGTGGCCGGTATAGAATCCTGTCATCCCCCTAGTCTGACCTGGGGGTCTCGCAAGTTTGAGCCCCAGGTCGCCCTGACCTCATTTCGGAAGCGCCCATGAAGAAACCCGACCTGCTCCTGCCCGCCCTCTTGGTCCTTGGCCTCCTGCTCGGCCCGTTCCCGGCGCTGGCGGACATACCCGCCACCCCCGTCATGACTCTGTATAAATTCAACGGGCCCAGGACCACCCCCTACTATGACGCGGACGATTTCGCCAGGCGCGGTCCCCAATCCGCGGCGGGCCAGCTCACTCAGGGTAGTTCCATCATCCCCTGCCTGGTGATCCGTAATGGCAAACCCTTGGTGGATGAGAGCGGCACCCCCTACGTCGGCTTTGAGGTCGTCGTGGACACCGCCAAGGCCGGGCCCGAGGCGACCGATAAATTCAAAAAGGCCCTGGCCGAGCGCAAGGGCCTGAAGGTGGAGAATCACCACTGCAGCCCTGGGGTCAAGCGGGTTATCAGCGTCCGCGACTTTTATGCCATGACCAAGGCCCCCGCCTTCGATCCCCCCCGGACCGGCAAGGGCCAGAAAAACGAGGGCGGCAGCACCCTGGACCGGCTGGTGCGCGGCTTCCATAATTCCCCCCAATGCGACCAGGTCAATGACGATCTGGTAGGTCGTCGGGGCGCCCTGGCGCAGGCCTGGGACAGCTATATCGCCGCCAACCAGGGCCGCGCCTCGGCGGGGGATCTCAAGCGCGCCAAGCACCTGGATTACGTCATGCGCACCGCTCTCTTCGAGGGCCATCTTGGCCGCGGCTGTAACGCCTATGGCGCCTGCGAGCGCAATATCATTGCCCTGTCCATCCGTAACCGCGCCGTCGGCAAGTGCCAGGCCGGCCAAGGCTGCCGTCAACCGGGCGATTTCCAGGGCGCCTCCTCCTCCGTCTCCCAATACAACATTTGGGATGAGTTTCTCACCCAGGTCTCGGGTCTCACCTCCTGCTATCTGCGGGATGACCTCGGCAGCGCCGGCAATGCCCGCAGCGGCGACTATTACGACAAGCTCCAGGCCATGCATGCCCAGAGTGTCGGCGATGTCGAGCGCATCATGTACGGGGACGAAGCGGCACTACGGGACCTCTTCCCCGGCAATTCCGTGCGGGATATTACCGGCCTGCGCCATTACTACCATGCACCGGCCATGGGGAAGTGTTTCCCCAACTACAAGGGCGTCGAATATATGTCTGGCGCCATTGCCCGCAAGGGTGGTGATTTTGCCCTCATTGCCAACACCCGTATCCAGATCGATGGCAAGGAGGGCGAGGGTTATCGCTTTCGCGAGTTCCTTGTCACCGAGGACGAGGACGCCGATCGCATCCGCCTGGAGGATAACTTCCCCGGCTTCGCCGTTGATGCTCGCAAGGTCAGCGGCAAGCCCCCGGCCTCTTGCCCGGCCTATGGCATCCCCGCGGGCTGTCGTCACGACAAGATTGGCCGCCATCGCAAGGTGCCCTCCTGGCTGGCCGAGGGCAAGCCCCTGGAACTCAAGTGTCAGATCAAGGACCGGGGCGAGAACTGCAAGTCGGCGCCGGCCTCCAAGTCCGTGAGCGTCGGCGGTGTCTGCGATACCCAGATGCGCCCCGTGGCGCACGTCGATTAGGCCTGTCCCATCCGCGGTCGCCCCCAAGGTCCAGGCACCAACGATCCGGACCCCGACGTGACCCAGGGCTGATCCGGTAGCGAGAGAGGTGCTATGACGACGAGCTATGAGATTCACTTTTCCGGCGACTTGCTGCCTGGGGTTGATCCTGCGGTGGCGAGGGCGCGGATTCAGGGGTTGTTCAAGCTCACGGACGAAGTGGCGGCGCGGCTTTTCAGTGGGCAGACGGTGGCACTGAAGCGGGGACTGGACCTGGCTCGGGCGGAGCGGTTGCGACAGGTCTTTCTGGAGGTGGGGGCGCTGGCGCGGCTGGTGGAACAGGGGCCCGCGGCGGCGCCCCTAGCCCCCCCCGCGCCGCCACCCGTGCCTGCGGAGAAGGCTGCCTTGCCGCGCGACTGGACCCTGGCGCCAGCGGATGGCCGGCCTCTGGAGCTGGACCCGGGCCAAGCGCCACCCAGGGTGGACATCAGCGGCATGAGTCTGATCCCGGGCCAGGAATGGAGCCTGGCGGATTGCGATCAGGGAGCCACGCCAGTGGTGGTGCCGGATATCAGTCATTTGCGAATTCTGGCGCCAGAGGCGGACCCGGGCGAGCCTGAGGATGACCGGTGATGGCTTTTTGGCGCGCCTGGCTCGATAAGGCGGTGGCACAGTGACGCATCAGGCGCCGATCAAGATAATTTTTCCCGTGGGGCGAAGGTGGATTTCATGAGCGAGGCTTTCGAGCATATCGTCGTTGGCGGTGGTATCAGTGGCCTGGGGCTGGCCCATGGTGCGGCGCGCCGGGGCATCCAGACCCTGGTCCTGGAGGCGGCCGAGCGGGTTGGGGGTTGCATCAATAGCCAGGCCTTTCCGGCGTGTGGTGGTTTCTGGGTGGAGGCGGGGACCCATACCTGCTACAACAGTTACGGCCATCTGCTGGATATTCTGGGCGACCTGGGGTTGATGGCTCGTCTCACCCCCAAGGCCAAGGTGAGTTTCTCCCTCTGGCGGAATGGCCAGCGCCAGTCCATCTTCTCGGCTCTGCACCTCGGGGAACTGCTTCGGTCACTGCCCCGCCTCTTTACCACCAAGAAGGCGGGTCTGAGCGTGCGCGACTACTATGCCCCTGGACTGGGGGCCGCCAATTATCGCGATCTCTTTGGCCCGGCCTTCAGTGCCGTCATCTGTCAGGAGGCGGACGATTTCCCGGCGGATCTGCTATTTCGCCGCAAGCCCAGACGCAAGGAAGTCCTGCGCAGTTTCACCCTGCCCCAGGGTCTGTCCGAGATCCCCCTGGCCATGGCCGGGCAGCCGGGATTGGCGGTGCGAACCGGGCAAACCCTGAAGGAAATCCGGCGCGATGGGCAGGGCTACCGGCTGCTTATGGCCGATGGCCAGGAGCTGAGCTGCGCCACCCTGAGCCTGGCGACACCACCGGATGTGGCGGCCCGCCTGTTGGGGGCTCCTGCTGGTCCCCTGGTGGATCAGCAGGAGGCGATGGCGGCCATCGCTGGGATCGGGATGCGGGAGATCGAGTCCCTGGTCTTGTGTGTTTCCGCTCAAGCCCTGGGGCATCTGCCGCCCAGCGCGGGTCTCATCGCCGTGGACGAAGGCTTCAACGCCATGGTATCGCGGGATTATCTGGCCGATGGCGCCTACCGGGGCTTTAGTTTCCATTTCCGGCCCGGTGCCTTGACCTCGGAGGACCAGCAGCAGAGGGCTTGCGCCGCGCTGGGGATAGCCCCGGCGGCCATCGCCGGACTGGCCCGGGTTCACAATCGGCTGCCGGCCTTGCGGGTCGGGCATGGGGAGCGGGTGGCGCGCATCGACACCGCCCTGACCGGTACCCGGTTGGGTATTACGGGTAACTGGTTTCAGGGAGTTTCGGTCGAGGACTGTCTGACCCGGAGCCACCAGGAGTGCGAACGCTTGTTCGCGTGACATTCAATTGATAGCGAGGAGTCATAAGTATGG
>JBASIS010000145.1:0-4926 GCA_049654905.1 Chromatiaceae bacterium
AGAGCGGCCCTTTCCGTGTCCTAATCGTGTAACACCACCTTCGCATGCGCGGCGAACGTCCGTTCCCGATGTTCAGGCACGCGACCGGGGAGCCTCCCCGGAGAAACGGCTTTTCGGAGGAGACTCAAAGGTAGGAAAGGGATGCCGTGATGCGCGCCAGGCGGTCTCCTGATGGGGGATCACTAAAGGCGTCCGTGCGGGTTGCTGCTGGCCATGGGGCCGGGTCCCCGGGGTAATGGGTGCCAAATATCTCGGTGTGGTCCGAAGCATCGCGAGCCGGGCGATGGGTGCAAGGTCTGGTTTTTGGCGATAACGCCTTGTCTCTCCTGATGGTGTTGTCGAGGGGGTGATTCATCACGGCTTACCAGTGGCGGGCGTCAGGGCATCCTCCACGGCGGCATGGGCGTGAATGGTCATGGAATCGAAGGTCGGCAGGGCCACATCCGTCGACTTGATGAGCAGCGGGATCTCGGTGCAACCGAGGATGACGCCCTGGACGCCGTCCTCGCGGGTCATGCGGTCGATGATGGCCAGGAAGCGGGCCTTGGATTCGGGGCGGAGTTGGTTGTTGACCAGCTCATCGAAGATGATGGTATTGATGTCGTTGCGTTCCGCTTCCTGCGGGACCACCACCTCGATGCCATGGTTCTTGGCCAGGTGATCGCGGTAGAAAGGCATCTCCATGGTGTACTTGGTGCCGAGCAAGGCAACCTTTTTGAGACCCGTGGCCTGGATGGCTTGACCGACGGCATCGGCGATGTGCAGGACTGGGATGCCGGCCTCACGCGCCACGGTCTCGGCGGTAGAGTTCATGGTGTTGGAGGCGATGACGATGAAATCGGCACCGCCCTGCTTCAGGCGTTTCCCGGCCTGCACCATGGTCCGGGTGAGGGCCGCCCAGTCGCCCTGTTCGGCCAGGCGTTCTTCTTTGGCGAAGTCGCCGAAGGAGATGGAGTACAAGAGGACCTCTGCCGAGTTGGGCGAGCCCAATTCGTCGCGGACCCGTTCGTTCATGATGCGGTAATACTCCAGCGAGGAGGGCCAGGCGATGCCGCCGATGATTCCGATCACCCGCCCTTGGTGCCGTCTCGGGCTGACGGGAAGGGTGGAGGCCGGATGAGGGGTGGCGGTGGCTGGCGTGACCGGAGGGGCCGCGGTGTCGGCCGCGCTCACGGGGCCACAGGCGAGCAGGGGAATCAGGAGGCAAAGGCGAAGGCGTCGGCAAAGTGGCTGGCGGTCAATCATGGGTAGGGTCCTGGGTTGTAAGTCGCGGCGTGCGGCGCCGTCGCGGAAATCCGCACTAAATTCTCCGCCAGCTCTCAGGGGGTCGGCGAACCGGCGGGTCTCGGAGTGTGCCTACTCGCCCTGAGCCGGCGGTGCTGATTTCAGGATCCCAACAGCGCGGCTCGGATGGTAACAACTTCCTCCACCCCATACTCCCGGCTCTCAGCCAAGTTCCCCCATACCGGCTTCGGCCAGCAGGGGTCGCCGGGACGCCGGCCGATGACGTGGACGTGTAACTGGGGCACCAGATTGCCGATCCAGGCGACGTTGACCTTGGGACAGGCCAACACCCCCGTCAGGTAATCCGAGACCCGCTTGCAATCGGCCAGCACCCCATGACGCTGGAGGATGGGGAGATCCAGCAGATTGCCCAGATCGGTCTCGGGGACCAGGATGAACCAGGGCACCTGAGCGTTGCGGTGGAGCAGCAGGTGGCTATGGGCCAGTTTGCCGAGCGGGTGACAATCGACCAGGAGTTGCGGGTGGAGGGCGAAGGGGTCCATGAGGTGTTATGAGGGGCTGAAGCGAATCCACCGGACCCGCCGGCCGCGGTAACCAGGGGGTTGTGGGACTTTTCCCCAGCATCTGTGGATAACTCTGTCGATAAGGCTGGGTGAATCTCCGGGAGGGCACGTCCTGACAGGGCTGGGGCGGTTCTGGCTACTTTCTGGCCAAGAATAGTATCACCATTTTTATCAGTTGGTTAGCGATCGCTAATATTTTCTGAACTGAATGCTTGACAATTTTCGCGTCCCCGGTTCCGTCTTGTGTGTAAAACAGGTTCGGCGGAGAGGGATTGATCCTAACCGGGGCCTGTGATGCGGAGAGCAACCCTGTCGTAGCCGGTGGGCATGGACTGGATGAGTGGCAATTGATCCCCGTATCACTCCGGCATATTCGGCGGGTCCAGATCCTCGACCGGCTCGGCGCGGGCTGGGTCCATCCGGGCGAGCCGATCCTCCAGCAGAGCGGCGTGCTCGTTCTCCTCCTCGACCATCTCGGCCGCAAGTTGGCGGACTTCGGGGTCTGGGGAGCCGGCGGCGACCTGGGCGTAGAAGTCGCGGCCGCGGATCTCGTTATGCAGGGCGAGATGCAGGGCCTGGATGGGGGTCATCAGATAATTCAGGTCCTCGTCCTGCTCGGCGGCATTAGCCTCGGGGCTGCCGCCGGCGGCCCACTTGAAGTCCCAGGGTGGGATCTGGGGCAAGGTGATGCCCTTGGCCCGTTCTTCGACCTCCTGGGCGTGCAGGTCGCTCATCCGCGACAGGTAGTCAAAGAGCTCGGCGATCTCCGGGTTGTTGTGGACGGCCAGATTGCCGGCCAGTTCGCGGTAACGCTCGGCGGACTCGTATTCCAGTTCCAGGGCGTGGGCCAGGAATTCGGGAATAGTGGCGATGCTTGCGGGCTGATGGTTGCTCATAGCTGAAACTCCGCCTCGATTTGCGGGAGGGTGGCGTTGGACAGGTGGGGGGGCAGCCAGGAGGGTAACTGCTGGGCGTAGATGATGCCGAGGGACATGCCGTCGTCCATCTGGATGCGCCGGGCGGCCTCGGCGGGATCGTCGGTAGTCGCCTCATCCTGAGGGTGAACCATATGCTTCCACTCCTTCTGCTCCGGCTGGTAGGTCTGGCAGGGGCTAAGGACGTGCAGGAAGGAGAAGCCCGGGTGCTGGATGGCCTGGACGATCAGGTGCGTTAGCGCACTGGGGTCGCCGGTGAAGCCACGGGCGATGAAGGAGGCGCCGGCGGCCAGGGCGATGGCGGCGGGCTGGAAACGGCGCACGCCAGTACCGCGCGGCGTCAGCTTGCTGTTGCGCCAGTCCGGCTGGGTGGTGGGCGAGGCCTGACCCTTGGTCATGCCATAGACCTCGTTGTCCATGACGATGTAGGTCAGGTCCATGTTGCGTCGGCAGGCGTGCAGGAAGTGGTTGCCGCCGATGGAGAAGCCATCACCGTCGCCTCCCGAGACCACGACGGTGAGGTCGGGTCGCGCCGCCTTGAGCCCGGCGGCAATGGCCAGGGAGCGGCCGTGGATGCCGTGGAAGCCGTAGCTATTGATGTAGGCCGGCAGGCGCGAGGAGCAGCCGATGCCCGAGATCATGGCAAGCTGTTCCTTGGGCAATTGCAGGAAGGCGGCGGCCTTGCTCATGGCGGCGAGGACGCCGAAATCCCCGCAGCCGGGGCACCAGATGGGGTTGATGTCGGATTTGTAATCCTTGGCCCTGAGGGCCGGGGTGCTGGTTGCGGCTTCCATCTCATTGCTCCTGGTGGGGGCTGGCGGCTGGGCGGGCGAGGGCGGCGGTAACGATGTCGCCGGGCCGAAGGGGCAGGGGGCCGGGCTGGGCGAGGGATCGGGCCCGGGCGGGCAGGGCCTGTTCCGCGTGCAGGTAGTGGAAAAGCTGGGCGCCCTGGTTCTGCTCGACGACCAGGATTTCCTCGGCGCCTGCCAGGGCCTGGGCCAGGTCGGCATGGCGCAGGGGGGCGATGAGGCGCAGGGCAATGGCGCGGGCGGGCTGGCCGGCGGCGGTCAGACGCTCGGCGGCCTCGACAACGGCACCGGTAGCGGAGCCCCAGGTGACGAGGACGATGGGGCCTGCGCCGCTGATCTCGGCCCAGGAGCCGCCATAAGCGAAATTCTGGAGCTTGCGCTGGCGCTTCTCCGACTGGTCGGCATGATCCTTGGCCATGCTGGACGGGGTGCCGCGCGGGTTATGTTCCAGGCCATCCGCTGTGTAGATGCCACCCACCTGGCCGGGCAGGGCCATGGGTGAGATGCCGGATTCGGTCAGGGCATAGCGGCGGTAGGGCGCGTCCCCCGGCTCCGCCGTCAGGCGGGGCAGGGCGTCCGGGAAGGATGCCGGTGGTGGGCAGATGGTGCGGGACTGGCCTAGGGCCTGGTCGGTCAACACGATGGCCACGGTCTGCAGATGTTCCGCCAGGCGCACCGCCCATTGGGTGGTGAAGACGCAGTCGCGGATGTCGGTGGCCGCCAGCACCAGGTGCGGGGCGTCGCCGTGGAAACCATAAAGGGCGATATTGAGGTCCGACTGTTCAGACTTGGTGGGGATGCCGGTGGAGGGGCCGCCGCGCATGACATTGGCGACGACGATGGGCGTCTCGCTGGCGACCGCCAGGCCCAGGCCCTCCATCATGAGGCTGAGGCCAGGGCCGGAGGTGGCGGTCATGGAGGGTACCCCCCCGAAGGAGCCGCCGATGATCATGTTCACCGAGGCCAGTTCGTCCTCGGCCTGGAGCAGGCCACCGCCGACCTTTTCCAGCCGGGGGGCGAGCCACTCCAGCATCTCGGTGGCGGGGGTGATGGGGTAGGCGGCGACGAAGCGGATGCCGCCGCGCAGGGCGCCCAAGCCGCTGGCCTCGTTGCCGCTCATGTTCCAGCGCTCGGTGCCCGCCATCTCGGCGATGGGCTGGCCGGGCGCGGCGGCGTAGCCGGCCTGGAGACAGGCGACGGCGGAGTCGGCGACGCTGGCGCTCTTCTTGCCCAGGGTGGCCCGGGCCTCGATCTCCAGGGCTGCCAGGGGTAGCCCGGCCATGGCACCCGCGGCGCCCAGGGCGGCCATGTTGAGCCGGCCGCCCGCCACGGCATCGGCCATGGCCTTGAGCGGCAAGGCTACCACCTGGGCCC
>JBASIS010000146.1:0-3202 GCA_049654905.1 Chromatiaceae bacterium
GGCCAGGCCATCCCCCTCGTCGCCCTGTTGCTCCAGCACCGGGACTGGGGGGAGGTCGCCAGGCTGACGGGCCTCGCGGGGCGGGCAGAGGTGATTCTTCGAGTGCGGGAAGTAACCGCTGTCTTGCTGTTGGCCATTGGAGAGGCCCAGAGCCGCTAAGATCAGGCCCGGCCCGGCCGGCTGGCGAGCCCCACAACCGCCGTATCCGGGTGTCGCGGCGCACTTCCTACCTCCCGGCACCTCCGATGAAGATATTTTTGGGCCAAACTGCCGGCTCTATCGTCGTCACCTCCAATATAAACAACCATCTAACGCACAAAATGTCGTATTTGGTCGTATTTTGTCGCGAAAACCCATTCTTGTCATCTTCCAGGTAAGGGGCTAACCTCAAGTCGTTGCCAGGCAACCTTGCCGGCGCCATCCCCCGACCCTTATTGGCGACCACCCGCCGCCAGGAGCCACTGCCCATGTCCACTCATTCCGGTTGGTGGCTGCGGAGTTCGAAAACCCTCGGTTTTCTGGTGGCCTTCCTGCTGGTGCTGGCCGGTACCAGCCAGAACCCCCGGCCCGTGAGTGCGGCGGAACTCTATCCCGCCGACTTCGATCCCCTCCAAGACTTGCCGCTGCCACCGGCCTGGGGGGATACCGAGGGCTTCGCCACGACCCTGGAGGCCTTGCGCGACCAGGTCGCCACCGCCGGCAAGGCCCGGGTCAGGGTGGACCTGCGCCTGCCCGCCGTCGAGCCCGACCGCCTGGATGAGGCCCAAAGCGCTCAGTGGGAGCAAGACCAGGCGGCGGCGCGGGCGGATCTGCTTGATGCCCTCCCCGATGGCAGTTATCGGCGGCTGGATGAGGGTCCAGAGGTCAAGAGTCTCATCCGGGCTGGTACGGGGACCGGGGTGGCGGATGAGGCGCCCAATGCCGTGGACGACCCCACCGCTTTTGACTGGCCGGCGGATGCCAACGCCGTCAAGCCACCACCGTCAGCGGTCGCGGCGACCAGCCTCAGCCTGGAGGTGGGCGAGGTCGCGCTGGATGGACTTATGGACTCTGCCCTGGTGGCCGAAGTGCAGGCTATTAGCGCCGGGAATGCTCGGATCGCTGCTTATGACTATAGGAGCTTTTATATCGGGTCCGACGGTAACCTCTGGGCCTGGGGCAACTACGTCACCACGCCCACCCAGATCCTCACCGGGGTCGCCGCCATGGCCGCGGGAGAAGGTCACACCTCGCCCTCAAGACCGACGGCAGCCTCTGGGCCTGGGGCAATAACAGTCATGGGGAATTGGGCGATGGGACGACCACCTACCGCGCGACGCCTCAGCAGGTCCTAACCGGGGTCGCCAACCTGGCCGCCGGGCGTTGGCATAGCCTCGCTCTTAAGACCGACGGCAGCCTCTGGTCCTGGGGCTTCAATTATACCGGACAACTGGGCGACGGGACGACTAACGGTCGTTCCACGCCCCAGCAGATCCTCACCGGCGTTGCCGACCTGGCCGCTGGGGGGTATCACAGCCTGGCCCTCAAAACCGATGGCAGCCTCTGGGTCTGGGGCGCCAACCAGGATGGGCAAGTGGGCGATGGTACGACCACGAATCGTTTCACGCCAACCCAGGTACTCACCGGGGTCGTCGCCATGGCCGCCGGGGATGCTCACACCATCGCCCTTAAGACCGATGGCAGCCTCCGGGCCTGGGGCAATAACAGTCAAGGGCAACTGGGCGATGGGACGACTACCAATCGTTCCGCGCCCACCCGGGTCCTCGTCCTCACCGGAGTTAACGCCGTGGCCGCTGGGCATTGGCACAGCCTCGCCCTTAAAACCGACGGCAGCCTCTGGGCCTGGGGCTACAACTATTTCGGGCAATTAGGCGACGGGACGACCACGGATCGTTCCACGCCCATTCAGAGTCTCACCGGTGTCGCCAACCTGGCGGGTGGGCGGCTTCACAGCCTCGCCCTCAAGACCGATGGCAGCCTTTGGGCCTGGGGCGAGAACAGTCAAAAGCAACTGGGCGATGGGACGACCACCACCCGCACCAGCCCGGTGCTAGTGACCGGCGTCGCCAATGACCCGCCGGCAACACCTTCCAACCTTGGTGTACAGGCCATTTCCCCGACCAACATCACCCTGGCCTGGGCCGACTCCGGCGGCAACGAGCTGGGCTTCCAGGTCGAACGGCGCAGCGGCGCGGGGGAATGGGCCCTGGTGAAGACTACGGCGGCCAATGCGTTGAGTTATGCCGATACCGGTCTAAGCGAGGCCATCACCTATGGCTATCGGGTGCGAGCCTACAACACGGCGGGCGCCTCGGCTTACTCTCCTGAGGCGACCTCGACCGTGCTGCCCCTGGCGCCGAGCGGACTGGGCGCAAGCGCCCAGTCCGACACCCGCATTGACCTGACCTGGTCCGATAACAGCGCCGGCGAAACCGCCTATTTCATTGATCGCAAGACTGGCACCGGCGGCACCTGGGGCGAAATCGCGACCCTGGGGGCGAACGTCACTACTTACGCCGACTCGGGTCTCGCCTCCCCGGTGATCTATGTCTATCGCGTCCGCGCAGCCAACACGGCGGGGTATTCCATCTATTCCAACGAGGCGTCGGCAACCACCTTCGCCAAGATTTACACCGTCACCGCCACCGCCGGGGCCAACGGCACCATCAGCCCGGCCAGTCAGAGCGTCACCCACGGCGCCACCACCACCTTCACCGTCACCCCCACCGCCGGCTACAGCGCCAGCGTCACGGGTTGCGGTGGCAGCCTGAGTGGCACCACCTACACTACCGGCGCCATCACCGCCGCCTGCGCGGTCACTGCCAGCTTCACCCTCAACAGCTATACCGTCACCGCCACGGCCGGCACCGGCGGGAGCATCAGCCCGGCCACTGTCCTAGTCGCCCACGGCGCCACGACGACCTTTACCGTCACCCCTGCCACCGGCTACAGCGCCAGCGTCACGGGTTGCGGTGGCAGCCTCTCTGGCACCACCTACACCACCGGTGCCATCACCGCCGCCTGCGGGGTCACCGCCAGCTTCACCCGGAACAGTTACACCGTTACCGCCACGGCCGGGGCCAACGGCAGCATCAGCCCCGCCTCGCGCAGTGTCGCCCACGGCGCCACCACCAGCTTCACCGTCACCCCTAACCCCGGCTACAGCGCCAGCGTCACGGGTTGCGGGGGCACACTGAACGGC
>JBASIS010000147.1:0-17211 GCA_049654905.1 Chromatiaceae bacterium
GGTCAATTCGCTATCGGCTGAAACCATATTTATATTTCCAAATAAAATTGCATGGAGGCAAATAATCGTGTATCTTAAGATTTTTCGCATTATAAATCAAGAGGTTATTTACTAGACAGTCTCTAAATTCATATAACCGACGTGCAGAGACACGCTGGAAACTAATGCACTTTGGCCTTCACTTGGGTTTCGAATTCATATAACCGACGTGCAGAGACACGCTGGAAACCATCGGCGGTTGCAAAGATTCGGGAATTATCAATTCATATAACCGACGTGCAGAGACACGCTGGAAACCTACGCTGATTCCGAAGAATGTCCAGTAAATTCATATAACCGACGTGCAGAGACACGCTGGAAACCCTCTTCCAGAGGCTCAATTTTGCTGATAAAAATTCATATAACCGACGTGCAGAGACACGCTGGAAACGTATGTATTATAAAAGTCATTATCTGCTTCAATTCATATAACCGACGTGCAGAGACACGCTGGAAACTGGTTATTGTTCCTTATAACCAAACGACCTAATTCATATAACCGACGTGCAGAGACACGCTGGAAACTAACCCACCTTCCGTCAAAGCGAGAGTAGAAATTCATATAACCGACGTGCAGAGACACGCTGGAAACCTACCGCTCCCAGAACCAGCGCAGCATACAAATTCATATAACCGACGTGCAGAGACACGCTGGAAACAAGGAAGAACAGGTTGTACCTTTTCTTTAAAATTCATACAAACGACGTGCAGAGACACGCGTGGTATATATTTAGCTCAGGCTAAACGGCTTTTTGATTTTTGAGAATGGCGTCCATGTCCAGAATCAGAATTGATGTTTAGCAAGTTTCGTTAACCGAAACCGCCATAGGCCGACAATGACGCCCGATACCCCTGATTCTCCCAGCCTCCTGATCGCCATGGTGTCCCGGGATGTCATCGTGCTGGCGAAACTCATCCGCACACTCTGTCCACGGCGGGTCTTACTATTCTGTACAGCCCACGCCCGGTCGCAGGGGTGGGTAGAGCCGGCAAGGCGCTTGTTGGCGGGTCTCTCGGAGCGACGACCCGAAATCGTCAGGGATTTCGCCATCATCGAATTGCCTGACGAGGATTTGCCGGCCAGGCTGAAAACCTACGGCCAGCAGATCGTGGCGGCTTGCGCCGCCATCGGGGAGCGCGGGGCACGGGTGTATTTTGATTGCACCACTGGACAGAGCATTTTCCATGTGGTCGGTTTTGACCTGCTCAAGGAGATGGCGGCCGAGCGCGGCTTGCAGGTGGGCGCCGTTTACTGCGATGCCGATACGGGTACGCTCCTGCGCTCCACCCATCAGGGCGGGGATTTGACGCACGCGGTCCAGTCCGTGGCCTTTCGTTTCGCGGTTGGCCAGGAGCTGACGGAACGTTTTGAGATGTATGGCGTGACGACCCGCGGCGGTTGCCGGCTCTGGCCGGTCGCGACCCCGAGCACGGATGCCGCGGCCTTGCTTAAGCTCTACGATGCGCTGGTGGAGCAGGCTCCTCTACGCGCCGTCTTTCATTCCTATTTTCTCAAGCAGAAACGCTGGAAGCTGCGACAAAAGGTCGGTCGGGATCACCCCCGGGATGCCATTCGTCGCCTGACGGGCGCCAGGATCGCGGAACTGGCGACCCGGGTCTGCGCGCGGGCTGGGGCGGGGTTGCGGGCGCCCTTTATCCGGGAGCAACTGGAGAATGCCCTGGTGGCCCATGTCGGTCAGGCTGGGGACACCCTGGCATGGTTAGATACTTATCTGGGGGACAGGCGTTTAACGGCTCTGCAGACCCTGTTGCGGGACCAGACAGCGCTCCTGCCCAGCTCGCTTGCCCCGGGCAAGCACCAGGGTCTGGTAAGGCAAACGCTGCTGGAGGATTGCCAACTTTTTGCGACCAGTCTGATCCAGGAGTTGCGCGAGTTACTAGAGGTGTTGGCTCGGTTTCCGGGACATGCCCATGCCAGTCCCAAGGACCGCCAAAACTGGCTGGCCGCCGCGCTCCAGGCTATTCCTCTCCCGGCCCCGGTAGTCGATCTGCTGTTGGCGTCCGGTCGGCAGTTACCCTATTTGTTCGAGGATTGCATCGGCCAGGCCGCGGCCCGTTTGGCCGCTGATGCGTTGGGCGACCGGGTGGCGGCGGTCTATCGGAATCTCATCCTGGATCTGAGCGATATCCCCGTCGCTGAATTGGATACCCTGATCCTGTCACGGGATGGGGGGGTTGCGGTCGTCGAGGTTAAAACGCATCGCGCCAGCGCCGACCATAAAAAGATCGAATCAAACATCAAGCAGGTGCGTGATTTTGGGGGCGCCTTCAGCGCCTATTGCCTGATTTACCCCTTGACGGCGGCCGAGTTGGAGGGGGTTCGGCAGGGACGGCCAGAAACGCTGGACCAGTTGCAGGGGTTGGGGATGGAGGACCTTAACGATTGGCGAGCCTATTTGTTGGCCGTGGAGCGCTCCCGGGATCAACGTGTCCTCGGTCTGGATCAGTTACGGGAAGCCATGGGCGGTTGAAGGTGGGCTGCGCCAGGAGTCGCTCGGGACCAGGCCGCGGCGACAGGGGTTCCTGGAGACTTTGCGGTAGGAGATATGAGGCTTGGCCCCGGTCTTGATTAATAGTATGTTGGCCGCCGGTAGTGGGTGAACCCGCCTCCTGGGATTCAGGTTTCTTTTGGTCGGACGCGCCGGCCCGCGGCCCGGAGAATGGATTGGCATGAGCTTGACCCTGTGGATTCCAGCCGCCTGGCAATACGGCGAACTCCCCCCCGCCGTGGGGCGCCATGGCGCGCTCCGGCAGGCCGTCGTTCAGGCCATCAAGCGACATCTGTTCGCGGAAACCGCGGAGGAATCGCCCTTGGGCGCCAGCTTTGGGGAGGTACTGCTGGCCTTCTGGGCGGGTCTGGCCGAACCCCTGTCGCCCCGCGCACGGGATTCCGTTCGCGCCTTGTGGGCCGCCCTTTTCCCGCCCGATGCGCTTAGGCCCCCCGCGACGGCGGACAAGGCCCCGACCCCCCTGGCCTCGTCTGTAAACCCCGACGCCGGCCAGTCGGCTTCCCCCCCGCCAACGAATGGGCAGGACGGTACGCGACCTGACGAGATCGAGATCCCTCCGCCCGTCAGTGATGGCTTCTGCTGGTCGGTGCAGGGCCTGTGTACCGCCCTGGCCTTGGGCTGGCTGGGGGAGCGGCCGGACGCCCTGGGGATCCATGACGCCGAGGATGAAGAGGCAGAGGCGGATGCCGAGACCGGTTCCGCCCCGGGACGCCCGGATGCCCCCCCGCTGGCAACACGCGTGGAATACTTCGCCGCGGTCAGCGCCATCGCCCATTGGGTGCGTCTGGCGGCCTGGCGCCAGCGGCAGGCGTCGGAGGCGGCCGGGGCTGGGGACGAGGACATACGCCTGGTGGCGGCAATTCTGCTCGACACCCTGCTGCGGGCCTGTGGCGAGGCCTTCGCCGTGGTTACCGGGGAGACGGTGCGCCTGGAGGGCAAGGCTCATACCCTCAAGTGGGTCGAACTGCGTAACCCGGCCCTGGTGAAAGGGATCACGGCCCTGCTGGCGGAACTGCCGGCGCGCTTTACCGTGCAGCCGCTGCGGCAGCCGGTCGCTTACCGACCCGGGAAGCCGGAGCCGGCGTCGGATGCCCAGGGGGACCAGTTTCGCGTCGAACTGATCGGCTATCGTCGCCAGAACAACTTTCTGCGCCGCCTGCAGGCGGGGCTGCAAGCCGCGGAGTACCGCGCCCCTGGCTTTGCCGCCTATCTGGAGGCGATCAACGGCCAACAGGCCGTTGCCTGGCGTGTCAATGGGCCCTTGCTGGGGGTGGTGGATCAATTGCGCGCCCTGGCCGCCGACCCGGAGGCGAACCCGGAGGTTTGGGGCGTGAGGTCCGATGCCGTCTCGAGCGGCCCGGCGGTGGCCAACCGGGCGGCCGTGCGCGCCTGGGTATTGGAGCGCATCTACACGCCGCCCCCCGCCGGAGAGCGCAAAACCATCCAGCGGCCGGCGGAGTTTCTCGACAGCCCCCTGGCGCGCCAGGCCCTGGCCCAGCTCTGTCCCGCGGACGCTCCGCCCCCGCCCTTTTACCTGGCCTGGAAGGCGGATTACCGGGGGCGGATCTATGCCGGGACACCCTGGCTGACGCCTCAGGGGGGCGATTTGCAGCGGGCCCTGCTGGAATTCGCCCAAGGGCGGGCCCTGGACGAGGCCGGGGTCGGCGCCTTGCGCCGCCATGGCGCCAATCTGGTCCGGCGGGAACGGCTGCTGGCGGATCTGGGCATCGCCGACCGCCAGGTGCTGACCCTGGAAGAGCGGGAGCGCTGGGTGCGGGAGCACGAGACGGAGATTCTGGCCAGCGCCGTCAGCCCCCTCACCGCGCCTTTCTGGCGCCAGGTGGCGGGCAAGCCGATGCAGTTTCTGGCCTTCTGCCTGGCCTATTGCCAATGGCGGCTAGACCCGGCGGCCCCGGTCCATCTGCCGGTGCAGATCGATGGCACCTGTAACGGCCTGCAGCACATTGCCGCCCTGACCGGCGACGCGGGGCTGGCGCGGGCGGTCAACGTCCTGCCGCGGGCAGATGGACTGCCCGGGGACATCTATAGCGAACTGGCCACCGCCGCCGCCGAGGGTCTGGGCCAACTGGAGGAGCGCCGGGACCCGCTGCACGGTCCCGGGCTGGCGCTCGCCGACCGCTGGCTCGCCGCCGCGCCCGCCCGGCGCGAGTGGCTCTGCCGTGATACCGCCAAGAAGGTGGTGATGACCATCCCCTACGGCGCCGGCGACGAGGCCCAGGCGCGCTATGTGCTGGCGGCGATCGCCACGGACTTTGAGCGGGAGTGGGAGGCGGCGCCGACGGAAGCCCGTGCGGCCTGGCTGACGGACCTGGATGGCTGCGTGACCTGGACCGGGGGCGCGGCGGACAGCCCCCAGGACCAGGCGCGGCGGGGCTTCGTCATCGGCTGCACCCGCCTTCCCCACCTGTTCCCGGAGCGGCGGCGTCAGGCCTTCGCCGCCGAGGATGAGCAGGAGCGGGCCCAGGCCCGGGCGCACTGGGAGCGCATGCGCGCCCTGGCCGCCTATTGCGCCCTCGCCATCGTCCGTCATCTGCGGGCCGCCCTATCGGCCCGTTACCCCTTGGTGGACGGCTTTTCGCGCTGGCTGCGGCGGGTAGCCAAAGCCTGCGAGGGGGTGCCGCTGGTCTGGCTGTCGCCACGGGGCTTTCCGGTGTGCCAGGACAAGTTCATGCTGCGTGGCAGCAGCCTCAACGCCCGCCTGGGTAGTCGGGAGGTCCGGGTCGATATCAAGCGGCTGACCGAGGAGGTTGCCAGGCGCGACCAGGGCAACGCCCTGCTGCCCAACCTGATCCACAGTCTGGATGCCACCCATCTGGCGATGACGCTGCTGAGCGCCGCCCGGCGCGGGGTGACGGATGTCGGCACCATTCACGACTGCCTGCTGTGCCATCCCAACGAGGCGCCGGTGCTGGGTAAGGTGGTGCGCCAGACCTTTGTGGAACTCTATGGCCTGGACGCGGTGAACGCCCCTGGCACGGTGTCCAAGCCCCTGGCCCGCTGGCGTGACTGGATGAGCCTGGTGGCGGAACTCAGGGACTGCGAGGACCACGCCCTGCTGCTCGGGGCGCTGCACGAGCCTGGTGGCATGGGGGAGAGCATGCTGCGGGCCGACGCGGCGGCGCAACAACGCCGGGCGGCCGTGCTGGGGCTGCTGGAAAAGTTGCGTGCCCTTGACCCGTCGCACCTGTTCTTGGCGCGGCAACTGCTGGAATACCGGGGTGAACACGAAGTTGGTGACCCCAAGGGCAAGCCACTTTCCGATCCGCCGGTGGGCCAGGGCCTGGTCCTCCCCATTGGCGCAACCCTGTCGGAGTATTTCTTTTCCTGAACCCTCATGGCTAGGAATGCTCCCAAAATCCGCCTGATCCTGTCTTTCATCGGCAAGACCGATCTCAAGTTCTTTCCGCCCCAGGGCGAGGATTGGAGCCCCATCCTGCGCCTGCTGCTGGGCCTGTCTGGCCTGACGCCGCGTATTCCGCCCGGCCGTACCCGGCTGCTGCTGCTGGATGACGACCCCGATGCCGGAGAAGCCGAGCGACCGGGACCCCGGGCGGCATTTTGCGCGGCGCTGCAACAATCTTTGCCGAGCTTGGGGCTGGCGGGCATGGCAGTGGAGCGCCACCCGGTGCGGTTGCCGGCGGGCCCCACCGATCTCAACGCCCTCTACGAGCAGGTCTGGGGTGCCCTGCCGGCCAGTGCGGCGCGGCAGGCGGACGAGGTGCTGTTCCACCTCGCCTCCGGGACGCCGGCCATGCAGTTCACGCTGATGCTGGCCGCCCATTGTTTGCCCCTGGGGGCCGTGCGGCTGGTAGAAACATCCCGCGAGCAGGGCGTACGGGAGGTCCGCCCCCCTTATGTGCTCGCCGCCCGGGAGTTGCGGGAGCGCGAGCGGCCGGGACGGACCTCTCTCGATGCCCGGGCGCGGGGTGCCCTGTTGCCAGATACGGTCGTCGCCGATCCCCTGGTAGAGGCTGGCTACGCAGCGCTCTACAAGGCGGCCAGCAACCGCAAGATACCCCAGCGGGTGGTGCTGCGAGGTCCGGTTGGCAGCGGTAAATGGCACGCCTGCCAGCAGTTCGCCCGCTGGCGCAAGGCCGGGGTGGTGGACTGGCTGGAGCCCAGCGCCCGGCCCGACATGCCGGCGGGGGCTACGCTGCTGATCCGCCACCTGGATGCCTGGCCGGAAACCGGTTTGCGGGAACTGACGGTGTTGGCCGCCACCCGGCCGGACCTGGCCATCGCGGCCAGCTTCCGCACCGATCTGCCCGCCGTGGTGCCACTGGAGGTGCTGGCCAGCGAGGGTTTGCGGGGCGCGGCCCAGATCCAGTTGCCGGCCTTGGGCGCGCGGTCGGACGTGGTGGCCCTCGGCGAGGCCCTGGCCCGGCAACTGGGTGTCAACGACGGCAAGCTGAAGCAGCGGCTGCAATACGACCTGCTGACGGATCTTTATCCCCAGAATCTCCACGACTTGCGGACCCTATTAGCCACCACGGCCCTGACCAGTTCTGGCCCTCATCCGGAACGGCCGGCTTATGTGCAGGCCCGGGAGATCCGGGATGCGGAGCGCCTGCTGGCCGAGGCCTGGTGGTTGTTGCAGGGGACCGGTGGCTACCCGCTGGATGAGGTACTGGAGGCGATCCGCGCCGCCGTCGTGCGCCGCACCCTGGCGGACGGCCGTACCCAGGAGGCGGCCGGCCGGCTGCTTGGCCTCAGTCAGCAGAGGGTCTCGACCATCCTTGCCAAGCCGCCCGACTTGGACATTTTGCGCCGGCGGGGCCAAATTCGGGCCGAGGATCTCCATGGGAACTCTTGAGGTGCGGGGCGCGCGTGATCTTGCGGAACTCTGGCGCGGGCTTCCGGCCGCGGGCTTGCGCTATGCCTTGCCGGCGACAGAACCCCCGCCAGACCTGGCTGTCCTGAGCGACGGGCTGCGGGCGCGCGCCTGGCGGGACCATTGCGCCGATCCGATGCCGGTTAGTTGTGTCGAGCGCGGTTGCGATTGTTCCCGTGCCAACCAGGGCGGGTGCCGGGCCGATATCCTCTTCCCCATGCGGCTGGGCGGGGGTGCGCTCACCTGGCGCATGGCGACTCTCTTTTTGCAGGGCTGGCCGACCACCCGGACCCTGCATCTCATCGCCTTGGGCGAAACCGCCTGCGAGGAACTGGAATGGGCGGCGCGCTGGCTGAGGCGGTGGCCCGCACTGGGCACCCCGGAGCGGCTCCCGGTCGTCTGCTTTGGGGATCTGGAGCTGCGGGCCGCCAGCCGTTTCCGGCTGCGTCTGGTAACGCCCTGGGTGGTGGGCAAGGGGGAGCGCGGCCATGACCAGGGTCAGGCCCCGGATGCCCCGGCAGTGGCCCGGGAGCTGATGAAAAGCCTGCGGTCGCGGGCGCACAAATTCACCGCGCTTTGCGCTCGCGACAGCCTCTGGCAACGCCTTGGCGGGCATCTGGTTCACCATGTGGCGGATGCCCTGCTGCCGGTGGCCCTGGTGGTGGAGGCCGTGGCCATCCAGCCGGTCATCTCCCCGCCGACGCGCAGCCGCTCCAACGGCCGGATGTTCCATGAGTTGGCCTGGCTGGGCGAGGTGCGGCTCAGTGCCGCCCCGGCGTTACTGCCCTGGCTGACCCTGCTGGCTCTGTGCGGCGGGGGCGAAAACGCGGACAAGGGCAAGGGCAGGGTGGAATTGCTGCCTTTGACGGACCCGATACTGGATCGATAAGGAGAGATCTGATGGCATGGTTGTGGTTAGTTTCGGTCGGCGTGACGGATGTGCAGTTTTCCGTCTGGAAGCAGGACGAGTTTGGGCAATGGGACCAGCGGCGCCTGGGGACGGACCGTGGCGGCTGCCGGGCGGTGCATCGGGACTTGCTGGCGTTGCTGCGCCAGGACCTGATCACCTTTCCGGAGGAATTGCCGAGGGCGATCCCCCGGGAAGAATCCGGGGATCTGCGTCTGGAACTGGAGGAAGATCAGGGGAGTTTCCTGGTCAGTCTCAGGGCGCCCAAAACCCAGCAGTCTGAGTATCGGATTTCCTGCCATGGGGATGAAATCCCCAACGACCGGGAGCCGCGCCTGTCGCTCTACTGCCCGAAGGTGGCGGAGCTGCTCCGGGTGGCCCGGGAAACCTTCGGGGATGATCCGGTGGCCGTGGCGGTGCTGAATACGCGACGCGACCCGTCCATGACCGAAAGCCCGAATGAACCGATCGCCTCGGGACCTCTTGTCGCCAGATATCTCGCCGAACGCCTCGGTCTGCGCTGGATGGACCAGGCGGGGGACATCCCCGGCGAACTGCAACCGGGGATCAGTACCTGGATCGATATCCTGATCGGTAACGAGGGCGTGGAGGATCCCAGCGCCCAAGAGGCGGTCGTCCGGCGAATCACCGCTCTTATCAACGCCTGGAACCCGGATGGTATCAGGCAGGTGGCCATCACCACCTCGGGCGGGATCCCGCCCCTCAAGCCGATCATCGAACGGGTTCCGCCCATCCGTCTCGGCCAGGAGGCGGTCAGGCTGCTGGATCGGCCGGAACGTGGGCCGCCGGCCCTCACCGCGCTTGACTATACCGCCCGCGTGGCGGAGCGCGAAACCCTGCGCTTTTATTGCGCGGAGGCGTTGCGGCAGGGCGATTACGCCAGTGCCTATGGCCTGGCAAGCCGCTTCAGGGGTCAACCCTGGGCGCGGATGGTTCGGGATTGGTTCGGTCCCTTGCTGGAGTTACCGGGGGGACCATTGCAGATCAAAGGCCGAAATCTGGCGCCATTCGAACTCAGCGCTTGTCAGACTGAGATCGCTTTGTGCATGGGAAACGTCGCCGGGGCGCTGAGGCGACTGGCCCACTTCATCGAAGCCGCGACCTGGGCGGTCATCGACCAGAACGAGCGGTTGCGCGACCTTGGGTTGGAGCGTATCCCTGCCGAAGACTGCCTGGTTGGTTCTTTGCCGGCTGGTCATGAATTGTTGGATAAGTATAAGTATTTCCTCCTGGAAACGGATCTGGCGGATGGTTTGCGACAGCGCGTTGTGAGGATCCTGGCCTGGCCCTCCTGGCTGGCATCGACCACGACCAAACCCGAGGCGGTGGAAAAGACCTTGAACGCTTTGATCAAGGCATATAACCAAGAGGAATACTTAACGAACTCCCCCCTGCCCCGGACCGCGCCCCCCGGGCCAGCGGGTAGGGCATCGCCTCAGGACCCACGTTCTTCAGGCATGTCGCTGAGGATCTATCGGAATCAACTGACGCATGGCTGGCTAGGTCCCATCAACCTGAGTGACCTGGAACAGGTATTTCGGAATTCAGGGCTGTTAGCGAACATCAACGCCCCATTCGGTCAGAACTTTCTGCCTGCCAAGCCGGTGAAGGAATTGCTTACCGGGCTGGGCGCCGCGCATCTTGCTCCGACCATGCGCAAAGAGTTGGACTCACTGCTCAATAAGGTTATCAACTGATGGCCATGACTATCCTCAACATCAGTCTGAAGCGCGTCCAGACCTTCATCTTCGATGTGCCGCGATTGAGGGCCATGCTGGGTGCCAATGCCCTGATCGGACAAGCGTTGCGTTATGAACTGCCGGGGCTGATGGGCGACAGGGGCTTGCCGCTGGAGTGGCCGGCGGGCATTGGCTACCAGGGACCGCCGGACCCCCTGGATGCAGCGGCGGACCCCGCGGATCGCGATGATCCGGCCGCCCTGTACCGCCGGGGCATCCTGGCCCGTGACGGTGGCCACTTCATCGCGGCCTTCGCTGATCGCGAGTCGGCCGAGGACTTTTTACCCCTGGCCGAGGAGAAGTTGGCGGCCTTGTTACCCGGGGTGCTGTTCGATGCGGAACTGACGGATGTTACCTCCGGTGCGCTTGACGCCACCCGGCCGGACAGGGACGAACGGCCGGTCGATAAACCACGGGAGATCCAGCTGTTCGATCTGCCGGTCTTGCAGGTATGCACGGAAACGGGCCAGGAACCGGCATCGGAGGGGGTTGACGATATCGACGGCGACAAGCGTTATCGGGCGCGCTCCGTCACGCACCGATTGGAGTGGGGCAGGAAGTTTTACCTGGGCCGGGAAACTCGGGACATCATCAGCCTGATGCGGGATGCCCTCTATCCCCCCGACAAGGGTAAAAGGGCGGAGGATCTCGCCAAACTAGCCGCCGGTGGCTATCTTGCCTTGATCCATGCCGATGGCAACGGTATTGGCCAGCGCTACAAGGACTTTCAAACCGATCGCTCCCAAGGCGATAAAACGCCGGTAACCGAGGTTATTGATGTTCTTAAGGAAGCCCATGGCGAGGCCTTCTTCCACAGCATGCGCGTGGTGGTGCGGCGCGCCATTGTCGATGCCCTCGACAAGACCTTCACCGAGAGCTATGACGTCCGTCCTTACGAAGTCCTGATGCTGGGGGGCGATGACCTGCTGTTGGTCTGCCGTGCCGAACGGGCCCTGGACCTGGCCTGCAATTATGCCGCTGAGCTGGAGAAATACCTGCTCGCTGATGGCAAACCCCTGCATGTGGCGATCGGCGTGGCCATCGCGCAGGATGCCTATCCCCTGCACCGACTGCACGAACTGGCGGAAGCCCTGGCTGGCAGCGCCAAACGTCTGTACCGCTCCCTGCGGGATGATTCCGCGAAACATGGCCTTGCGCCAGAATCCGCCACTGACGACCAGGGCGGGCACTTGCAGGTCCTGGGCTCGGTCATCGACTGGCAGGTGGTGACCCAGTCCTGGTTCGCCGGGGTCGCCAACGCCCGGCGCCAGAGCGAGCGCGTGACTTACGGAGTGGAGACCGGCACGGAGACCCTGCTGCTGACCGGCCGGCCTTACCTGACGAGCGGCAATGAGGGGCTGACGGCTTTGCTCGCCGCGGCGCGGCACCTCGATGGTGGCGACAAGGCGGCTCGCTCGCCCCTACGCGCCCTGCGCGGCGCCTGCGAACAGGGCCGCCTGGCGGGGGAGATGGCCTTCGCCCGGCTGCCCGAGAACGTCAAGCAGCACCTGGGGTGGCGGTTGGGATCCAAGCCTACTTTGTGGGATGCCCGCGAGGTGGGTGGCCAGGTGTTCCATCTGACCCGCGCCCTGGACATCGTCGGTATTCGGGATATCGCCCGCCTGGGGAGTAATCGCCATGACTGATCACGACCAGGGACCCCTCTTCTATGGGCTTGAGGTCCTGACGCTTGAGGATTTGCACACGGGCGCCGGTACCGGCGGCGGCGACATCGACGCCTTGGTGACGCGGGACCGCCAGGGGCGGCCGGTGATTCGCGCCAGCCATTTCAAGGGCCTGCTGCGCGAGGCCGGCGAGGAGTTGAGCTACCATCAGGGGATGACGGCGGGGGAATTGAATGCCCTGCTCGGCATGCCCGGGTCGGGGCGGGGTGCCTTGCGCCTGACTTCTCTGCGGACGCAAGAACCCGGCGCGACCCTGGTCTGGGGCTCCTCCGCCCGGGTCCCAGGCGGACGCGCGCCCTTGGAGGACACCCTGCGCTTTGTCGAACACATCGCCGCCGGAACCCGGTTCGAGGCGACCCTGCGTCTGGCCGATCCGGGACTGGCGTCTGCGCTGGAGGCCCTGCTTGCCCGCATCGACCGGATGGGCTGCGGGCGAAATCGCGGCAGTGGCCTGGTTCGGGTGACATCGGACCGTCTGGCCCCGCCACCGGCGGTGCCAGTGGTTCCGGCGGGGGGGCTAACCCTGCGGCTGATCCTGCGCAATCTGGAGCCGCTGTGCCTGCCGACGACCGGCCATCCCGGGAGCTTGATCCGCAGCCATTCTTTCATCCGCGGCCAGACCCTGCGCGGCGCCGTCTTGGCTTGGGCCATCCAGAACGGCCGTCCGGCGCGGCCGGACCTTTGGGAGCGACTTTCGATTGGTGATGCACTGCCCTTGCCGGCTGATCTGGCGCAGGCCGCCGAGGTATTGCCCATACCCTTGTCAATCCTGACTAAAAAGCCCGCTGGCGGCGATGCCACTCTACCCTGGTGGGCGGCGGGCTCGGCGGAGCCGGAGGCCTACGACAGTCTTTACCGGGATCGCGAGGACAAGGAGGAAAAGCCGAAACGCCCCGGCGCCTATGAGTACCTGTGTCGCGCCACGGTCAAGGGTTCCTGGCAGCGTTATGAACCGACCATGAAGGTGCGGTTGCGCAATGCGACGCCAAAACGGGGCAGCCTGGGTAAGGCCGAATTGTTCAGTCTGGAAGAGATCGCCGAGGCGACGCGTTTCCAGGCGGAGCTGCGCTTTGCGGACAGTGAGGCGCGGGAGGACTTTATCGGTTTGTTAGCTCCCTTGTTTGCCGGTCAGGACTGGCTGGCCGTGGGGCGCGGGGGCGCGCCGGTGGTCGTGGAAGGGATGGAGACTGCCCCTGAACCCGCTGGCGCGCCTCTGGCGGATGACTGGACCCTGACCCTCACCAGCGACCTGATCGTACGCGGCCCGGACCTGGGTTTTCTGGACACGCTTGATCTGGCGGCCTTATGTCGGCTGGCCGGGATGGAAGAGTCCGCCGCGGGCCAGTGGGTGATCAAAAAGGCGGTCACCGAGACGGACCGGCTGTACGGCTTCAATGCCGCCAGCGGATTGCAACGGGCCCCGGCACTGGCCTTGCGTCGGGGCTCCTGCTGGCGGATCGCGGGTAGCGGAAGCGCGGCCCTGGCGACGGCGCTGATGGTCCGGGGGGTGCTGGGGGAGCGGACGCGGGAAGGACTGGGACGCTTTCGGATTGCCACCCAGGCCTTCGCTGGCTTCGACCAGGAGAGTGCCCCGTCATGCCCGCCGCGGAGCAACCGGGGGGAGCTGTTGCTGGCGCGTGCCGTGGCACTGACTAACCGGATCGGGGCCAACGGGCCCAGTTTGTCTCAGTTGCAATGGCTGCGGGGTCGGGCCCTGGCTGCCAAGGATGCCCGGCAAGTGAAAGAGGTGCTGCGGGAGATCAAGCAGGCGCCCAAACGCCGGCCGCATGGCGGTAAGCCTTGGGACGCTTTCCCGACCCGGGAACTCGAGGAGCAACTGGCGCGATTGGCGGCCGAGAATCCGGACGAACCAGAGCGTGCCTTGGCGGAACAGCGGCTGCTGATCTCCAACCTGGTTCAATGGCACGTCCCGCGCATGAAGGAGCAACGCCGATGAGCACTGCCTACCGCACCCTCTTTTTGGGCACCCTGGTGCAGGAGTCCTTCCTGAGCGCCGGGGGTACCGATGACCCCGACACCACCGTGGACAGCCCCTTTTGCCGGGACGGCCAAGGCCTGCCTACCCTGCGCGGTAGTGGTCTGGCCGGCGCCCTCATCGCCACCTTGCGACGGATCCGTCAGGCTCGGGGGATGTCGGTGCCACCGACCATCTCCGGCAGCGATAAGGGTCGCCAGCCTTCGGTATGGCGCTTTTTCAACAGTCATCCGCTGAGCGAGCCGTACCCGGCCTATCGTCAGCATGTGGCGATCGATCATCGGACGGGTGCGGCGGCCTCCGGTGCCCTGTTCAACGTCGAGACCTTGCCCCCGGGTACCCGCTGGCCCTTCCTTCTGGAGGTGGACAGTTCCCGCGATCCGGAGGCGGCCAGCCTGGCTCGGGCGGCGCTGGCCCACTGGGCCGCTGGGCGTTGCCTCATTGGGCGGGATGTCGCGCGGGGACTTGGTTGGATGCATCTGGACGGCCTGCGCGCCTACCGGCTGACCAGCCCGGAGCACCCGAGCCTCTGGCCCAATGCCCGCCAGGCGGATGATTATCCGGCTTATATCGCGGAGACCTTTGAGGCGTTCGAGGACATCGCCCCCGCCAGCGACCCCTTGCCCGGCTGGATTGAGATCAGCGGTACGCTCATGGCCGGCGAACGCCAGGACGGATATGGCATCGACAGCCTGTCCATTGGCGGACATGCCAGCGAGGAACTGGCGGCTCTCTCGGCCTGGGACAGCCGCTTTCTGACTCCGGATGGCATGACGAAAGAGGGGGCTAAAAGCTTGTTCGACCCCGATTTTGCGGTGGTCACCTGGGATCGTGGCGGCGAACGCCTGCCCTACATTCCAGGTTCCAGCTTGCGCGGTCCCTTGCGTCACGCCTTGGCGCGGATGCTACGGGAGTGCGATGGGCATCAAGAACTGGTGAATCCCCTGTTCGGTACGGTCGATACCGGTGCCAAGCTTTTGATCCGTGACGCCCTGCCCATCATGGATCCTGAAAACCCCCTGCAATTGGCCTGGCTGCAACATCACGCCGAGGATGAATTCACCGGGGGAGCCTATGAAAGCTCCAAGTTCGATCGTGTGGCGGTCATGCAGGGTCGTTTTGCCTGGAAGATGGTGCTGGAAGACGTGACCAGGGCGGAAAGGCTGGTTCTATCCCGTTTGTTCGACCTGGCCCGCCAGGGCCAGATCGGTCTCGGGGGCGGTCAGTGGCGCGGCCACGGCTGGTTGAGGTGGGATAGCGCGGAGTGGGGCAAACTGCGGGAGGATGGCCATGACTGATATTTCCTGTTTGCTCAGGCACAGCCGAGGCAAGTCGGAGTGCGGCGTTGGAGTCTTCCTCGCCAGCCAACTGGCGGCTGACAGGCCCCAATTGGTATGGGTTGATCCCGATCCCCTGGCGGTGGACTACCACGGTGCCACCGGTCGCCGCTTCATGGCCCTCCCCTTGGTCGAGGGTGATCCTCCCGCCTGGATGTTGGAGGTTCCCTTAGCGGAGGCCCGCATCTTCTGGCAAGGCGCAGCCCTGCATGTCATCGCGGGCGAGGCGGGGGGCTGCCGCTGGACCAGGATCACGGAGTCCCGGGAGGACCACGACGGGGATGAGCGGGTCCAACGTGAAATCATTAGTGTGCTGAGCCTGCGCGACCAGGCGCGTTTTGGCTTCAAGGACGCGCAAGGGGTCGAGAATCTTCAGGCAATCATCTACAAGCGGCAAGGGCTTATCAGAGCCTGGCGGATAGCAATTAAATCTTGGGGACCAGTCGATGCATAAGGGCGTAATAGATAGGCTGGTAATAGACAGGGGTTTCGGCTTCATCATCAGTGAAGACGACTCACAGAAATATTTTTTTCATTACAGCAATGTCATGGCAGGAGCGTTTAATACCTTAAGACAAGATGACGAAGTCACGTTTAGTCTCGCGCCTAGTACTACTCAGCCTGGAAAAATGCAAGCTGTCGATGTCACACTAACTAATTTGGGAATTATATCTCGATTACCCCCTACTAAGGTCTCATCTA
The DNA here is from genome assembly GCA_049654905.1 of Chromatiaceae bacterium. Lineage (GTDB taxonomy): Bacteria > Pseudomonadota > Gammaproteobacteria > Chromatiales > Chromatiaceae > M0108. The sequence goes on from JBASIS010000147.1 coordinate 15,810, forward strand.
GGCCTGGAACTCACTCAGCCCAGGATAATGCTGGCGTTAATTCCAAATCGCCTCTTTTGCCATATGGCTTCGTTCCAATCAACATTGAATCCGCCATCACCGACACCCCGGTCTGGCACGACGGTTCTCGCCCGGATGACAAGGAACTGGACAGTGGATTGCTGTCCGGCGAACTCCGCTGCACTTTGACAGCCTTGACACCTCTGTTGCCCGGAAACACACGCTACCCTATTCGTAAAGATGGCGATCCAAAAAAGGAATTCGTCGCTGATCCCGCCTTACTTAAGCAATGGGGTTTCGGTAATTCTAAGCCCAGCAAGCAAATTGCCGAACCCTTGCGGCTTGCGGATGGTAGTGTGGTGATACCAGGAACCGCGCTGAAAGGCATGGTCCGCCATAGCCTTGGCGCCTTGCTTTCGGCACCCATGGAGCGCGTGGAAGAGCGCCATTATACCTATCGACCCAATCTCGATTTCAACCAGCAGGCGCAAGAAACGCTTATGGTTCGACCTGCGCTGGTCAGGGCTATAAAGAACGATGGCTGGGAAATCGAGGTATTCGGTCACGCTAAAGCGGCTTTGTTCGTAAGACAGGAGGTGGAGGGTTTGATTCGCGCCGCCTCCGTAAACGGAAAGGTTTCCGGTGTGTTACGGGGTGTCGAAAGGGAGATAAACCGGAATAATAAACTGACAAATCACCTGATCGAATCATCGGGTTCATGGAACTGTTCTTCCGCCATGCGCCTTGTAAACTACCGAGGGGGCATCGACGGACAAGGTTTGCTGGCAGCGGCGTTCAATAAAAAGGACGCATGGGGACACAGTAGACTAGGCACTTATAACCTCGCTCTGGTGCCGGCAACATCCGATGTCACATTGGAGATCCCCGGGTCGCTTTATAAGCGCTATCTTGATGAACAGTCCGACGTACTGGCAAACAACAAAATCGGTCACCTTACGAAAGGTCACCCTTTGGAATTCAACGCTGATAGCGTGGCTTCCGCCATCAATGATTCACGTGCATTTTCCCCGGGACAACTTATCTATGTGGAGTTGACGACCGATTCTGATGGCAAGGTGACTTCCAATTCCCGCGTAGTCTCGTGTGGCCATCATTTCCGCTATCGGTGGGCTTTTACTTCCTCGGTTCACAGGAAGAATGGAAAGATCCGGGACTGTCTCACGCCCCTCCCATCCGAGCAGAAAACCGTTTCGACTGAAGGTGCCTTAAAAGGATCACCGGAAAGACTCACGGGCCCAAGACTGTTGTTTGGATATGTCCGCGACAAAAACAATCCTATAGGTGAGAAATCGTTTGAACGGCTCGCCGGCCGCATCGCCATCAACCATGCCGTCACTCACGGCGAGCCCCGGTTTCTTGGTGATCCAGAAAAGGGATATTG
>JBASIS010000148.1:0-1632 GCA_049654905.1 Chromatiaceae bacterium
GGCCCGCGCCGCCCGGCGACACCTGGCGCAGGGCGCCCGCGTGCTGCTGATCGGCACCGATTGCCCGGCCCTGTCGGCGGTGCGTCTTCAGGCTGCGGCGGCGGCCCTGGCCGACCATGACGCGGCATTTTATCCAGCGCTGGACGGTGGCTACACGCTCCTGGGCCTGCGGGCCGACCACCCCAGCCTGTTCGCGGATATCCCCTGGAGCACCGCCCGAGTCGCGGCCGTGACCCGGGCGCGGATGCAGGCCCTGGGCTGGCGCGTCTGGGTCGGTGCAGCGCTGGCGGATATCGACACGCCGCCGGACCTGCTCCAGCTCCCGGAGTGGCTCCGGCAGACTCTTGACCAAACGTCGAACTGACTATGAGCGGGAGAGCGCATGAGGGGGCGGCGCCAGCAAAAAAGGTCACTTTGCCCCCGGTTTGACCGGTGCGGGGCTGGATATGGCTCTACCGGCTCATCCAGGAACAGCCCGACCGCCTGGAGGCCATCGCCGCCCAGCAGGCCATCGCCATCCGCGCCGTGACCCTGGCCCTGGAGGACGAAGCCCGGCAACTCGCCGAGGAGATCGTAATGCTGACCGGCGCCCCGGTTCCCTTTTCCGACTGACCCCGGTAAAGACCCGCTCGCAGTTCACCTAGCAGGGGTTGGCGTTGATCGGGGCGTAGGGGCTGATGACCGCTGATCGCGCGCCGTCAGCGCCAGGGGTTACGATTTCAGGCACCATGCCTGGCTGGCCTGCCCGACCCACCGGCCGGCCCTCTTGCGGAGATGGTTATGAATCAAACAGTGGCGATCGATTGTCCCGCGGAAATACTGCTTTCCCTCCACATGAACGCCGAGGGGCTTGCGGGCTTCATGAAGGAGCACACGGCCATCACCCTGTTCCGGGAGGGGCGTTTGTCGTCCTGTACCGCCGCGGCCTGGCTCGCGCTGCCCCGGGTGGTCTTTTTGCAGCGGGCGATGGCCGCCGGCGCCGTCTTACTGGAAGACAGCGCCGATGACCTGGCACGGGAAACGTCTTTGTTGGGCGAACGGGCGTGGTCTGCTGCAATACCACCCCGCTCATCGCCCTGGCTGGCATCGGCCAACTCAATCTGGGGGCTAAGCTGTGTCGGCTGGCGGGGGAGTCGTCGTGAAAACTTAGCAGGGCCTCACGGCAACCGCCGCACCACGCCGCCCACCACCCCCCAGATGCGCAGTTCCTGCCCCGGGCGCAAGTCGATAACGGCAAAGTCCGGGTGATGGGCGCGCAGGCGCGGCGTCGGCCCCTGGCGGTCCAGTTGCTTGGCCGTTAGTTCGTTATCGATGACCGCCACCACGATATCGCCATGGCGCGGCTCGCGCGCCCGGTCCACCACCAGCACATCTCCATTCAGAATGCCGGCCCCGGTCATGGACTCGCCGGTGACGCGCACCTAGAAGGTCGCCGCCGGATGGCGGATCAGGTAGTCATGGAGATCCAGCGGCCCCTCGGCGTATTCGTCCGCCGGCGAGGGAAAGTCGGCGGGGACCCGGGAGGTGAAGAGGGGTCGGGCCTGGATTTCGGGGATGCGGCTGACGGGCAACCGCACCACCTGGGTCGCCTCGCCCCAGCGGCCCGATCCGACCTTGCGCCCGGAGCCCGGG